>CAZAAQ010000007.1:1973-19852 GCA_964483505.1 uncultured Candidatus Saccharibacteria bacterium | reverse complement strand
CAAGTTTCGCGTACGCTTGATACGGTTGCAACAGATAAGGTTTTCGATTACTTGCTCGATCAGGCCGATAAATTAGGCGCCAGTGATATTCATATTGAAAATTTGCGCAACGAAATCCGCATTCGCATGCGCGTAGATGGTATTTTGCACCCAGTGGCAGAAATTAGCCGCGATCGATATCGCATCTTTATGGGTGAGCTCAGTAGCCGCGCCAATGTTTCTACGGCTAGTAGTCGTCCGCAATCTGGCCATATGCAAAAAGATATCATGCGGAATGGCGCCTCGCATTTGTTGAACATTCGCGTGGAAATGATTCCGACTATGTACGGTCAAGATGCCGTATTGCGTTTGTTCAACTTCGACGAAAGCCTGCTGAACCTTGATTTACTCGGTATCACCAAGGAAGAACGCGACCAAATTAATGAAGTAATTTCACATCCACGCGGGCTAATGTTAATGGTCGGCCCAACGGGTTCAGGTAAATCTACCACTTTGTACTCGATTTTGAATGCGCTAAACACGACCGAACGAAAAATTATTACGCTAGAGGATCCAATCGAATATGGTTTAACTGGTATTTCGCAAATTCCGATTCAAACTAACAACGGCGAATCGTTCGCAGAAGGCTTGAGAAGCGTTCTACGTTTGGACCCTGACGTCGTGATGGTGGGTGAGATTCGTGATACCGATACGGCGAGAACCGCCATCCAGGCCTCAATCACTGGTCACCTGGTGCTATCTTCCTTCCATGCGAATTCGACTTGCGCCGCTTTCTCAAGGATGATCGATATGATTGGCGTCAACCCAGTATTTTCTTCATCCGTAAGATTATTAATTGCACAACGATTACTCCGCCGACTAGATAAGAACAAAGAGCCGTACAAAGCAGATGAGGCCACTAGTAATTACATCCGCGGCGTCCTGGACGGCATTCAGACTGATTATAACCTCAACGATATAACGCTTTATCGCGAAAAACCGAGTACCGAACACCCGTTTGGCTTTGATGGACGCACCGCCATTATGGAACAGTTAGTCGTAACCGAGCCAGTGCAGCGTTTTATCCGGGGTGACGTGCGTGCCATGAACGTAGAAGACATCGAAGCGGTAGCCCGTCAAGAAGGTATGCTAACCCTAGAGCAAAAGGGTATTTTGGCCGCTCTTAGAGGCGACACAACAATTGAAGAAATTGCCCGCGTGATTTAGCCAGTAAGGCCTAATTAAAACTTATCTAATGTGCCCCTTTTCAAGTGCCGAAAAATATGCTAAAATGAGACAAGTTTTAAAGATAAAAGGTAAAAATATGTCGTTTGAACTATTAAAGTTGGTGGGCGATGCCCAAAAAAAGAAAGCCGTTGTTGACGTGCGTTCGGGCGACACAGTGCGTGTGTCACAGAAAATTAAGGAAGGCGATAAGTTTCGTATTCAGGTTTTCGAAGGCACAGTAATTCGTGTCGACCGTAAGGATTCCCATACAGAACGAATCGTCGTTCGCAAGATTGCTTCTGGTGTTGGTGTTGAGAAATCTTTCTTAATGCATAACCCATTAGTTGAGAAAGTCGAAATTGTACGCCGCGGCAAAGTCCGCCGTAACAACTTACGCTTCTTGCGTGACCGCTCTGGTAAATCTGCTCGTTTGACTGGCAAAGATTTCGATCGCCATGCCGTCAACGAATTAGACGAAGACGAGCCTGTTGTAGAAGAAGCCAAAACGGAAGAAGCTACGGAAGCTTAGTCTTGAATCTATTAGGTATAGATGAAGTTGGAAGAGGTCCCTGGGCGGGGCCTCTTGTTGTTGGAGCCTGTGTCTTGAAGTCACCGATTGAAGGATTGACCGACAGTAAAAAATTGAGCGCAAAACGGCGCAAAGAATTATCCGAAATTATTTGGCAACAGGCCGCCTGCGGGTTAGGCTGGGTCTCGGCGGCAGAACTCGACGAGATTGGGCTATCTCAAGCTTTAATGCGTGCCACAAGGGCTGCCGTGGCTCAAATTAACTTTCCCTATCACGAAATCGTCATTGACGGCACGGTCAATTTTTTGCGCGAGACTAAGCTAGCGCCTTACGTTCAAGTACTGAAAAAAGCTGATTTTCTGGTGCCAGCCGTGTCAGCCGCTTCCATCATCGCAAAAGTTGCCCGAGACGAGTATATGATAAAACTAGCGGAGACTTACCCCGCCTACGGTTTTGAAAAACATGTGGGTTACGGCACCGCACTACATCATGCGGCAATTTTGCAAAATGGGATCTGTCCAGAGCATCGGAAAAGTTTTCGACCTATTGCCGATTATCTCGCCCAAAGCCGGGCCAATGCGGCGCCAATTCCTCCTACAACCGCACCGAAAAATACTACTGCGGTTGGACAAAAAGCCGAAACAATAGTAGCCAATTTTCTCACGCAAAATCACCACAAAATTTTGGCCAGAAACTGGAAAAATCGATTTTGCGAAATTGACATCGTATCCGAAAAAGCCGATGTAGTTTATTTTACGGAAGTAAAATATCGCCGAAACTGCCGTTTAAACGACGGCATCGATGCGGTAGACGCGAAAAAACAGCAACAAATGCGCTTTGCGGCGGAACTATACTTAAAAGATTCTGGACTAACCAATCAAAGAGCCACTTTAGCGGTTGCCAGTGTCAGTGGCGATAATTACCAGATTACTGATTTTCGAGTCCTACCGTAGTTTCGGTTGGACAGGTTGTTAAAACGTTTTGCATGGCAATTTTTTCTTTTGGCGTGACCCAAAGATGATATTTATACTTCACTGAGATTTGGCGTGCTACATATTGACAATGAAAAGCCGTATTAGGCGGTAGCCAATCGGCTGCATCTTGATCTGATTTATCTTGATTAGCTTTGCCGTCAACCGCAAGTAAATTCAACGGATCTTGGCTCATGTTGTATCTTGTTGTTTGATCAAATTTGCTTGCGCCAGTGGCCCAAGCATTGCTTAACGCGACGACGTGGTCAATTTGAATAGCGCTAGAAGTATCCTGGCCACGAGTAAAATTAATCGTTTGGCCAGTATACGGGTCGTTGAGCTTGCCAGACATAACCTTACAGCCGTCAAAAACGATTTCCGTTAAATCACGCGTCAAAATAGCATCACGCATATTACACCCGCTACTAGTCGTGCTCCAACTATCATAAAATAATTTCCGATAATATTTTTCAGAAGTGTCTTTTTCGCGCACCGCCAAATCGTCCAACACATCACGCGCCAAAAGCGAATCAGCCGTAGTCTGGATGTCCTTTAGCGCAACACTTTGGGTGTCGTCCGCGGTTTTGGTGGTGCTAGTTTGAGTTTGATAAGATTTCGGATTAGCAATCAAATAAGCGCAAAAAGCTGCGGCAGCTAAGGCCGCCGCAACTAAACGCCGAATACGAAGTCTAGAACGCTTCGCCGACATGACCAATTCTAGTAATTCTCTGCTCGAATTTCAAAGTAGGACTGTGGGTGTTTGCAGACTGGGCAAACTTCTGGAGCAGAATCACCAATGTGAATATAACCACAGTTGCGGCATTTCCAAACGGTTACACCATCACTCTTAAAGACAATACCTTTTTCAATATTGTCGAGCACTTTAAGATAGCGTTCTTCGTGTTTATTCTCAATTTTACCGACTTCTTCAAAGAGACGGGCGATTTCGTCAAAGCCCTCTTCGCGCGCTTCGGTAGCAAATTTGGCATACATATCAGAATATTCATAGTGCTCGCCAGCAGCTGCATCTTTAAGGTTAGTCGAAGTATCTGCTACATCGCCATGTAACAATTTGTACCAAATTTTAGCGTGTTCTTTTTCGTTCGAGCTGGTTTCAGCAAAGATTTCGGCAATTTGCTCATAGCCATCTTTTTTAGCACGAGAAGAATAATATTCGTACTTTACACGAGCCTGTGATTCGCCAGCGAAAGCAGTGTTGAGGTTCTTTTCGGTTTTAGTACCTTTTAATATCGCCATCTTAATCTCCTTTTGTTTATAACTACTATTGTAGCACTGCGAAACAGGGTGAGCCATCATAAGTAGTGTTATACTTAAAGATATGGGAATAGAGAGGGTGATTGACACCAGTTTGCATGAAGACGACCCAGAAGAAAAAGCGGTCGAATTGAGCTTACGTCCAATCTGTTTTGATGAATATATTGGTCAAACCAGGCTAAAGACAAACTTGAAACTAGCCATCGATGCTGCCAAAAAACGCGGCGAAGTGTTGGATCACATTTTGCTGTATGGCCCACCAGGGCTTGGCAAGACTACCATGGCTGGCGTAATTGCGCATGAGATGAATGCTAATTTACGCGTCACATCTGGCCCAACCATTGAAAAACCAGGCGATTTAGCCAGCATCCTGACAAATCTGGCTGATGGCGACATCTTATTTATCGACGAGATCCATCGTTTGCGCCGAGCCGTAGAGGAGATTTTGTACTCCGCGATGGAGGACTATAAGCTTGATATTGTAATTGGCAAGGGTCCAGCCGCCCGGAGCGTCCGGCTCGATTTACCCCGTTTTACTATCATCGGTGCCACTACGCGAACCGGTAGTCTGGCGGCACCGCTGAGGGACCGATTTGGTCATCAGTACCGACTAGAATATTATGCCGATCAAGACATTCAAAAGATTATTGAGCGTTCGGCCAATATTTTGAACTCCAAAATAGAGCCAGCCGCGGCCGAGTTATTATCCAAACGCTCACGCTTAACACCACGCATTGCTAACCGGATTCTCAAACGGGTGCGCGATTATGCCGACGTCAATGGCGATGGTATGATTGACCAAAAAACTGCCCAAGCGGCGCTTAAAATGCTAGAGATTGATGAGTTGGGGCTCGATCCAGCCGATCGTAATATGTTGCAACTAATGTTGGACAATTACGGCGACCGACCAATCGGATTAAACACCATCGCTGCGCTAACCGGCGATGAAGCCAGCACGATTGAAGACTTCTACGAGCCATATTTAATGCAACTTGGTTTAATCGAGCGCACTCCACGCGGACGACTCGTTACACTTAAGGCCAAACAACATTTGGCTAACTTGAAATAAGTCTTTTTTAACCGAAGAAACCGCGTTTTTTGCTGTTATCAAACTCTTCAATCAGTTCTTTTTGCTTCTTAGAAAGATTGCGCGGAATTTCTACGTTTACTGTGACAATATGTGGACCACGTTCATCAGAACCAAGACGTGGTGCGCCGTGACCAGAGAGCTTGAAATTGGTGCCAGGCTGGGTACCAGCCGGAATTTTCATGGTAATTGGGCCGTCAACGGTCTCAACATCAACTTCCGTGCCAAGCACCGCATCAACCATCGAAATCGTCACTTCAGACAAGATCAAATCATCTTCCCGTGTCAAAGTTTTATGAGCACGCACGCGCACTTGGACATATAAATCACCCCGTTGACCATTTGGCTCTGGCGCTTCGCCGCCTTTACCCGTGAGTTTGATCGATTGGCCGTCATAGATGCCAGCTGGAATTTTTAGCTTAACGCTTTTGCCGTCAAGGTTGATAGTTTTTGTTACACCAAAAATGGCTTCTTCGAAATTAATCGTGATGCTAGTGCGGAAATCACGTCCCCGCCTTACTCCACGGAAGCCGCCAAAACCACCACCGAACATGGCCCCCAAAATATCGTCTAGACCACCGCCGCCGAAGTCAAAATTGAAACTTTGACCGTTATAGTTGTAGCCACCAGCGCCACCGCCAAATGGGTTGCCGCCGCCGAAAGGATTGCCACCGGCACTTCCCGCTCCGCCAACACCAGCGTGACCAAATTGGTCATAACGTGAGCGTTTTTGCTTATCGCTCAAAACGCTATAAGCTTCGTTTACCTCTTTAAAATGTTCCTCGGCCTCTTTATCGCCAGGGTTTTTATCTGGATGGTATTTAATCGCTAATTTTCGAAAAGCTTTCTTCAATTCATCATCAGATGCGTCTTTAGAAACGCCAAGCACTTCATAATAGTCTCGTTTGCTCATAGTTATGAGTATAGCATTTAGCAGTCTATGGGGCAAGAGTGCTAAATGCTAATTACCATTTACCATCATGACGCCAACCGCAATGAGTAGGCCCGCAATCAGATAGTTAAACATCATTTTCTTAGTTAGCCGTTTGGCGTGGGCTAACTTTGGAAAAACTTTGCCCAGGAATATCATTAAGGCAAACGACGAGACTAATTTAGCAACATTGCCTACTACCGAAAGTAACGCCAAGATTGGTGCAAAAATTAAGCCGAGTTTATATAGAACTTCCGCAATAGTCATTGCAATATTATCCGCAAAACATGCTAAGAAATTAAAATTCCGCTTTTTGCTGTCTTTGAAAGCGCGTTTTAAAGCGATGCGCCAAGATTCAAAGAAAAACAGCCCCAGAATGACTGCCAACAAGGACCCGAGTTGAAAATAGAAGAAAGATTGAGCAAACAAAATGTAATTTGCCGTGCCGCTACCGAGAAAATAAATATAAATCACGTCAGACAAAACTGAGAAGAAAGTTGCAATCAAGGTCACCCCCACGACCTTAAGATTTGGATTGGTGTGATCTTTTTTAGGCCCGTTGCTAAAGATAATCAATATCGTAGCGGCCATAATGAATACGAAAGCAAGTGCTTGATTGGCCGTAATCGATTGATTCAAAATCAGCACTCCAAGTCCTAGAGAAATTAATGGCCCAGCCTCACTGAAGATAGCGATATCAACTGTATCACCCATCTGAAGCGCTTTGTAATAATAGACCGAACCAATCACGTTGATGGCGCCAGCAATAATCAAACCAAAGACATTAGCAAGCGGCAGCATGAAAACGGCACGACCAAAAATTATCAACAGCAGCAGAATGGAAAATACAAACGTGGGAATATGCGCGCCTACGTATGCCCCAGCTCGTTTTTCACGAAAAGCCATATCGGCAAGATAATTCTGGATGACGCTGCTAATTGAATAAAACAGAGACGACAAAACAGGAAAGATTATCCAAAGCATAAGCATATTCTAACATATCAAAATTATTTTTCGCTACGATTAGCCACGGCGGCAATATCGCTGTCTTGGTCGAAATGTTCGGTCATTTTTGAGCTGAGCAATCGCTCAGCCAACATGCCTAAAGTGACATAGCCTACTACTTCAGCCTCATGATTGATAACAATGCAATAATTATTGTCCGTCCGGAGAAATGCCGCTAATAGCATTTCGAGGCTATAATCTGACCTGGCAAAACACAGATTCTTTTCCAAATATTTTGAAACCTTATCTTCTGAACTAGCTTTAATTGGGTCAATTTTATCAGTACGGAATAGTCCACATATGCATGACTTATCGTCCAGAACTGGGAAGCAGCTACTGCCAGCTTTATATAACTTGTCTAGTGTTAACGGGCCAAGAAAGTCATCTTGATTCAAAAATATCATCTTGGTTTTCGGCACCATCAAGCCAGAAACTGGAAAAGTCGAAAACGACATTAGACTAGCAATCTGGTCGCGCTCATGATCGCTAAGCACCTCTTTTGGTGAACGACGCAACACGGCAAATAATTCTGCTTTAGTCTTGGGAGCGTAAGGTTTAGGTTTTACAACAGGACGATATTTTTCTAAACGCGGATCGCAGTTGCGCACAAGCTTTGTCATAATTTTAAAAAATAGCGACGCCATGCTAAAATCTTATCATGAATAAGTTTACAATAGGTGCGATTATCGTTATTTTGGCTTGCTTTGGCGGCCTGGTTGCCTGGTCTACCCTCAATTCCCAAAAGAAATCAATCAATTATAACGAATACGACGTCACAAAGATTATCTCTGCTGATGACAATAATGGACAGATTGGCGACCACGTCCGAGGCAAAAGCGATTCCAAAGTCGTCTTAGTCGAATACGCCGATTTACAATGCCCTGGCTGTGCCGTAGCAATGCCAAGGGTGGATGAATTATTTGCCAGTTATGGCGATCGCGTCGCTTTCGTATACCGTAATTTTCCGATTTCCGGGCACCAGAATGCTCGCGCGGCGGCGGCTGCAGCCGAAAGTGCTGGCTTTCAGGGCTATTATTGGGAAATGGTGAACGCGCTTTACACTAACCGTGCCGCTTGGATTAGCGAGGAAGGTACTAACCGAACAAATGAATTTATCACCTTATTTAAGCAAGCCGCCCCAAACGGTGACGTTACTGCGTTTACTAACGGCATGAGCGATGCAAGAATCGATAAAAAAGTTAACTTTGACTACAATCTCGGCAAGGAAGTTAGCAAAGTCACCGCCACGCCGTCATTCTATGTAAATGGGCAAGCGATTGATTTTTCTAGCGTGCAGACTCAAGACGAGTTAAAAAAATTAATCGAAGATAAGATTAATGAGCAACTAAAGGCTAACGGTATTGCAACTGGTTCAAGTACCGATTCTTCTTCAAGCACCGATTCTTCATCTAGTTCCGATAGCAGCTCGTCAACGACTAAATAATTTGTCAAAAATTTGACATAAAAAAATACCCTCATGTGAGGGTGTTTTTTCTACATTTCGATGAATTCGTTCCAACGAAGTGTATCCACTCGCAGCGTCCCCTTGCGGTTACGCTTTTTCATGGTTTTCTCCTGCTTATTAATGTTATTGTCTCAAAACGACCTTCCCCGAAACCGATATACGGAAGAGACAATGTAGAGAATTATAGCAAAGCCGAACAACCATTTCAAGCATAAGCTTTGTCGATACTGGCATTAACAGATAGCGTAGCCTATTTAGTGCGCTTTAAGAGCCAAGCGAATGCGCTCTTCTACTGGCAAATCTGGGCTAATACCATCAAGTGCCTTGGTAGCATCCGACAGTTGAAAACCGAGTGCAATTAGGGCCTCAAGCGCCTCGTCGTTGGTCTGCAAATTGCTGTCTAGCTCGACTTTGCGCCCATAGTAAGCTGGCAAACCAACTTTTTCTTTTAGGTCAACAATCACCCGCTCGGAAGAACGCTTGCCTATGCCACTAGCTTTCGCAATAAAAGCAGCGTCAGCGTTAGCAATGGCGTTGCGAACTTCCTCATACGGAGCAAGTGAAAGGATTGCCATGGCGTTTTTTGGACCGATTCCTTGGACCGAAATCAGCAGCTCAAAAAGCTTTTTCCCGGCTAAAGATGAGAACCCGAATAATTCTTCGGATTGTTCCCGAATGTGGTGATAGGTGTAAATTTTGACAGTATCATCAAGATTAAGACTGTCAAAATCAATGGTCGTCAAATTAACTTCATAACCCACACCCTGAACATCAATAATGACAGAATTTGCAAATTTTTCGGCAACAGTTCCCTTAATGTGAGCAATCATATCTTTGATTATAGTAGATTTTTACTTTTAGCGGTAATCAATTCGAGTCATCATGGCATGCGTAATGGCCGCCGCCAGAGCATCCGCCGCATCATCTGGACGCACAATGTCCTGCATATTGAGATATTGGCGCACCATTTCCTGCATCTGTTTTTTATCAGCGCGACCATAGCCGGTCAGGCTTTGCTTAATTTGCAACGGCGTATATTCGTAAATTGGAATATTGTTTTGCCGTGCCGCCAGCATCGCAACTCCGCGGGCTTCAGCCACCGTGATACCAGTAGTAATGTTTTGGTTAAAATACAATTTTTCGATTGAAACTTCGTCTGGGTGAGTCTCGGCGATAATTTGCGAGAGTGATTCATAAATGTCTAATAGGCGATCCGCAAGCGGCGTGTGTGGCGGCGTAGAAATCACGCCAGCCGTAATCATCTGCGGTCGTTTATGTGTTGCAAAATTAATTACGCCAAACCCACAAATACCGGTGCCCGGGTCGATACCTAAGACTTTTTTCGTCGACATAATCTTATTATATGCTCTTTTAATTCTTTACGATATTGATAGACGGTATAAACAACCCCCGCTACAATCGCAACAATAATGGCGGCGCCGGCAATAAATATCTTGGGATTTTGATAGCTAGAATTAGTAATTGGTTTCACTGGATATGCGGTGGTATCGGCAGCATGAACTTTACGACAACGATTAGTGTCTGGATTGCGCTCATAGCCATCGGGACATGCCGACGCTGCAGTGGTCGTAGTCGGATTTTTGCGACACCGACCCGTCAAAATACTGCGATAATAGCCAGTTTGACAAGCAACCGGTGCCGTAGAAACGATATTTTTGCAGCGCCCAGTTAATAGATTGAGGTACTTACCGGCTGGACAGACTGTAGCCACGTCATCAATGGTTTGATTATTGACGCAATTGCCAGTGCTGGGATTGATAATCTTACCGGCTGAGCAAGTCCGATATTCTTGATATTGGTTGGCTGCATTCGGCGTAATTTGATAAGTTTGCCGCCAAACCTCCTTGCTAGCTTCAACGTCATAGGTGATATAAGCGTAAGAGGTGCCCGCCTTTTGTCCATGCGGCAAGACCAAACTAGAGACAACCGTGCCATCGTTATCTACCAGATAAATCGCTAGCGAACTAGTTGGGTTCTTTGTGAGCACAAGCCCAGGGTCAGAAAAGGCAAAATATTGGTCTGACGCGAGCGTATTTGACAGTGGATAATCTTTGTCTTTGATACGCAAATGGCAAGATGCCAATGCAACGTCAGTAGAAGTGGAGTTGTATAACTCAATAAATTGTTCACTACTTGATGATTGATAGTAAGAATAGACTTCGGTTAGCTGAATCCCATCGCAACTGTTTTTCTCTGCCTCATTCGGCGTAGTTTGAGCAGCAATAATTGCACTGGCAGTGGGAGTTGGAAAGTAAGATGTCGCGACAAATTTGCTAGCGCATTCCGTTTCGGTGCAACGTCGTAAAGTTCGATTATCAACTTTGTCGGTACTAAATTTCGGATAAGAATTTTGGCAATTTAGTTTGCCCCAACAAATCTCATCCACCGCTTGATCATTAAAGAAAAGTTGCAGCATACCAGCCGTAGAAGCCAAGCCGGCACTGCCAAAATCATAAACGTAGCGACTGTTTGGCAAACCAGCAAAAGTCGGGCTATTAAGATAGCCAAACACGACTTTATCTTCGACTAAAATATCATTTTCCGTGAACACAATTGAGTCAGCTAACTTACCGGTACTATTGGTATAGATGACTTTATAGCCGGCAAGGCTTAAATTGCCAGTGGCCAATTTAGTGAGTTCAAAAAAATCATAATTTTGCGGCGAATTTTCGTCGTGATAACCAGTATTAACGGCGCTAATTACTACTGCTGGAGCCGATTGATTAGTTGCGGAAGAATCTGGCGTTGCCGTGTCCGCATCTGGCGGTGGCGCACTGGCCAAAGCTAACGGCGCAAGGCAACAATTAATGCCATAGACTAGCGACGCCAAGTAAATTAACCCGTGAGAAAATTTTAGCTTAAAAGTCATGCGTTGATTGTAAAAATCCACCGTGATGCCGCCAAGCGTAAGTGCAATAAAACTCTTCTTATGCTAAACTTAAGCCATGAGCGATTTGCTATGTATTGCGACAATCGCCTTAGCGGGATTGGCCCAGGCTACTCTCCAGATGAACTTAGGAGGTTTGATTTTGTTATATCAAGCCAGCATGGGCAAACATTATCGCCGCAAAACACGTCATTTAGCCCGCAGTTATATCTTAGGAACTTGCGCGATTTGTTTTTTGGCGATTTGTGCTTGCGGATATTTAATCCCAACCATTTTTGGAGCGAGATTGTCCGTAGAACAGCTAGTTATCTTGGTCGGCATATTGATGGGCGGGGCCTTAGTAATGTGGTTGCTCTATTATCGCAAAGGCCAAAATACAGAGCTGTGGATACCGCGCTCTTTTGCGCAATTCATCATCAAGCGAGCCAAGAACACCGATGACAGCATTGAAGCGTTTTCGCTTGGCACTCTGAGTAGTTTGGCCGAATTGCCATTAAGTTTAATGCTCTGCGTTGTCGCCGCAAATGCCATTTTGGGGTTGAATATTAATTACCAATTACCGGCAATCGCGGCTTATATTGTCATCGTCGCCGTGCCGATGCTCTGTTTGAAATTCCGCATTCGCACTGGCAGCAACGTCATCGCTGCTCAAAAATGGCGCATCAAAAATAAAGCCTTCGCGAGAATTATTTCCGGTAGTAGTTTTATGGCATTAGGACTATTTGTTCTAGCCTTTTGGGTGATTAAATGAAACGTAAAAAAATTACCTACGAATATTCACATGACGGCGTGAAAGAAAGCATTCTGCGCCAAGCAAAAATTTTACGTTTGCCAGAAGGTTGGGCGGAAACTCTAGCTGAAAAAACTGCCCAAAAAATTGATAAGTGGATTGAAGATAAGGACATGGTGACCGAAGACGATTTGAGGCGCGAAATCTGCAAAGAGTTGCAGATATTAAGCCCCGATATCGCTTTTGCTTATAAAAACCATGATAAAATAATATAAAATGAAGCGACGTTTTGATTACGACTTAGCAGTGTTGGGTGGAGGAACCGCTGGTGGCGAAGCGGCGCTAATTGCGGCTAAAAATGGACTTAAAGTTGCGCTGATTGAAGCTGATAAGTGGGGTGGCGCCGATCTGAACTACACCGGAATTCCGCTCGATGCACTCTTTCATGCAACCCAAAACTATAAGAATGCCATTGATGGTGCAAGATTTGGATTATCTAGCGCAAACTTACGCTATAACTATCCAACTTTAATGAACTGGAAAAACTTAGCTACACGCCGAGCGCATGCGAACAGCAGAAAAGACTTTGAAGACGCCGGCATTGTTTGTATCGAAGCATCAGCGCGATTTATTTCTGCGCACGAAATTAGTGTGGGCCAAGAAGTGATTCACCCAAAACAAATTTTGGTCGCCACTGGCGCCTCAATTCTAGACACTGGGATCAAAATCCCTGAAAACGTTGATTATTGGTTGCCGGATGCCGTGCTAAAACAGCCACGCGCGCCAAAAAGCATCATGATTGTCGGCGCTGGATCAACTGGTTGTGAATTTGCCCAATATTTTTCCACGCTCGGTTCGGAAGTTGTCATTGCTGATATTGCGGGCAGATTATTGCCGCACGAAGATGAAGAAGTCGGTCAGGTTTTGGATGAGGTTTTCAACCAAGCTAAGATTAAAGTGCTGACACAGTCTCGCGTGATTGCCTTAGAAAAAGATGGCATCCAAAAGAAAGTAATTTTCTTACGTGGCGGTCAAGAAAAATCAATTCACGTTGATGAAGTGCTCTTATGCACTGGCAGTGCTGCCAATGTTGATATCGGGCTAGAAAATGCGGGCATTAAGTTCAACCGCAATGGCGTTCAAGTTGATGCAATGCTGCATACTTCCGTGAAAGGCATTTATGCAGCTGGCGATGTAATTGGCGGGCATAGTTCCACCGAGAAAGCCTTAGTCGATGCCAGAGTAGCTGTCGCGCACATTCTCGGCCGGTCAAAAGCCGTGGTAGATTACCGTGGAATTATTCGCATGACAAATATCATACCAGCGGTGGCAGAAGTTGGCATGACGGAAGATGACTGCTTGCGCAACGATAGTCGTTACAAGAAAGTCGTGTTGCCACTTAGCGATATTCGCAAAGCTAACACTAGCGATTTTTACAGTGGATTTATTAAAATTATTACCGGCAAAAATGGCAAGATTCTCGGTGGTACCGTAATGGCGCCACACGCCGGACTAATTGCACAGGAATTAGCATTGGCAATGCGTTACGATATGACTACTTATGAACTAGCGGCGACACCGCATCTAGTGGGCGACTGGAGCGAATTAGTTCACGCAGCTTGCGCCTTGGTAAAGTAATTGGCGTTCAGATAAATTTTAACTATAAAAATATCTCCAAATTGGAGATTTAATTTCATGGTGGCGGGGGTTGGATTTGAACCAACGACCTTCTGGTTATGAGCCAGACGAGCTACCAGGCTGCTCTACCCCGCGACATGTTGTAGATTTTACTTGAATTTTTGTTTTTAGTCAAGTTCCAGCAGTTCCAAACGTCAAATCAAATTTAAGCTAGCGCGAATCTAACCAAATAAGAAATCCAGCCACTGCGACAAATTACTCTTAACAATTGGCGTGGTCTCCGTAGTTTCCTGATATTTATTTTTGGCAGCATCGGAATTTGCCGGTAAAATGACCAATTTCTCGCCTGGTAACATTTTATTTAACTTGGCCCGCGCAGCAAGTTCTTGGTATTCATTCGTTTGGTAATATTGCTGTTCAAGTTTGAGTTTTTCGACTTCGATTTTCAATTTAGAGGCCTCAAGTTGACGGCTGCTAAGCTTTTGCTCCAAAGTCCAGTTGCGTGAGACTGAAGAAATTGCGCCCCAAGTCCAACTAATGCAAATAATAAATGCCAACGCGAGCGTAATGTTCGACAGCGTAAAATAGTCTTTCTTTAAAAAATAGCTCAATCGACGTAGCTGCGTTTTAATTTTTTGCATAACCATATTATACCGCATCCATAACGCGCCGCCGCCAATAGACGCGCAGCACCGCTTCCCTCTTGATATGTTATAATTGCAACAGCATTGAGATATGGGGGCATAGCTCAGTGGTTAGAGCAGTCGGCTCATAACCGATTGGTCCTTGGTTCAAACCCAAGTGCCCCCACCAAATTTTGTTTAGACCTAACAAGGTCTATTTTTATAGCCTAACGTCTGCAAAAAACTTGCAAAACAGAAAGTGCTATACTTTAGCCATGCATGAAGGAATAACTTCCCCGCAAAACTCCGAATCGAGTTCAGCGTGGGACGAACTTACCAAACAACCAGAATTTGTAAAAATTGCTGTCGCACAGGCGCCAGAGACGCAAACAGTGCAACAAGCGGCAACTCATGAGGTTACGGAAGCCGATAAAGAATTGATTAGAAATAGTAATTTTCACGGCCATGGAAATGAGTTTGCGTTTACGCCAGAAAAAGGCGATGGTTTTAGCACGATAATTCAAAAATTTTCTGACGAAAGTTGGCAGAAGTTGGACAAAGATGAGCGCATTAATGCAATTAGCGAGCTATACGGACAATTAGGCGAAAAACTCGGCATAACTTTGCCCTATGCCCTTCATACTTATGAGGACGACACCACGACTACGGGCTATCAGGAAAATATTGACGATATCTACCGAGCGAATTGTCGTGCCAGTGGTGAGCAATTTGACGAGAATGAGCCGGATCGACATGATATTTTTCTAAATACCCGAACGCTTGATCGACCAGAATCTACATTGAATGTGGCCTCTCATGAGTTTTACCATTTATACCAGCGCCAATGCGAATTAGACCCGCAAGACAAGCTTGGAAGCATTTACCGCGCAAATACAGAAAACTATACGCCATGCAGCGTTGATTCTCAGGCATACATGAACCAGCCGCTAGAAGAAGAGGCTTTTAGATTTGGCCGAATGTTTTCTGCGCTCTATTTAAAAGCCTGTTTTTATGATGATAATCCAAACACTTATAATCAGCAATTTGCGCAGTATATTGAAGATCGCAAAGCCGAAATGGCAAAAGCGGCTAATCAATAAATTGAACAGTCCTAATGGATTAATAGAACCCAAACCATAATCGGCATCGTAACGATCGACATAATAGTCGACACAGTTACTAGTTCTGAAGCTTCAATGTCATTACCGCCATATTTGGCGGCAAAAAGCCCAAGACTGGTAGCGGTTGGCAAGGCTTGGATTAATGTACAGACCGTGATAACTTCGACTGGAAAGCGCAAGAAACTAAGCAAAAAGTAGGTCACGAGTGGGCCAACAATGAGCTGAATGGCGGCCGTTAACATGAGGCGCCATTTTTTGATGAGCCCTTTAAAATCAGCATGCGACAGCATCACGCCAATACAAATAACCGACAGAGCTGTGGTGGCATTGCCAGTAAAACTGACTGCATCCGTAATGAATCGCGGCAAATGTATTCCTGCCATAAAAACAATTACACCGAGCGCAACGGCAATAATATTTGGATTGGTGATAATACCAGTAAATAATTTCTTACTGAGTTTACGCTCAAACAAATAAACGCCGTAAGAGAATAGTGCCACATTAAAAGCGATGATAAACCCGCAATACGGGATGATGCCCTGCTCGCCAAAAGTGCTAGAAATAATCGGGTAGCCTAAGAAAGTAGCATTGTTAAAAATTAGGGCGAATTGCGATTCAAACCGCAGTTCTCCTTTATAAAGACCTTTGCTAAAAATGATGCGCGATAAAATAATCAATGCGACCATCACAATCACGCCGGCAAATAAGCCAGAGAAGAACAGCTCGGACGTTGATTCATTATAGTTTGTCGGAAATGCCATAAAAAGTGACGCCGGCATAAAAATGGTCAATAATAAGTTCACTAAATCACGATTGGTATGAGCACTAATCAATTTGAAATGGCCAAGGCAAAAACCCAGAATCAAAATAATGGCGATTGTGCCAAGTCGAGAATAAAAGTCGATGAGGTTAATCTCCATATGCTTATTTTAACATGAAAAAGTGGTCATCGGTTAGGACGGCCACTTTTAGGGGGGAGTGGGGGTTGTAAGTTGTGAGTTGTGATAAATCTGGCGATTAGTGCCGGAAGCCAAGTTCGCGACGGCGCTGGTCGAAAGCGGCGTCCAAATTGGATATTTTCTGGAGATAACTCTCCGATTTTTCCCAAAGACGGCCTTCGGCGTCGTGCTCAGAAGAACTATAATCTTCTGCATCTTGGCACTCCTTTACCATCTGATTATAGGCACTGATTACGTGCGATAACTGGTGGCGCAGACTAACGAGCTCGCGATCCGAGTCATACTCGGGTTTCCACTCCTGTTCAATGTAGTTCTCCATCTTGTCATCCCTCCATTTCTAAGCCAGAGAACAGCTTCAACAAAAAATGTTGACTCTTTAATTATACCATAAACTACGTTATTAGTCAATAAAAGCTAGTTGGTCTATCTTTAATGATAGCCCTCAGCTTGCAACTCAAACATTTCTTTGTAGAGTTTGTTTTCATCAATTAGTTCTTGATGTGTGCCATATTCAATCATCTTGCCGTGGTCAAGTACCATGATGTGCTCTGCTTTGCGCACAGTCGAGAAACGGTGTGAGATAATCAGTGTGCTCTTCCCCGCTTGAGTTTGCAGAATATTTTTGAAAATCTCATACTCGGACTTGGCGTCTACGGCCGAGGTCGGCTCATCTAAAATAAGCACGTTTGGCGCACGGAAAAAGGCCCGCGCGATGCAGAGCCGTTGCCATTGACCACCAGATAGACTAGCGGTGTTTTTGACGTCAAGATCTTTCGACATGACTTGGTCAAGACCTTTCTCGTATTTGCTAACCATTTGATCAAGCCCAACCATCGACAGCGCATGCATAATTGCCGTTTTATTGTATGGCTTTTTCACATCGCCAAACCAGACGTTTTCACCGAGCGTCGCGAAATCATATTGCGTATATTCCTGAAACAGGGCTCCGATTTGTGCCAGATAAGATTGTCGATCGATTTGCGATAAAGGCTGACCATCAACCAAAATCTCACCCTCGTCTGGCGTGTAGGCGCCAATTAACAGCTTAATCAGCGTAGTTTTGCCGGCGCCATTTTGCCCTACGATAGCCAAGCTGTCACCAGCGCTGAGCGTAAAGCTGACGTCGTCGATAGCTTTTTGAGTGGCGTTTGGATAAGAGTATGAAACGTGACGGAACTCAATCTTTGGCGTTGAATTAATCTTAATATTGCCGTCAACGTAAGTCGGCTCATTCATAAAGTCCATAAAATCAGTGGCGTTCACGAGGCTTTGACTGGCTTCGGCGATACTCGAGAACAAAGTATTGATGTTATTGTTGAGCTGAGCCAATAAGTTTCGCACGGTCAAGAATTGCCCGATGGCTAGCTTGCCCCAGATAATTTCAAACGCAACAAAAATTAAAACAGCGTAGCTAACCAAATCGTCGATGCC
>CAZAAQ010000007.1:0-1873 GCA_964483505.1 uncultured Candidatus Saccharibacteria bacterium | reverse complement strand
GTAGCAATGCTAATCAGATTTCGCGAGACGCTGCTGATATCATCGCCAAAATCCTCCACACGCTCAAAACGATCTGCAAACTCTTTGCTCTCGCGTTTGGTTAGTGGAATTTGAATGTATTTAGCGGCCATCTTTTCGCTGACATAGATATAGACTTCCTGCCAGTTCGATTCGGCAAACCAAGCATTCACTTCGCGCAGCACAGTATCAGTTAGCTGAATCAGCATCAAAATGGCAGCAATAACGAGAAACGGACCAACGTCGTGTGTAGTAATTGCCGAGACAATTTGAGTAACGGCGGCACCAGCGAGCACGGCGGTAACAGATGGGATGATAGAGTTATAAACTTGGTACAGAATCGTAAAGTAACGTTTACGACCAAGGGCTTCGTGGTAAATCCGTGAAGTGTACAAAATCGAAGCCAACGAAATTCGGGGGACATTGGTTTTTGATTTTTGATGGAGTTTATGCTGTTTACGCTCGGCTTGCCGCAGTTTCTTAAACATGATTCAACTTTATTTTATTCTACAGTGACGGATTTGGCGAGATTGCGTGGTTGGTCTACGTCATTTCCTCGTTCGACGGCCATATAGTAGGCAAAGAGTTGCTGTAGAGTATTCAAAAGGAGTGGCATCAAGAGTTTGATGCGGCTGTCCACACGCACCACATCATCGGCATCAATCTCGGTAGTAGTTGGAGCATCGGTTAGCACAATAGTCTTACCACCACGGGCGCGAACTTCATGCAAGCCACCTAGCGACTTGTCGAAAAGCCAGTTATCAAGAACGTTAAAGACTTCAAAGAAGGTGTCATCGACGAGGGCAATTGGGCCATGTTTGAGTTCCCCGCTAGCGTAACCTTCGGCATGAATGTAAGAAATTTCCTTGAGTTTGAGAGCGCCTTCAAGCGAGATTGGGTAGGCGGTGTCACGGCCAAGGTAAAGCGCGTCATTGAATTTGGCGTATTTCTTGGCGAGCTCATGCATTTCATCGCGGTGAGCGGTCAAAGTTTTGCTGATTTCTTCTGGCAAAATAGAAAGCTCCTTGGTAAATTGGTGAATCAAATCTGGGTTACCACCGTGGTGTTCAGCCAGCATGCCGGCAAACATCAACATCGTAACAACTTGCGCCGTAAAAGCTTTAGTCGAAGCCACTGAAATTTCTGGGCCGGCGTGAACGTAGGTACCGCCGTCGACTTCGCGCGCAATGGTAGAGCCAACGACATTAACAATGCCGAGCGTTTTAACGCCGCGTTTCTTAATTTCACGCAAGCAAGCCAAAGTATCGGCAGTTTCACCTGATTGTGAAACGATTAAGGCAACAGAGCCTTCCGGCAAATGGAAGGAGCGATAACGGTATTCGGAGGCAATCACAACTTCCGTGGTCAAATCTGGCACCAGTTGCTCCATGTAATAGGAGGCAAGCAAACCAGCATAGTAAGCGGTGCCACAGCCGACAATCACGATGTGCTTAATATTGCAAAGTTCTTTAGTGCTAAGGTTTGGACCACCGAGATGCATCGTGCCATTTTTGACATCAATCCGGCCAGACAAAGTGTTTGGCAAAGTAGTGGCTTGCTCCATGATTTCTTTGAGCAAGAAATGGTCATAGCCGCCCTTCTGGATTTGGCTCGCATCACCTTCAATAGTTTCGGATGGATGATCAAGATGTTTAAGATTAAGATTAAAGACTTCGGCGCCATTCTTGGTACAGACTGCCAATTCACCATCATTCAAATAAATGGCTTCACGGGTGTAGCCGAGGAGCGCGGAAGCGTCAGAGGCGATAATGGTCTCATTCTTGCCAAGGCCAATGATGAGTGGGCTACCTAGGCGCGCCACAATAACGTTTTCTGGTTCGCGCGGCGAAAAGAC
>CAZAAQ010000006.1:42203-44178 GCA_964483505.1 uncultured Candidatus Saccharibacteria bacterium | reverse complement strand
ACTATTGATAGCTCCACCCGCCTGTGTAGATGTGTTGTCTTTTATGGCGCCGCTTTTCATAGTGAAGGATGAGCTTCTCAGAGACACGGCGGCATAACCCTTATGTCCAGAGATAGTGACGCCATCAAGCGTTAAAGCTGATCCGCTAGCTCGGATTAGAGAACTTTTGGTGTTGCCAGATGCGGTTGAATCATAGCCCTGAATGGTACCGCTACCGGCTAATGTCATCTTGGCATTGGTGAGGGTTAATGGCGCCGTAGCTTGAATTGTGCCATTAATCGTTACGACATAATCTTCTGCTGTGTTCGCATTCGCTGTGGTAAATGCACTTTGTAATCCCGTAAAATCTGTGACAGTTAAATTTGTTGTGGCGTAAGAGTTAGTCGCGCTACCCCCCAAGACACAAAAATAGACATCCAAATAAAGATGCCAATAATACCTTTTTTGTTCTTTTCATGTTGATATTCTCTTTTTATTTTTATTTGACCTGACATAATTATACATAACCTTTAAGGAAATGTCAATAGGCGCGGCCTTCGCATCTTATGTCATTATTGTTGTCGCTCAAAAGGTGATCGCCGTGATTGATAGAGATTGCCACAAACTGAAGTTTACAAGGTGGCTAGTGCTAAATTTTTAGCTAGAATATGATACCGATTTGCAACATCGGCGTTTTGCAGACAATGTTCTCTTGAGGCTGGTTCAATCGGGGCGTTGCTAAGGTCGATACCGTCGATGGTAAATTGGTCGCGCGTAAGATCGATAATCTCGCCGTTGATACGGTTAAAATAATGCGTGCCACCGGTTTTGAACTTAATGCAAACCAGTTCGCCACCAAAGATATCCTGGACTAGTAGTGACGTGATGGTACATTGTCCGGCCGTTGGATCGTTGTCGTGGTCATAGTTTGCGCGCATGCCTGGGGCAACGGTTTCTTGACTCCAGCCGGATGCTAATAATAGTGCGAATAGATCGTTCAATTTGTGGATATGCTCATAATCAGCAGATTGTGCTGTGATAGACTTATTGCCCTCCCCTAAGAAGGTGATGGGGCGTAAAGAAATGGTTTTATACATGCTTTTATTTTAGCGCAAGAATTAAATATGTGCTTACGCTTGATTTTACCCTGTAATTATCTTAATATAGTGGATAAGGATAAATATAGGAATATAAGGTTATATGAGTGAATATGAACTGTCGCTCACTAAGCGTGAGGTGACCGGAAAAAAAGTTAAGAATCTACGAGAAAAAGGTTTAATTCCATCTGTAATTTTTGGTGGTGAGAAAAAACCAGTGCTAGCTCAATCAGCCTACAATGAGACTGAGAAGGTATTGCTAGAAGCTGGCTATCACTCTCCAATTGATTTAACGGTTGAAGGCAAACGCCAAATGGCTCTAGTCAAGACCGTAGATTTGGACCCAGTCAAACGCACGATTCGCAACGTGGAATTTCAAGCAATTTCTGCCAACGAAATCGTGGAAGCCACTGCTCCAATTACGATTATCAACTTCGAGCAATCAGAAGCTAACAAGAACCATTTGACATTGCTCCAGGTGATGGAAGAGATTGACGTTAAAGCTAAGCCAGCTGATTTGCCGGACGAAATCGAAGTTGATGCCGCTGGCATGAAGACGGTCGATGATCGTTTGACGATTGCGGATATTAAGTTGCCTGCTGGTGTGGTTCTAGCCGATAAGGAATTGGATCCAGAGCAAGCCGTTGCTAACGTCTATGACCCTGCTGCAGAAGCTGCAGAGCGTGAAGCTGAAGCTGAAGCCGACAAGGCCGCAGAAGCTGCCCGGGCTGCGGAAGCGGAAGCTGCTGCCACTACCACTACAGCCGCCCCAGCTGCTGACGATACAAAAGACGAAGCAGCAAAATAGTCTTTTAGTAGATATTTGAAGAGTCGAGGTCGTAACAAACCTCGACTTTTTACTATAAAAAATAACGTTCAAATTGATGAACGCTATTTTT
>CAZAAQ010000006.1:28631-42103 GCA_964483505.1 uncultured Candidatus Saccharibacteria bacterium | reverse complement strand
TCAATGCCAGATCGCAGGTTGGCGAGTTTGAGAATGGCCGTAGCATAAAGATTCAGGCTATTGTCAAAAGTTTGGTACTCGCTTTGAAGTTTTGTCACGCCAGCATTAAGTTGTGTTAGCACTCCGTTGACGCTGCTAAGATATGCTTGGGTGCCACTGATGCTGCCGCTGTTGGCTTGCAACAATCCGACGATTTGAGTGAGTTGGGCAACTTGAGCCTGCAGTGCTTGAAGAGTGGTTGGGTCGGCGGCTGGATTTTGTTTGAGTGCGCTAATCTGAGTATTTAATTGTGCGATTTCGGTCTGAAGTGCTGAAATAGTTTGGATGTTTTTTGTCTGTAGATCGGTAATGTCGAGCCCATTCTTTTTGAGCTCTGTGGCATAGCCAGTGTAGTTAACGCTACTGCTGAGCGCTTTGGTATTGTCGGCGATGTCGTTGATGCCAGTTTTAATTTGGGCTGAGGCTGCGACGAGTTTGCTGGTATTGTCTTCTAGATCCTTTGCTTCAGCCAAGGCCATTTGGACTTTTTGCAGGTTAGTTAGGAAGTCATTAGAGCCATTAGCCAGAGTTTTTGAATTAGCGTTGACAGCGTTGAGGCTTGTCTGTACCTTATCAATGCCAGTTTGTAAGGTTGAAATGCCGTCTTTTACGGCGCCAGTGCCATCATCAATGTCGGCGACCGCGGTTTGGAGCTCATTGATTTGTGAAAGTAGCTCGGCGTCATCAACGGTGACATTAAGACTGAGTGGCAAAGCGTTAATCGAAAATCCGTCAGTTGCGAAGTCGGTTACGTCGGCGGTGATGGTATAATCGGCGCCTTCATTTGGCAAAGCGATATAAGTAAGTTGTTTGTCTTCGCCAACGTTTGCAATAGTAGCGCCATCGGCGACGATGTTGCTGCAGTTATTATTGTCTAGCGAAATTGAGCCTTGCAATGCATAATTCTTGAAGAAATCTGGGCCTTTGTAGGTGTTATTGCGGCTAATTTTGAGCGTAATTTTGAGCGCGCCACTTTTCCCGGCGAGGTCGCTTGCGCTAATTTCTTGGCCGTCGAGGTAGTAATGGATTTCAACTTTCCATGGCGTGGTTGTATCGATTAACTTACCATCGTAATAAATTTTTCCAGCGCTAGCGGTGGTAATCTTGGTTATGTTGTCGGCGTAATTGATTTTGTCTGTGGTGGTCATATTGCGTACGCTAGAATAGGCGCCGTAATCAGTGATTTCTCCAGCGGCCGTCATGCTGAAAATATTTACAACGTCGATGTCCTTAATATTTCCGCTGCCGTCGAGGTTCATATAGACGACTTCTTGCTTGGCAGTATTTGGTGTGGCGACAGCGTAGCTTAATCCTGGCATAATTGTGCCAGCAAGCAGAACGGATGCTGCTACGGCAGAAGTGAATGCTTTAATTGTTGTTTTCATGTAATCTCTTTCTCCTTATTTCTCTTATTCCCTTAACTTTTGGGGTGACAATTAATTTATCAAATATGTACAGAATACCCGGCAAGACCAGCAGAACGATTAATAACGACAATAGTGCGCCGCGGCCAATGAAGATGCCGAGTTGAGCCAGCAATTGGTTAGATGAAACCCAGCCCATTAGCAAACCAACGACGGTGAGTACGCTACCAGAAACTAGAATTGAGGACGTGCAGTTGGAAATCGTCTCTACTACGGCGTGCTTCTTATCCATAACTTCGCGATTTTCTTTGTAACGCCCAGTCATCAAAATAGCGTAGTCGACGGTAGCGCCAAGCTGGATGGAACTAATGATTAAGTATGCGACATAGAAGACGATTTCGCCGGTAAAGTAAGGAATGGCTAGGTTGATTGCGATGGCAGTTTCGATGCTTAGGATGAGTAAAATTGGCAGAATGACGGATTTAAGTGATAGGAATAGCACTAAGAATACGGCCGCAATTGCAACAACGTTAACTTTGAGCATATCAGCCGTAATGGTGGTTTTGAGATCGTAGGTGCTGACTCCGTTCCCGGCTAGATAGTAATCGTTGCCGTAGTATTTTTGGCCAAGTGCACGGATTTTTTCGACTAATGCGAAGGTCTCGTTGCCCTCGTAAGGTACATCTACACTAATGATCATGCGACTATATTTACCAGAATCGAGTTTGGCTAAAGTCTGGCTGTCAAGATAACTAGTTGGGATAGCGCTGCCAACGGTGTCGACGTAAGAAATGACGCTAGATACTTCCGGTAGGTTGTGCAGCTCATTGGAAAGCGACTTTTGCGTGGCGGTATCGCCGCTTGGAACTAGTAACGCATAAGTATCATTCTTGCCAAAGATTTCCTCGATGGCGCTAGTATCGCGGCCAATTCGGCTAGAACTGCCGAAGATATGTGAGGCGCCATAGTAGTAGGCATTTGAGTTATATGCAAGATAAGCTGGCACAATGATTAGCGCGAAGAGCACTGTGAGCGGTACGGTAATTTTCGCAATAACTTTGCCGGTCTTCTTGAAAGTTGGCAAGAAGCTTTTATGCTTAGTTTTCTCAAGCCATTTGTAAGTGGACAAGATAATGGTTGGCATAAAGAAGAAGGTTGTGAGCAAACTAAATACCACGCCTTTCGCGAGCGCGAGACCAACGTCTGGTCCAATCTTGAACCGCATTAGAACGACGGCGAGAAAGCCGATGACGGTGGTGAGGCCACTAGACAAGATAGATGAAGTGGATTTGGTCAAAGCTTCAACCATGGCTTTCTTTGGATCTTTTTCTTTCTTGCGACATTCTTCAAAGCGATGAATTAGGAAAACTGAGTAATCCAATGAAACGGCTAGTTGCAGCACGTTGCCAGCGGCATTCGTGACGAATGAAATAGTGCCAAAGATTAAGTTGGACCCTGCGTTAAGCGCAATGGCTACGCCGAGACCGATTAATACGATGACTGGTTCTGCCCAAGAGTCAGTGGAGATTGCCAACACGCAGAAGACGAAGGCGATAGTGACCATTGTGATGATTTGAATCTCAGCTACGGTGTTAGTAGTACCATCGGCGGTGTTAACGGCGCTGCCAGACAATGCATTGCTATCCCCAATGATGGCGCGAATATCAGCTACGGCAGAGACATAGTAACCATCCTTAATGGTAATTGAGAAGAGTGCGGCATCGTCTTTGTAATAGGTTCCAACGGTGTTTTGATCTAATGATTCTAATGGTGTAGTAATATCTACGGCATCATCTAGCCAGGTAACTTCGGTAACCCCATCAATAGCGGCTAGCTTCTTTTTATAAGCAATGGCTTCCGGGATGGTGACGTTTTTTACCATGGCGCGGGCGTTCGGAATACCGCTATGAAATTCCTCGTCCATTTTGTTGATTGCCTGTGTTGATGGCGAATCGTCCGGCAGATAATCGTTAATGTCGTAATCAACGCCAACGAATTGCTGCAAAAACAGACCAACGACAGCGAGAATCGAAAAAGTAACGATAATCGGTTTCCGATGATTCACCACAAAATTATAGATTTTGTGCATAAACTCCCTTCTTAATGCGCTTATTTTATGACGATAAACATAAATATAAAACGGTCATTTTTGGTCAAATGTGTAAAAAATGGACAAAAGTTGGTAAATGGGTGGTAAAGCTATTGACGGCTCACCATTGTCATATCATAATTATAATTAATCTAAATAAGGTCGAATAGTGAAACACGTCATAACTGCTTACAATACCAAAAAAATGCTGGCAGACGCATTAAGAGAGTTGATGCGCGAAAAAGATATTTCAAAAATCACGATTAGTGAATTAACTCAAAAAACTGGTCTAAACCGGAAGACTTTTTATTATCATTTTCGGGACGTTTATGATTTGTTGGCTTGGATGTTTGAAAACGAGGCAATTGCCGTCGTGGCGCATTTTGACTTAGTGACAGATTACAAAAAAGCAATTAGTTTTGTGATGGACTATTTGGAACAAAATGAATATCTAGTGAGCTCAGTGGCAGGTTCGCCAGTCAGCGGTGAGGTGCGTCGGTTCTTGTATCAAGATTTATTTGCGGTATCAGTCTCTACTATCAGCAAAATTGAGGAGGCTAAAGGCATCCAGCTTGAGCATGAGTACAAGAATTTTATTGCCGAGTTTTATACTGAGGCAATTTCTGGCATGATTGTGCGCTGGGCAACTGATCCTAAAGTGCGCAATCGGGCCAAAATCGAAACTTATCTCAGCCAGATTTTTGAAGTCACCGTGCAACGACTAGTGGACTCGCAATCCGAAATTTAATCGTAATTATTTTTTGATTAAAGCGTCGACGTTGACAATGAGGCGTTCTTTGAAGGCAGCACGAGCGGCATCAGCGTTAGTGTTGTCGCCCTTCCAAGCTTGCAAAGCTGGGTCTTGAAGTGCGCGTGCAAAGGAGAACGTAACTGGCCATGGGAATGGGCCGTTATTGGTGACTTCCTGTAAATTGGCAGTCGCCTGTTCGACGCTTTGGCCACCACTGAGGAAGACGACGCCAGCCAATTCGCTTGGAACATGCTCGCGCAGAATATCAGCAGTAGCGCGACCGACTTCGGCTGGTGTGGATTGCTGTTGGTAGCGTTTCCCTGCTAGCACCATATTTACTTTTAGCACACAACCGGCTAAATCAACTTCGCGCTCTTTGAGCTCAACGAAAAGCTGATCAAGAATTTTGCCGGTAAACTCGATATTTTTTTCAATTGGATAATCGCCGTCATAAACTAATTCTGGTTCGACGATTGGCACAATATTAGCTTTTTGACAGGTTAAAGCGTAGTCGGCTAGAATCTCGGCGTTTTTCTGAATTGCCATATCGCTTGGGGTATGGTCGGTAACTTCAAAGGCGGCGCGCCATTTAGCAAACCTAGCCCCGAGACCATAATACTCGGTGAGGCGTTCGGATAGGTCGTCGAGACCTTTCGTATATTTTTCGTCAGAATTGTCGAAGTTGACTAAGCCCTGGTCGACTTTAATACCGGCCATAATACCTTTAGCGTTGAGGAACTTAATAAAAGTCGAGCCATCATCGGCAGTCTGCCTAGCGGTTTCGTCAAATAAAATCACGCCGTTGACGTATTTTTCGAGATCTGGCGTCGTGAAAAATAGATTACGATAATCGCGACGATGTTGCTCATCGTCAGGAATTTGCATCGATTCAAATTTCTTGTGGATAGAACCACCGGACTCATCGGCGGCAAGAATGCCCCGGCCCAGGGTCATTAGTTTATGGGCATTATCTTCTAGCTTCATGGTGTCGTCATCTCCTGCGCTGCTTTTTTCAACGCGATAATAATCATCGGTAATCATATTTTCAAGGGTGTTGAGGTTGGAAGTGCCATTTAGCCTGGCGCTTTCTACATTGGCGCGAGCGATTAGCAAAGCGTCAGTAGAACTTTTCCCGTTAACTAAAGCGCCAAACACACTGGCGGCGATAGTCTGATGCGAGCTAAGGTGTGTCATCAAATCTTGGCGTGATTCTAACGACCAGAATACGCGTTCGTTTTGATATTCAATATAATGTTGATCAATATAAATAAAGTATTTTGGTTCTTCGAGCAGCTTAACATCAGAAATGACGAGATTAGCACGTTTAACTAGGTCTTGAATGTAGGATGCATTTTGATTGCTGTGACGATTAATAAAAATGGCTAGTTTGACCTCTTGGTTGAGATTTAAATATTCCAAAACCTGCTCGGACAACTTAGGCGAAATATTGGCGGAGCGGTCGAGGTAAACCCATTCAGGATTTTCAGTCGGAATTTGCCAAGTAGTTTCGCGGATATCGCTTGGTGCGAGATAGGAGACGGTGTCGTCTTGGCACAAGATATAACGGAAAACTACGTTGCTGTCGTTAGTGAGAAATTCGCCATTTAAAAAAGTCGCTGGCGTGTCGGAAATGCTAGTTTGCAAGCCGAAGCGCGAAAAGACCTCTAGACTGACGCTGGCGCCACCGTAAATAGACACGCGTGAAAAATAACGGTGCGAAGTGCCGTCGAATGCTAAATCTAGCCACCGGATGTGGTTTTGGTCAGTTTCAAAGTGGTTTTTTCGGTTATCAAGCCGAAGGTAAATATCTTTAGTGACATTCCCTACAATCAAAATGCTATGCATAAGGATATTATAACATAAGCATTATTAGCTAGGACGACGATAAAAATGGTCAACCGTATAATCGATGGCCGGTAGATTATAGTTGTTGCTTAACATATCTTTGACGGCTTTGTCGATGTCATACGCGACGTCCAGTTGGGTATAATTCACATTCTTGCCATTGATGGTCAAGATACCGGCTGAGGCGGAATCGGTACCGATTGGACAGCCGGTACTGCCGGGATTAATGTAATATTTGTGCCGGTGCGTGTGGTTAAAACTGCGGATGTGGGTGTGCCCGAATAGGAAGATGTCTGCGTCGACGTTTGCGAAAATCTTTTTGCATTGGCGCAAATCTGGTCTGATATAAAAATGCATATAACTGCCAGTGGGCGAGATGGGATAGTGCGAATTATAAATTTTAACACCCTCTACTTTTATAATTTCTTGATTCGGTAAATTATTAAGATAATTGACAGAACTTTGGCTAATGCGACTGTGATTCCAACGGAATAAATCTAAAATTGGCTCCGGTATTTGTGGTTTGGTGGGGTCGTTATGATCGTAGACTGGCAATTCCTTCAACAGATAGTTTTCGTGGTTCCCCCGGACAATGGAAAGTATTTGGGGCTGGATTGACTGAATAAATTGAATGCATTCTTCTGGGTGGGCGCCAAGGCCAATAATATCCCCACAACAGATAATCTTATCAACATGTTGCTGAGTGAATTCTTGGTAAACGGCTTTGAGTGCATCGATATTGCTGTGCACATCAGAAATAATCCCAATTCGCAAAATGGCGTCCCCTTTCTTGATTAATCTTTATATTATATCATAGTTTAAGCGTTTTGTCTATTAAGTGGGGCTAAAGCTGTCCCCAATCTTTGCCAGTAGTGACGTCGACGGCCAATTTAACGGGTAGCTTTGGTTCAACACTTTCCATACACTCGCGAAGGACTTTCGCCACGGTAGCCTTTTGGTTTTCGGCGCATTCGACAATTAATGAATCGTGAATTTGTAAAATGAGATGAGCGCCAGCTGGTAGCTTCTGGTCGACGGTTAACATGGCTCGTTTCATTAAATCAGCTTCGGTGCCTTGGATTGGCATATTGGCGGCAGCGCGTTCAGCAGCGGCGCGCACGGCGAAGTTAGGCGCGGCGAGGTCTGGTGTAGGCCGACGACGACCATAATAAGTTTCAACAAAACCTTGGCTTCTGCCCTGTTCAAGTGTGGCATCCAAGAATTTACGGATGGGAGCGCGGAGTTCAAAATAACGGTCAATGAAAGCCTTAGCCTCATAAAAACTCATGCCAGCAGCGTCTGACAACCCTTTCGCGCTCATGCCATAGAGCACGCCGAAATTAATAACCTTAGCGGCGCGGCGCTGAGCCTTGGTGACTTGGTCCATTGGTACATGGAAGGCATCGCTGGCGGTTTTGGTGTGAATGTCTAGGCCGGAATTGAAATCGGCCATTAAGTCTTGGTCACCTGCTAGAGCAGCGGCGAGACGAAGCTCAAACTGCGCGTAATCAGCGGAGACGAAGATTTGGCCTGGAGTAGCTACGAAGCATTCGCGAATACGCTTGCCGTCATCGCTGCGGACTGGAATATTTTGGAGATTCGGGTTGATGCTGGAGAGCCGACCAGTTGCAGTGACATCTTGGGTGTAAGTGGTATGAATGCGATTTCTGGTGTCAGCTAGTTGTGGCAATGGCAAGATGTAAGTAGTGACTAGCTTAGTGATTTCGCGCAAACGTTCGATTTTTTCGATGATTGGATGAAGCAGCCGAAGTTTGTCGAGTTCCTTTTGGCCAGTTGAATAAGCACGTTGGGTTTTCTTGATGCCTTTGGTCGGCAAACCAAGTTCGCCGAATAAGACTTGAGAAAGTTGCAATGGCGAATTGATGTTAAATTCGTGACCAACAAGCTGATAGATATCAGTCTCAGTTTGATGGATTTCGGCAGCGAATTCTTGGTGTAAAGCTTCAAATTTGGTTTTATCAATAGTAATGCCCTGTTTCTCCATCTTGTAGAGAACTGGAATGAGGGGCAAATCGAATTCTTCGGCGATGCGTCTGAGCCCTGGGATGGCGGTTAGCTGTCGCTGTTGGTCTTGGTATTCAGCGTGCGGATCTTGGGCCCCGATAAGATTGAGCTGAGCGGTTTTACGGGCTAATGGATTGAGCAAAAAATCGATTTGACCGAGGTCCCAAAATGGTCGGCCAGCGAGGATTTCGGTCGCAAGATTTGAGTCGTCGTGCATATCGGTTTTAACTTGTTGGCTGAGATAAAGATTGGCTGGTTCAGCGACAGGAGCGGTTGTAGCAGTTGTTTGGCCAGCGTCGGCCGCAGTAGTGGTTGGCGCCGCAGTGGCGGTTTGAGCAGTAGCTTGGCCAGCGTCGGCCGGTGCTTTGGTAGTAGTTTGGCTATCAGCGGCAGTTGGTGCGGTAAGTGCGTTTGGGAAAATTTTGACGAATTTGCGAACGAGTGAGTTAAATTCGAGTTTTTTGAGTTCAGCCAACACATCTTGGGGCTCAAAGTCGATTAATTTTGATTTGGCCGGATCAAATTTGACCGGGGCAGAAAATTGGATAGTGGCGAGTTGCTTGCTGATGTAGGCAAGATCTTTGTGATCGCGCAATTTATTGCCGACGGCGCCAGGAATTTCGTCCACGTGGGCGTATAAATTATCTAAATCATGATAAGTTTGTAAAAGTGAGATGGCAGTTTTTTCGCCAATACCTGGTACGCCCGGGATGTTGTCCGAACTATCGCCTTTGAGACTCTTCAGATCCAAGAACTGATCTTTTTGAAGATGATATTTGGCCTCAAGCTCTGGGATGTTGAACTCATCAACGTCAGAAAAGCCACGTTTGAGTTGATACATTTTGATATGCTCATCGACAATTTGCAGCATATCTAAATCGCCAGAAACGATCTCGACCCTTAAACCGGCAGCTTGAGCTTGGCGGGCTAGCGTGCCAATGATATCGTCCGCTTCGAAATCATCAAACTCATAAAGCGGAATATGAAAAGCATCAAGTAGCTCCATCAAATACGGGATTTGAGCATAAAAGTCGGCTGGTGCGGGTTTGCGATTGGCCTTATATTCTGGATAGATGGCACGACGGCTGCGGATGTTGGTTTTAGCTTTGTCCCAGGCTACAGCGATGTATTCTGGCTGTAATTTTTCGATGATTTCGATAAGCATAGCAGCAAAACCATAGACGCCGCCCGTTGGGGTACCGTCACTTAAAGATAAATTCCCCATCGCGTAATATCCGCGGTAAAAAACGCTTTTTCCGTCAATGATCGTAAGATTGTCGCGTTCGTCCATAGGTATATTATATACGAAAAAGTTCAGGATGTCCGATTGGTGGTTAGTTTAATGAGTGATCGAGATAACGAGTTGAACCAAACGGGATTTTGGTTTTGACCTGGTTGGTATTCAAAGTGAAAGCAGAGTGTACGGTGCGGGAGCCAAATCGTAAGTTAATTTGGTCAACGGCGTGGCTGAGCTGCTCTTGGCGATCGATGACCGGCTGGTTGAAACAAAGTTGGGTAGATGGTTGACTCTGCAGTTTGTATAAAGTGACGCCAACGATGCGAGCATCAGTTGGTAATTCGGTGAAAAGTTGTTTGGCTAGTTGCATAATTTCATAGTCGGTATTAAATGCTGTCTTACTGATGAATGCGCGATGATGAAAAGCATCATGCCGATCGTAAACCCAAAGATAAAGCCCGCGCGCGTAAAGTTGTTTGCTGCGTAAACGGTAACCGACGTCTTCGGCGAGATGAATCACTCTGGCTTCAATTTCGGCGGGTTGGAGATGATTGCTTTCGAGCACATATTGTCGCCCAATCGTTTTAATTTCAGAGCTATAATCGTCGACTTCGATGCCCCGCAGCCGTTGGTACCACTTATGCCCGTCGATACTGTGGCAGACTAATTTGACCAAAGTCGCCTCGTCGGTATCGAGCAATTGTAGCGGCGTAAAAATATTGACGGCATTGAGCCGGGCTTGCATGTGGGTGTTGATGCCTGGTAAATCAGTGAGTTTGAGCTTGGCAAAAATTTGGCGTTGGTTGTCGGCGCTAATTTCGTCTAGCCCGTCCGGTTTATGCAATTCGGCGGCGGTTTTGGCTAAGAAACGATTGCTGGAGATACCAATATTACAACGCATATAACAACCGATTTCAGTTTTAAGTCGAGCTTTGATTTCTTTAGCGATGTCTTGGCGGGCGCGAGACCGGACTGCCGCTGCAGCAAATTTGAGGTCGATGACGCCCTCGTCAATTGACTTCATGACAGTCACTGGTGAATAGGATGCCATAATTTGGCGTAACTTTTGGTGGACGTAGATATATTTGCTTGGTTCAGTTTCGGCATAAACCAGATTTGGGCAAATCGCAGTAGCTTCTATTCGGCGCATGCCAACTTTAATACCGGCGGCTTTAGCTTCATAGCTAGCGGCGATGATGCAAGCATTGGGTGACAAGCGGTTAGTAATAGCGACTGGCCGTTGGCGTAAGAGCGGTCGAGCCTGTTGTTCAATCGTGGCAAAACAGGAATTCAGATCGACATATAGGACATCATTTGGCAATTTATACATTGTTGTCGCCTTCATATTCTAAATACCAATCGAGACTTTCGCTGTCGAGACAGATGCGATAATCGGTATATCCGTCGGTTACGTCGAACGCAAAAATAGTTTTGAGCCCGTCATATTTGGGGTGCGTTAAACCAATTTCGGTAATTTCGACCATTTGGCCGGAAGGACGCCTGAAGGCAATGGGACGGCAATGGCATAGAAAATTGCGGCTAAAATCTGCATTAACATCGATATTTTCGTGTAATGATTTGTAAGATTGATCCATAAAAAATTCCTTTGAACAATTTGATTTTGATAGGATGACGCCAAAGACAGACGTCGATTTTTATGAATCAGAGCCAGGGGCCGAAGCATGGCTTGATGATTAAATTATAGCACAAACATTAAAAAATCCGCCTTTGGCGGAGCCGTGATCTCGAATGAGAGACCACGGACTACCGCAACAAAGACGGTGAATAAAAGGGGGCGGTGGGTAGCAACGCAAGAAGTTGGGACAGTAGACAGTTAGACTGTCCCGCGTCCACCGCAGGTGGGGCAAGTTTCGTAACTGGAAAGTAAACCAGTCAGAATTTGTCCAGTACCATGACAGCGCGGACATTCCCGATTGCCGGGCGTAAATCCGAATGTGATGCGTTTGTATTCATCACAGTGGCGAGCGGCTTCACGCTCGCTCATGCAGACTGCGCCACAACGGGGGCACTTGTAGGTGAATCCCATTCATATCACCTCCTTCTATGGGCAAAATGGGACGATTCCTGATTCCTCTTTTCTAAAGAACAAAAACTTTCCCAAGTTTATAATATCTGGCGCTACTGTGCAAGCATGAGCTCAAAGAATATTTATGGTTCAGCAATAAGTTGGTCGTAAAAAGCTTTAGTCGGATTGGTGGTTTGGCGAGCGGCTGTGGTATCTGGTAAATCTAGTGTCTTGATGTGTCGAAAAACTACTTCAATGAGATGTTTGATTTCGGCATTTTCTTGTTCGTCGAAGTCTAAATCGAGTGCGGAGATTTCGCCAGTTTTATTGGGTGAAATATAGTCAATCCGCCCGTGTGTAATTTTATAATTGCGATATTTGCGAGAGTTTTCAAGTAAAAATTTGTAGAAATAGAGCTGGATTTTATAAGTGAAGGTATTATCGGTGGCAGTCCATTTGGCTTTAGGTTGGCTGGTTTTGAAATCGGCCACCGTGATGGTTTTGCTCGCTTCATTAATCTCAACCCGGTCGATTTTTCCGGTAATTTGAGCGCCGCCGATGACGATATTATCAGCGGAAAAATTGCATTCGGAATCAGCCAATTGAGCGCGAAGCGCATCGCCACGAGCAGCCAAGAAAGCAGCTAATTCGACTTCCCCGCGTTTTTTAAGGTCAGCCTTTTCGTCCGGTTCCGCATCGGCTTCGTCGATTTTTTGTGCAAACCGTGCAAGGGCGGTGGCGTTATCGAATTTTTCTTTATTTAGCTCATCCATTACTTCATGGATATATTTGCCGTAATTTAGAGCAAAATTTTCTGGCGCAGGAACGCGAATTAAATAAGTGCGTACAAAATTTTCTGGTCCGCCATTGTAGCGTAAGTCGATAAATTGATTAAGATGGGTCGGCGATAAACGATAATGGGCTACAAGTGGCAGGAGCAAGTTTTTCTTCACTTCGTCGGTTGGCAAATAGTCGTCGAACCATTTATCCGGTGAGATGTCAGCCGGCTCAATTTCTGTGGCGTCAGTTTGGATTACGTGGCTAAAGGCTTCTGGTAGTAGCTTACTAATAATAACTTTTTCGCCTGTGTTGGGATCGGTGCTTTCGCGCTCATCAAGATATTTTAGACGATCAACGTTATGGCCGGCGAAGTCGGAAAGGCTGTAAGTTAAACAGAGATTGGCTTTGGCACGCGTAATTGCTACGAAAAACACTCGAATCTTTTCGTCGGCAGAATCGCCGGTATGACGGACGTATTCGAGATTACGTGGCAGGGTGATTTTATCAGTGTTGCCCTTGGCTTCGCTCCAGTTTTTATTATCGGCGGCAATTAAGAAGACATAATCATACTCGAGACCTTTGGCTGAATGCACGGTTTGTAACTGGACGGCCGTTTCAGACTCGTGATATGGTGATTTGTCGAGAATTGGAATCTCGGCGGCTTGATGCGCGGCAATCAGATTGCAAAAGTCTTGCAAGGAAATTTTTTGATTTTGTTTGCTGGTAAGCAAGTCACGCAGAGTGTTGAGGTTGCTGAAAAGTTGGTAGTTGTCAGCATCGTGGTAGAATTTAGCGCAAATTTCATTAATGAAGTACTCGGCTGATAGCGTGTTGACTTTGCTGGCGAGATCGACGCAATAATCTGCGATGGCCTTAATAGGCTCTTGGTCGGAAGCCTGCATCTGTTCCAAGATAGTGCGGTGCTCTTTTCTGGCGGTTTGGATTAATTCGATATTTTCTTGATGGCTAAGTTGCCAACATGGTAACGATAGGGTTTGGAACCAGAGTGGATCAGCAAGTTTCGGGTTGGTGGCAAGACCGAGGATGAGACTGCAGAAATTAAAGATCTCGAGAATTTCTGGGTTTTCTAAGATGTTTTCACGGCGCGTGTAAGAAACTTGCACCCCCTGATCGTGTAGATATGGCAAAATGGAAATGAGATATTTGTGTTTCGGCGCGATGATGGCAATTTTATTGCCTGGTACATGTTGATTTATTACGAGCTCATGAATACGGCGAGCTACGTAGGAATATTCTGCGCCGGCGGCTTTGAACTCGCGGAGTTCGATGGCGGTTTCGGCTGGTGGGTTCTCGGC
>CAZAAQ010000006.1:21678-28531 GCA_964483505.1 uncultured Candidatus Saccharibacteria bacterium | reverse complement strand
CCATCATTGCTTGGGTTATCGGTTAATAATTTTACGAGTTTTGATTGAGCGTCATTAGTATCCTGGAATTCATCTAATAAAATATATTGGAATCGTTCCTGGGCATTAAAACGTTTTTCGTCGTCATGCTCAAGCAAATCAATAGCATTCAAAATCATGTCATCATAATCAAACAGCCCAGCGGCGGTGAGTTTATTCTCGTAGGCCTCCATGATATTGGCGAGGCTTAGAAGTTTTTTATTAGCGATATCGTCGCTAAAAACATATTGGTCTTGGCTATTCTTTTCGAAATATTTAGCTCGCCATGCCCCCAACGGTTTAGCGATGCTAGTGTCGGTTTCTGCTAACAAAATCTCGGCGAGTGAACGGTAATAAATTTTAGCAATGGGTTCAACTTTGCCAGCGATATAGTCGTCGGCGTTGTCGACGAAAGTCTTTAATGCTTCAAGAATGTTGCGGTAATATGGCAAACTGGCAGGATAACGTTGTTTGGTCTGTTGGATATCTTCAGAAATGGCGCTATAAATAAGTCCATTATCGATTTGGTTGCGGTTAACGATTTTACGGATATCGTCTGGATCCAGCGCGGCGGATTTTAGATCCGATAGAGCCTGCAAAATACTCTTGGTCTGGTAGTCTGGGCGTAAGATATCGGTGGGGTTGAGCGTGCTTTGAATTTCGCGAATTAGCGTAAATTGTTCAAGGTCGTCAATAGCGGATTTTAAGTCTGGGCGATGCTCTTGTAGCAAATAAGAACCAAAGCCGTGATAAGTTTGAATTTGAACTTTGTACGCTTCTGGCCCGATAAAGTCAGTAAGGCGATGGCGCATGTTGTCGGCGCCGGTTTCGGTAAAAGTTAAACATAGAATGTTTTCTGGGTTAACATCGGTTTGCTTGAGAATGTTTGCGACGCGGACGGAGAGCAACTGGGTTTTGCCAGTGCCTGGTCCGGCGATAACGAGCAATGGCCCGTCGATATAATCAACAGCGGCACGTTGGGCATCATTTAAGGATTGGTAGGCTTTTTCGAATTCCATTCTGATACTACAATATTCTTTAATTTTGATTGTACACTAGTTCGACGACTTTTTGCAGCAATGGATAACCTTTGGCATCAATGCGTCGAGCGGCGCTAACGCCTTCGACAGTGCCTAGTTCAGTGGTAATTTGCGCCAAGCTTTGGCCTGTTTTGAGCCGTTTGCCACAGGTTAAATTGCGAGAAGTGTCATTGCTGCAGGTCAAGATTAAATCGCCGATACCACAGGCGAGTTCGGCCGTGGCGGGATTAGCGCCGTGACTTTGTAAATAAGCTTTAGTTTCAACGTGGGCGCTTTCGATGTAGGAAGCTAAATTGCTTTCGGAGTCGCTAAAATATCCGGCTCCAATGGCGTAGAGGTTTTTTAATGAGCCGCAAAGTAAGATACCCAGCAAGTCCCCGCAAACTTCCACGGTGATTTGAGCATTGGCAAAGAGTTGTTGATCAAGTTGGTCAGAAGCGGTAAAAGTAGCTGGTTTGCCAGAGATGATTTCTTGCGCAAAGGCTGGGCCGGCAATAGCAGATAATCTGGTGAAGTTTTGAAAAAGCGCGAGGTCGGATAGTCCTTTGGTGGCAATGATGGTGGGAATTGATTTTAGCTCGGTTGGGTAAGTTGCCATAAAGTCGGTCAAGATGCCGGATGGGATGGCGATAACGATAGCTTCGGCTTGAGCAGTGGCTTGGGCTAAAGTGACTTGCGGGAAAGCAATGGGGTCAAAATAGCTAATTTGATGTTGATTATCTTGGAGAATTTTGCCAAGGGCTTTGCCGAAAGCACCCGCTCCTAATATCGAAATATTCATGATATTAGTTTAACATGAAAAACCGCCCCCAACGCTGGGAGCGGTTTTGGTGAAAAGGAAAGCTTAGCGCTCATTCTTCTGCCTAAAGAAGAATGATAGAACGGTGTGCCCGGTGTGAGCCCCAATTGCTCGGCCGACGTGCGTCAACTGAATCTGCTCTGGCTGAACGCCAGCGGCTTCCAGCAGTGCGATGAATTTCTCTGCACGCCCCAGCTCGGTGCGTCCGCCATAGCCAATTCGGATTGGCTCGTTGGGAGCTGCTCGATTGGCCAGGTAGTAATCTACCCATTCGTGCAGAATCTTATCGCCGCGGCGAATGGTGCTATCGGTTTGGAGCTTGTCGTCGCTTGGAAAGTACATCCAAGGTGATACATGAACGGCGCTAGCAACTAGCATGACGATGCGCTTTGAAAACGCATAACGTCCACTTTTGGCAGAGTAGTTAAAGTCTCTCTGCGTAAAGAGGTGCACGATATGCTTGCCAATGTCGTGCGCGTAGCTAACGATGTCATCTCCTTGGTAGGCAGCAAGATACTGCAAATCCAAGCCCTGGCCATTGCTGGTACAGAGTGTATCAACAAAGGTAAACTTGCGGTTGGGGTACTCGGTGCTGTAATCATCGAGCACCATTCTCATCAGGTTGGCAGTGCCAGCCGATATGAATGGCGATGTCCCAGCATAAACAATTTCGGTGCTTTCTGGTGTGTTGGCGATAATATCGTCGAGCACCTTTTTGGCATCCGCATAGCTTGGCGAGGATGACTTCAACCCGCCAGGAGCATAGCTCCCATCAATCAGGTGATCGTAAAACTCATCATCGGTTTTGGGGTTAATATCTACCCCGTTGTAAGTCAGATGCAGGTTAACGGCTTCCGGCCAGAGACCATAATGCTTCAATTCGTCATTGCTCAGGTCGCCGCAACGGTCAGTGAATATAACTCTATTCTCCATGTCTTTCTTCCCTCCTAGTAAAGAGCCCTGTCTTTTCGTGTTCCAATAGAACTACGGCAGCATATGCTTATTATATCACTAAAATGCTTAAAAGTCAATTTAATCAGATTGACAAGTGAGAACTGCAAGATTTTCGATGTGTGGCGTGTGTGGGAAGAAATTGAATGGTTGGAGCAAATCAATCCGGTAATGGGTTCGCAAAATGGCTAAATCGCGGGCTTGAGTAATTGGGTTACAAGAAAGATAGATAAGTGTTCGTGGCAGAATTTGATTAATTGCCTCAAGCAGCTTAACGTCGCAACCAGCGCGCGGTGGATCTAAAATAACAGTGCAATTTGGCGATAAGTAGCTGGTGACATTTTCGGACTTGTCGAGGATGCAGTGTGCGTTTGGCAGCCCGGCGGCGTTGTGTTCGAGCTCGTTAAAAGCGGCATGATCGACTTCAACTAGGGTGAGATTCTTAGCGTCTCGCGCCACGCTGAGACCGATACTGCCAACCCCGGCATATAGATCGAGGACTTGGTCGGCTTGAAGATGCTCGGCAATGGTTTTAAGCGCAAGCTCATATACTGGTAAATTAATTTGGAAAAAACCGTTTGGCGAATAATTATAGGTGTAGCCATTTAGCCGATCGGATAATAGCGCCATCTTTGGATGTGGCTTACCGTTCTCAAATAAGGCGGTGCTGGTTTGGCCAGCTTGATTACAGCGGATTAATAATGACTGATAAGCACGCGCTTCGGCATGTTCAGCGTTGAGTCCAGTAATTGCTGATGTTGCGGCAGCAAAGATTTCGGGACGTTCAAGCGAGCTGTGCGTGATGGGTTGTTTGCGGTGAGAGTTGCGTTCATGGAAAGCTGGGAAAATTTTAGCGGCAGCGTTATCCCAATAAAGCGAGTATTCCATTTTATTGCGGTAAAAATAATCTTTGCCGTCGGTAATGGTCGGCTGGACATCAAAGATTAGATGATTTTGAGCCAAACATTTTTTGACTAGTTCAGTCTTTTGCTCAAGCTCGTAATGATAGTTGAAGATTTGCCAAGGGCTAGTGTCAAGATAACAAGCATCTTGAGGCGCGACACGTTGAGGCGAAGTCTGCTGGATGTTTCGAGCAATGCCTTCACAATAAGATTTTTTGTCTTTAGTCACCTCAAATTCGACGATTTCGCCTGGCAAAGCGTTCCAAATGAAGGCTTTCTTGCCATTTTCAAGTGTGGCAATGCCCTGTCCACCAGGAACTAACTCGTCAATTTTTGCAGTTTGCATATACTGATTTTAACATCTTTAAGATAGCGACTCAAACATGTTATAATAACGGGGCTATTTAAGACATAGTGTTCTTTGGTGTAGGTGGAAAAATTGGGGGTGATTAGCATGTATGTGCTTGGAATGTTGGCAGTTTATATTTTTCTGGCGTTTATTACGCTGGGCGTTTTGCGATTGTTGCTAGAGTTTTGGCTCTGGGAGATTCGAATTCGTTTTTGGATGTTGATACTTTGCATTGTGCTGTGGGCTTTGATTCTGCACTAAGCCACCTACGCAAAATCCCCGCTTTCGATACAGCGGGGATTTTTTGATGACTTTGGAAATTCTACTCGTAGCGTAAGGCGTCAATCGGGTTTTTCTTAGCGGCTTTGCGGGCCGGGATGGTGCCAGCGAGAAAAGCAATAAACATTACGATCAGAATAATGGTGACAATGTTTTGAATCGGGTATTCTACGAGATGGAAGGTCGGAAAAGCTTCCAAGAAGCCACCTGAAGCATGGAAAATATTATTGCAGATATTCCCTGCTAGCATAGACATCGCAATACCAAGTACGGACCCCCAGAAACCAAGCAGAATGGCCTCAAAACTAAAACTGAGGAAAATCTTGTGCGAAGACATGCCGAGGGCTTTATCGAGACCGATTTCACGCGTACGCTCTTGAACGGACATAAAGAGTGTGTTGACGATGCCAATGGCAGCAGCGATTAAGGCGATAACGCCAAAGATGTTAAAAACGGAGACGATGACATCAAAGAAGGTTTTAACCTGACCAACGATATCTGTAATGGTCATACCGGATAGACCGATGGTGGCAAGTTGATCTTTAATTTGAGCGCTCGAGTATTTCTTATAATCATAGCTAGCGGTAACGGCGTAGATGACATTTTTTTGGCTCTCTGGATAGTATTTGGTGTTTTCGGCATAAATAGCATTTGCTAGAGCAGTATTAGTATACGCGTAGCCTAGTGTGACGACACCTGGTGCAACCACGCCGACGACTTTAGCTTTGAACTCAGTAGTTTGGTGAGTATAAGCGTCAACAACGCCAAGAGTAACTTCTTTGCCGATGGCATTATTGTCGTCGCTAAAACCAAGAACCTCCGCATAATCGGCTGGCAGCGTAATTTGATAGTCTTTACTGTTGTTGTCTGGACGAGTACCGGCGGTGGTGTCAATGTTGATTTCTCCTGGCGGCAAAGCTTCGGCGCTAAGGGTGTATTTTTTGGCGTCAGTGCCACTACCTTGGATATAGTCGACAGAGATATTGTGGGTAATTTGGACACTGTCGGCGTCAATACCGTCTAGTTTTTTCAATTTTTCAATTTGTTCGGCGGTAATCGGCGTGACGCTATCTTGTTGTTTGTCTGGGTTATACTCTTCTGGCGTAGTCTTTTTAGTGCCAACGGAGCTAGACATCATGTCAATAGTATCAGCCGCGGCGACGGCGAGATAGCCATTCCCGCCGTAAGAATTGACTTGATTGTCAATAAATGAATTAACGCCAGCTTGAATGGCGGTAGTAGAAATAATGGCAAAAGAGCCAATAAAGATAGCCAAGATAGTCAGAAAACTACGTACTTTGTTGCGGAGTAGGCTTTGGTTAGCGTCGCGGATAATGTCAATGAGTTTCATATTAAGCTTGCTCCTTAGTGGTATCTTTGCTATCGGCAATGATGTGGCCATCGGCGATGCGGATGATGCGCCCGCATTTAGCGGCGAGATCTTCATCGTGCGTCACGATAATGAGTGTAATGCCGACTTTTTTGTTGAGACCGAAGAGGATTCTTTCGATTTTTTCACCCGTCACGGAATCAAGGTTACCGGTTGGCTCATCGGCAAAGATAACTTTTGGTTGGTTTACGATAGCCCGCGCAATGCAGACACGTTGTTTTTGACCGCCAGACAAATCGTTCGCTTTGTTTTTAATCTTGTCTTCTAGCCCCACAATTTTGAGCGCATTAATAGCGCGGCGTTTGCGTTCGCGGAAACCAATGCCAGCGATTTTGAGTGGCAAGATGACGTTGTTCAGTACGGTGTCGTTTGAGTTCATAAAAAACGATTGGAATACAAAACCAAATTGCTTATTGCGAAGCTTATTTAGCCGTCTGGCGCGTAGTTTACTAGTGTCGATACCGCGTAACTGGATACTGCCGGAAGTTGGTCGATCCAGCAAAGCCAAGAGGTGCATAAGAGTCGATTTACCGGAGCCAGATTTACCAATAATGGCGACGGATTCGCCCTCTTCGATCTCGAGGTTAATATCTTTTAATGCAATGAATTTGGCATTGCGCTTGCCATAAGTCTTGCATAAGTTATGAGTGCTGATTAGTGTGCGTTCTGCCATAAGTTCTATTATAACTGGTCGCAATGCGGCTGGCAAACAAAAACCACTTTCTCGAGTGAGGCTAATCTATCGACAAAAAAGTGGGTGCGTGCTAGAATACGGAAAGATTGGACCGTCGCCAAGCGGTAAGGCACTGGGTTTTGGTCCCAGCATTCGCAGGTTCGAATCCTGCCGGTCCAGCCATTATGTAATTAAGATCCGAGAGGGTCTTTTTTGCTGGGGACGTGGACTTTAACGTAGGCTTTGAAAAACTCTTTTACTACGCCTGCCACGACTTTGCGGTCAGCATCTGGGATATTTTTATAGGCTTTTGCGAAAGCTGGGATATTGCGGAATGGCGTGGAATATAAAGATGAAAACTTATCAAAACTGGCAGAAACCAAGGCATTATAAATGCTATCGACAAAAATTTGGCGTTCTTCAATCGTACAGTGCTGGAGCCAGTTGCGAAT
>CAZAAQ010000006.1:12713-21578 GCA_964483505.1 uncultured Candidatus Saccharibacteria bacterium | reverse complement strand
TCGAATCCTGGACCATCGAAGTTGTCAACGGAGATGATTCGACGTTGTAACCAAGTTTTAGTCGTGAGCGCAGCGTATACGGCAATGTTGCCGCCTTTAGAATGTCCGCCGAGTCGAATATTTCGAAAATGGTATTTGCGAGCGACATCGCGCAGATATTTCGCCCCATCGAGTTGAGATGGAACGTTGTCCATGAAGGCCATATTGAAGTCTTCTTTCCAACCATAAAGAGTGTCATCAGTGCCAATATAAGAGATAAATAACTCGTGGTTTGGCAACAAGATGGTAATTGCGCCAAATTGTTTTTCGGTCGAAGTATCGCTGTTAGAAACGAAATTTGTGACAAGCAAATCACCGAAACGGTGGTTGTTTGAAAGTGCCTTGGCGAGCTTGCGATCGTGTAGATAGAGATATTTTTCATCTGGCAGCTTATAGATTTTCTTGGCTAAACTACTAATGGTCTCGGTTTTGCCGTGTCGAATTTCGTTAAAACTTAGGTAGGAAAAGCGCGATAATACCAAACGATCAATTTCGTTGAGCGGACTTTGCTTGCAGATTGGAACATCACTTCGCCAATACAAGTAGTCGATGAAATTCGTAAATGGTCTTGGTGGTAGGACTGAGGATGGCAGTGGCATAATTATTTTTTCGTAGTTTCAGCCTCGGTGGCAGATTTGGCTTTTTGGTCGGCTGCTGCAGAACGGGTTTTGGTGGCGGTATCGTTTTTGCCAAGTATGTTAGCGGTGACGATATTAGAAACACTAAAGATAATCATCATGACGCCAAGGATTTGGAGGAAAAGATTCGGTACAATTATTTTACCGACCACGCATAATACACCACAAACAATACCAATAATCGAGAAAATGAGTGGGCGTTTGTAATCTTTAAAACCGGCAGATTTTAATGCCATGGTGTCTTGGAGCTTGGACAGGCTTTCGACGATGATACAGATACCGACGAAGACTGAGATAAAATCTTTAATAAAGCCATTTTGCAAAATTAAGAATGCGCCACCGGCGAGGAGCGCAATACCAGCAATGACGCGGCTGATGTCGCGGTTAGATTCTTTGGCACGCAAATAGGCAAGGATGTCATACAAGCCGTACAGCCCAAATAGAATGCCAATAATAATTGAGATAATGCTAGTGAATTGACCAGCCCAAGCAATCAAGCAAACGCCTAGCGCGATAATGATTAAGTCGGCAGCGGCGAGGGCCATAAATGACTTTGATTGATGCTTTTGTTTTGACATGATTACTCCTTTTTAGTTGTCTTTTTCCGGCGGGCTTCAAGCCAAGCTGGAATTTTTTTAAATTTAATTTCTGGCATAAAATTTATTTCGTCTTCGGTGACATCAAAATCTTGTTGATAAACGATTTCGACACTTCCATAATAGGCTTTTTCCATTTGAAAACCAAGTTCGTCGGCAAGGGTGGCAACTTCAGCTGCGCTCTTTCCTTCAATTTCTACAAAACTAGGTACCCACGGCCAAGTATCGATATCGATTTCAACGCCGTCTTTGACCCATGATTCACGCATAGTGTCTTGCTCGGCTTTAGGCTTTTGGCCAATAGCTTTGAGAAACTTTATGGCGTTATCATAGTTGTCGACGCTTAAGCAGATTTCTTTCATTCCTTCAATGCTGCGTTCGTCGAGGTGTTTAAACGACATGGTGATTTGGTTGCCTTCGTTGCGAACACGTAAATAGGACCCTGGTTCTGGCAATTCAAACACCGTGCGTTGCATGATGCGCTCAGGTTGCACTAGCTCGGCGCCGATATTTTTTAATAATTTACGAAGCTTATTCTTGTCGATATTCAAAAATTTTGCTTCGATTTCGGTATCCATAATGATAGTATAACAGGTTTAGAGTAGACCTTTGCGCTTGAGTAAGATTGCCACGCCAATTGAAATCACGATAGAAATGCCAAAGATATAGAAGATGGCACGGTCATTGGTGCCGATGCCGCCGAGCTGCACGTTCATCCCCAAGAAGGAGAAGATCATGGTTGGGATTGAGACGACGATAGTCATGCCAGCTAAGAATTTCATCACGCTGTTTAGATTGTTAGAAATGATGGTCGCGTAGGTACTAGCGGTAGATGAAAGAATGTCGCGGTAAATTCCAGCCATGTCAATGGCTTGGCGGTTTTCAATCATGGCATCTTCAAGCATGTCTAGGTCGCCTTCATAAAGCGGCAACATGGTGCCTTTGCTTAAACGTTCTAGCACAAGGTCATTCTCTTTTAGGGATGAGATAAAGTAAACGAGTGTTTTTTCGGTGGCGAGTAAATCGATCAGGTCTTTGTTCTCGGTTGACTTTTTTAGAATAGCTTCTTTATCTTCAATATCACGGTAGATTTCGTCGAGAATTCTAAGATATTTTGCGGCGGCGGCATTTAAAATCTGAATCAGAAAACGAGTCTTTTTGGCGGTGCGGAAATCATGGATTTTATCATTACAAAAATCGTCAAGAATATTAGTTTCTTTTGGTGAAATAGTAATAAGGTAGTTGTTGTCGGTAATGATGATGCCAAGTGGATAGGTGACATAGCGATTGTGGCTGCTGCTAAGCGCCGGAATGTCAATGACAACAAGGGTGGCATTGCCAGAAGCCTCGATGCGCGGCAACTCGTCATCATCGAGCATTTTCATAATGAGATCGTGGTCGATATTAGTGGCAGCAACGACTTGGTCAATTTCCGTTTCGCTTGGTGTCGTCAGATTAATCCAGCAATCTGGCGTGATGGCAGCGATTTCGGCAGTTTGTTTGTCCTGAGTGTTGGTTTTGTAGAATTTTAGCATTGCATCAGGTTCCTTGTTTTTTTATTATTTCTAAACGCGATAATTCCCCCCACATTTGTCCAGAATATTTTAATTAATACTTATACTTAGTATATAATAATAATTATGAGAAAACGAACAAAACTAGCGGACCGTCCGTTGCCCGACTACACTAAGGGGGAAGAAATTTTTAATATGGTCACACATATCGTAGGTGGCGCCTTCGGTATCGTGATGCTCATCCTATGTATTATTAAAGCTGCACATAGTGGATTGGCGAGCCATGTGATTTGCGCTATTGTGTTTGGATTATCGATGATTATTCTTTACTCAATGTCAGCAATTTATCATGGTTTGTCACCAAAATTGAAAAGTAAGAAAGTGATGCAAATTTTGGATCACTGCTCGGTTTTTGTCTTAATAGCGGGGACTTATACGCCAATTACGATTTGTGGCATTGTGCCGACACACCCTGCCCTTGGTTGGACAATCTTTGGCATTGTCTGGGGGATTTCGGCAATCGGCATTTTATTAAACGCGATTGACTGTCATAAATATATGGGTATTTCGATGGCTTGCTATCTTGGTTTGGGCTGGTGCGTGGTCGCTACCCTGCCGGTATTAGCTGATTGCATTGGCATGACCGCGGTTTGGCTATTGTTTGCTGGCGGTATTATGTATACCGTAGGCGCAATTCTGTTTGGGCTTGGAGTGAAACATCGTTATATGCATTCGGTCTTTCATATCTTTGTGGTATTAGGCAGCGTTTTCCACGGTTTGATGGTATTGCTTTGTCTGCTCTAGATAAGATTTATCAGTTTGCATTTTCGATATTGTCATGTTAGTATAGCAATGGGATAAAACCGCCCCCCCGGTTTTGTCCCTTTATTGTTATGGGGCATTAGCTCAGTTGGCTAGAGCGCCTGCTTTGCAAGCAGGAGGTCATCGGTTCGAGCCCGATATGCTCCACCAGATTTAGATTTTCAATAAACTCAAGTTGATGGGTTTATTTTTTTGTCTGTTATCTATTCTGGATAATTAATATTTGATTGGCTAGCATTAAAAATTTTTAATGTTACAATGGAAACATATGGGTGAGAAGCATAAAAACTTAAAACAGCGTGGTGGTTTTACTATTATTGAGGTAGTTTTGGTCTTAGCAATTGCCGGTTTGATCATGATCATGGTGTTTGTCGCTTTGCCTTCTATGCAAAAAGCACAACGGAATACGCAGCGCAAAGAAGATATGGCTAGATTGGTTTCTCAAATAGAATTGTATATGAAGAATAATAACGGTAAGCTCGACGACAATGCTAAATGTTCGCAACATACTTACGACTGTTTAAGTAATGATGCTAAGCGTATTTATGATGTTTATATGGCAGATGATTTTATTGACCCATCAACGGGCGAGAAATATTACCCAGTACTTTGGACGGCTGGTGGGAACTCGGACTGCGATGTCTATGGCACGCTGGGCTCTTCGGACAAAAAGGCAGATTGTTGGGGATCAATGAAAGTTGGTGAATTTCAACTTGATAGCAATGCGGTTTGTGCTGGTGAATATTTCGATGACCGTAAAGGCACTAGCCGGTACTTCGCGATTAGAATTCGTCTGGAAGGTGGCGCTGCTTCCTGTCTTAGCAATTACTCGGAATAAAGAGAATTATACAATTGCACAAAAAATCTCCCGTTATGGGGAGATTTTTTAGATTGGCTATTAAATTAATTGGCGTCGTTTAGTTTGTAATCAACTCCGGTGTAGCGGGTGCCATCTTTGCCGATCAAGATTGTATCGACTGCGTCGTCGACGTAAACAATTTGAGCGCCAGCAATATTGGAGTAACCTTCAATTTTGTGGAAATAAACTGGTGTTTTGCCAGAGTTAGAATAGATGTTTACTTGGAGCATGTAGGCTGATCCGTCCTCGGTAGTGATGACGTAATAATCGGCTACGCTGCTTTGGCCAAATTCAGCCTCGTCAATTTTGGCAACGTTTTTAATATCAAGCTTATATGCGTCGCTGATAGTTGCGCTGTAAGCCTCGCTGGTGGCATCGGTGCCATAGAAGCTGCCATCGCTGAATTTGAAACTGGTTTTAGTGCCTGGAACATTGCTTGCAAGTGGCGCAACTGTGCCAGATAGGTTGCCGATGGTATAATTGCCAGTTATTACTTTGTAATAGAAATCGCCGTTTGCGAAAGCATAAAAGTTTTCATGATTACCGTAAGTTTCAAAACCATATTTATTGGCGACGGTTGCGGTTTTGTCTGTGATAGCGGTAGACGAATTGACGCTATCGGTGCTAGTAATAGCTTCGCCAGTTTTATTTTCGATGGCGGAAAGAATAGCGGTCTTGTCGTCTAATTGTTTTTTATAGCTAGTGCTAGCGCCGAATTCGTAAACACTAAAACCAGCGCCGGCAAGAACTAGCACGGCTAGCACGGCGATGACGGCTTTGCTGCCTTTGCCGGATTTTTGTGGCGCAACGGCATATTGCTGCTGTTGTTGCCCCTGTGATTGTTGCGCAGACGCATAACCTTGTGTCTGCATATTGTTGTCTTGTGGTTGCATATTGCTCCTTATTAAATTTATTAACTAAATTAAATACAGGTATAGCCGCCGTCGATTGGCAAAATGGCTCCTGTAACGTACGATGCCTCGTCTGAGGCTAGAAAAATTGCGCCCGCATTTAGCTCGCCTTCTTGGCCATAGCGTTGCATTGGCACGGTTTGCTTAGCGAAAGCCTGGAATTCGGCGGTGTCGAGGACGGGTTTAGTCAGTTCGGTTTCAAAATAGCCTGGACAGATGGCATTGCAAGTAATACCGGAAGTAGCAAGTTCAGCTGCAATGGCGCGTGTGATATTGACGACACCGCCTTTTGAGGCGTGATAGGCAACGGTGCCCATAGCGGTATTCCCTACGAGGCCATACATGGAAGCAATATTAATAATGCGTCCGTAGTGATTCTCCTTCATAACATTGGCGAAGGCGCGGGTCATTTTGAATACAGAAGTTAGATCGGTGGCAATGGTAAAATCCCATTGGTCATCGGTCATATCTAGGATGCCAGCGTCTTTAGATGACCCAGCGCAGTTGAGCAGAATGTCGACTTTATGAAATTCGGTCTTGACCTGGGCTACGGCTGCATTAATGTCGACAGTCTTAGTGACGTCGCACTGGACTGGAAGCACTTTGACTCCATATTTTTTCTCGATTTCATGCTTTAATTCTTCGAGTCTTTCGACGCGGCGAGCAAGGATGGCTAAATCAGCGCCTTGGCCAGCTAATGCTCGTGCCATTTGCCTACCAAGACCAGATGAAGCCCCGGTGACTACGGCGACACGTCCTTTCAGATTAAACATATCTATGCTTTCCCCTTCCAAATTAGCTTATGCTAACTCTATTTTAGTACAAAATGGTCGAATGTGGGGCAAAATGCTATAGTATAAATATGAAAGCACGAAAAATTTTGAAGTGCGTCGTTTGGGTAATTCTTGGGGTAGTCGCGATTTCGGTAGCGACTTGCGCGGCGCTGGTCTTTATCAATGGTACGGATAAAAAGAGCGAATCGACGCCGGCGACAGAGTCGGTGGCCGTGACGGCTGAGCCGCAGATTGTGAGTGCAAAATCTCGGATTTTGTTCGGCGGTACGACTTTTTGGGGTCGACGGACAAATAAGTTAGCCAGAGCCTCAAGCTTAGGCGTAGCTTATCCTTTTGCAAAATTGGATACGTTAAATAGAAGCGACTACGATGCTTGGATTATGGGGCTTGAATGTCCGATCACGAACAATGGCCACAATGAATATGATGAAACTAAGTTGTTGAAGTTCAACTGTGACCAAGACTATTTACCGGAAGCAAAGAAATGGTTTACGGCAATGATGATTGGTACAAACCATACTGATAATCAGGGTGCGGATGGGTTTGAACAGACAAAAACGGCATTGAGCCAGGCTGGAATCCAGTATTTTGGGCATTATGACTACACAAATAGTACTGAAAACTGCGGCGTGATAGTATTGCCCATCAAAACCACAAATTCGGACGGCCAAGTTTCAGACTATAAGATGCCAATGGGATTTTGCAGCGCACACGGCGTGTTTGGTATCCCAACAGAGGCGGCGTTACAAAATATTAAGACTTATGCGACGGTTTTACCAACGATTGTGATGCCGCATATGGGTAAAGAATATCAGTCGTCAGCTGACCAATTGCGGACGAATTTATTTCATAAAATGATTGATTATGGTGCTGATATGGTATTAGCGGATCATCCGCATTGGATTCAGAATTCTGAAGCGTATGAAGGTAAATTGATAGTTTATTCAATGGGCAATTTCATGTTTGACCAGAGTGCAAAAGAGACCACGCGAAGCGCGGCAATTGATATTACGGCCAACTTTGGCTCTGACATTGATTATGAAGCTTGGAATAAACTGGGCGAAAGTTGTTTAGCAGACCGAGCTAATTGTTTTGAAAATATTAAAGCGGCCAAATTGCCAAAAATTAGTGTTAATTGGTCTAACTTTGATTTTCATGGTACAACTTCGGCTGGTGATAGCCAAACTCGATTAGCGAGTGACGCTGAGCAAGCAGAAATCCGTCAACGATTAAATTGGAACGTAACTTTAGCCGGTTTGAAAAAATAATTAGCGTGGTCTAGACGCGGCAGTTTGATGAGCCTGCTGCTCAATGTTATCATCTAATAATTTGAGTTTTTGTGATTTGCCAGTTTTGTTTTGAAGCGCTTGAGCAATTAAGAAGTCTGCAATACGGGGATTCTTGGGCAAAATTGGGCCGTGTAGATAAGTACCGATGCAATTTTGGTAGCGGATGCCCTCAGTTAAATCGACGCCATTATTTCCGGCGCCCTGAACCACGGTGCCGAAGGCCGTGGCGGTTTCGTTTAGATAAGTGAGACCAGAATGGTTCTCATAGCCAACTACTTCGCCGAAATCCGGTGTATTAATTGTGATGTTGCCAATGAGGCGATCTGGCCCGGCTGTGGTATACAAATCAAGGATTCCAGCTCCTTTAATGCGCTGACCGTTGGTGGTTTCAAAATAATTGCCGAATAGTTGGTAAAGACCGCAGACGACTAAAGCTGGGGTGCCAGAATCGATCATGCGTTTAAGTTTTGGTGCAATGATTTGAAGGTCACGCTCGATTTTTGATTGTCCAGAATCTTGTCCGCCGCCGCCAAAAATAATGTCGATTTTTTCTGGTAGTTTGTCGCCTAATTCATGGTGAATTACTTTGGTTGAGATGCCGCGCCATTCGCAACGTTTTTGCAGCGCAACCACGTTGCCGTGATCGCCGTATAAATTCATTTCTTTTGGATATAAATGCAAAATATTGATAGTTGTCATATGATACTCTTTCCGGCGATTATTTTTCGAATTTCTAGCATGGCAGTGTAAGTTGCAAAAATGCGTTTTGGTTTTTGCGAGGAGTTCAAAAATTCAATGGTGGCAGTTTGCAAATCTTCGACTGTGGCCGCAACTTTAACGTCGTTATATTTGAGTCGGAGCTGCATGTCAGTTGCTCTGACGCCAGCGGTCATGCGGACGCTTGGTAAGGCGGAAAAATCGACGTTCCACAGCCAAGACACGTCACGCCCATCGGCAATATGATCATTGATTGCAATCATGTATTCGTGTTCGTCGTCGGCGAATGAGGCGAGACTCAATTGGAAAGCCGACGGGTTCTTGACAAGCAGCAATTCGACATCGGAATTGTTGATTTTAAAGATTTCACCTCTGCCAAAGGCCGACTCGACTTCAGCGAGATCTTCAACAAATTCTTCTGGGTGCGTGTCTGGTAAAATGGTCAAGCAAAGCGCTAAGGCGCCAGCGGCGTTGTAGGCATTATAGATTCCCTTGAGCAAGAGATTGCAGGCTAGCGATTTGCTGTTTATCTCATATACGGCGTGATTATCTTTGAGAGTTTTTAACACAACGCGAGCCGGTTTAGTGGATGCTTTAGCCTTGGATTGCTCAACTAAATTGTCATCTGATGGAAATTTTTTAACTAAAATGTCGGACAGACCAAAATATAACGGATTGCCAGCTTT
>CAZAAQ010000006.1:9308-12613 GCA_964483505.1 uncultured Candidatus Saccharibacteria bacterium | reverse complement strand
GAAATTTTTTAACTAAAATGTCGGACAGACCAAAATATAACGGATTGCCAGCTTTTATTTTACTGACGCGCGGATCTTCACGGTTTAGTATTACGGCTCGTTTCGCTTTAGTTGCGACTTTTTGAAGTAGTTCAGCGGTATGGTCTATTTCACCAAAACGATCAAGCTGGTCGCGCTGGACGTTTAGCAACAAGGCGTAATTAATTGGAACGATTTCGCAGAATTTTACTGCGTGCGCTTCATCCAATTCGAGTACGGCGATATCGTAATCGAAATCACCATTGAGTTTGATGTGGTTGAGGATGGCGGAGATGACACCACGGACGAAGTTGCTACCAGTTTCGTTTGTAAAAACTTTCAGACCTTGTTTTTGCAATAATTCTGTGACGATTTTGGTAGTAGTGGTTTTGCCATTGGTGCCAGAAATTACGACGACGCCGTAAGGAAGTTTTGCTAGAATTTCTTGTACGAAATGTGGATTAGTTTTTTCAATCACTAACCCTGGTAAAGCGGAGCCACCGTTGCCCTTTAGTCTGGTAATCTTTTGAACGGCTTTGCCGAGCAGAATACTTATTTTTTCCATGATTTCCGTGGTTCTCCTAATAGTTTTTTGAAATTAAATTTTGGCGTGAATTCGATGGCATTTTTACAGAAAATATACGTTTCAAGTTTTGTGATTAAAATGCCGGAGACGATAATGTCAGCGAGACCTGCAAATAATTCCCAAGTCGGTAGAGTGCCAAAGATGCCGCGCAGCATGAGAGCAATTGGCGCGGACGGCGGGAAGAAAGAGAAGAAATGCATGAGGAAAACGTTATTGTCGCCGATAAAAACGTTGACGAATAGAATCGGTAAGATTACTAGAATCACAATGATGGCAGAATAAGAATTGGCGTCTTTGGCGGTTGGCGAAATAGTGCCGATTAGCACGCAGAGTGCCGTGAACAAGAAATAAGACGCGATCAGCAGAGCCAGACTTTGCAAAATGCCAGTTAGCTCAAAATTGATATGAATATTGGCTGGCATGACGCCCATATTGAGCGCAACTTTATATATTATTAACATTGGGATTAGCAAGACGATTAATTGGATAATGCCTAAAATCATTAATGAAATGATTTTTCCAACGATTAAGTTGCTTGGTTTAATACTGGTAAGAATTAACTCGCTAATGCGGTTTTCCTTTTCCTCAACCATGGCGGCAGTCAGTCGGTTGCCCAATACGATAATCAATAAGTAAAAGATTGCCAAAGCGATGGCCGGCATGGCCATTTGCGAAATGGCCTCTGACGGGTCAACCACATGATCGTCTTTGGTGTCAAAAGTGGTAGTAGTATAGTTCAACTTCCCTGTAATAACGGTCAGGTCAGTCGGGCTGATCTTAGTGGCCGCGGTGGCGGTTAGTAGTTGGTTAATTGGTGTCGTGTAATTACTTAGGACATTGACGACGGCGGGCTTGGTATAAACTTCAATGTTATTTTTGGTAGCAAAATCAGTTGGAATGTAATAAAAAACATCTAATTTTTGGGCCTTAACATCGTCAATGCCCTGTTGTTTGGAACTATAGGTTTTAATGGTTTGGACGTTGCCTTTACTATTAGTGAAAGCGGTACCAGCAAGATAATGAGGTTCATCGTAAACGCCTAGATTCAAATCAGAAGTATCGGTACTGTTTGTAATGCTGTCTTCGGTGGAATAACCAGCCATCGCGGCAATTAGAATATAAGCTGCCATTAGAACTGGCACCATAATTGCGGCTAACCAAAAACTTGGTTTCTTGAGACTACGAGTTACTTCAAACCGGATAACTTCAAGAGTTTTATTTTTGTGCGTCGACATGTGACTCCTCTCCGTAAATATCGACAAAAATTTGGTCTAAGGATGCTTGATGATATTTGGCGCGAACTTCTTTGACGGTACCATAAGCTTTGGCGACGCCATCTTTTAATAGCAAAATGCGGTCGCAAAGTCGTTCGACCTCGTCCATGTAATGTGTAATTAGCACAACGGCGGTGCCAGATTGATGCAGTTCTTCGACAATTTGCATTAAAAGCCGACGATTAACCGGGTCAAAACCCTTAGTTGGTTCGTCGAGAATCAGTAATTTTGGATTATTCATGACGGTGATGCCAAGTTGAATCTTTTGTTGCATACCTTGGGATAATTTGTTGATTTTGGTCTTAGCTTGGTCTGCTAGCCCTACCCGTTTAAGGTAATCCATGCTCCAAGCTTTAGGATTAGTCAAACCACGCAATCGACCAAAATAGACCATAGTGTCAATAACGTTTTCTTTTTTATAAAGGCCGCGTTCTTCTGGTAAATAGCCGACTTGGATGGGGCCGTTCGGGTCAAAGGGTTTTCCGTCAATTAATAATTCGCCGGCAGTAGCTTGATAAAGACCAAGTAGTGCGCGCACAGTGGTGGTTTTGCCCGAACCATTGCTACCGAGTAATCCAAAAATTTCGCCAGCTTTAATTGAAAAAGACAAATCTTTAATTACTTCATGGTCGGCAAAAGACATTTTGAAATGTTTGACTTCGACCAAATTATTGGCGGTTGTAGACATAGTTCTATTTTAGCATTTTAGGATGAGATTGTATTGTGATATTAAAATGTTACGCTGATGCTTTTTTGTTTGTGTGGGATCAGCAATAGTTGACGCATGAAATATCGAAATGGTTTGATTTTGGCCACAATAGCTCTCTTGGCGGTTTGCTGCGGCAAGCCCGTCGGAGCGGCAAACCGAGTAATTGGTGAACCGATTTGTCATGATCTTGAGTTTGTCTATGCGCGGGGATCTGGTGCGGGCAGTTATGATAGTGAAGAATGGCGGGCTTTTAAATCGGCGATGGATTATGCGGCGCGTGATAAAGGCTATAGCTATGATGTAACTGATATTGATTACTCGGCGGTTTCGGTAGCGCCAATAAAGAACCTATTTGGAGCTTACGTTTCGGCTGGAAAAAGTTATGAATTCGGTAAAAGTGTGAATGATGGTGCCAGTGCAGTGAGAAAATTTTATCAGAAGACCATGGAAAAATGTCCATCGACTCGTTGGGTTTTTGCTGGTTACTCGCAGGGTGCAATGGTGATTAGCAAGGCCGTGAAGGCGAAAATAATTGACGGCAAGAAAGTTATTTATGTGGGCCTTTTTGGAGATCCGGAGTTATATCTGCCAGAAGGTGGTTTATGGTCGGCGGCTTGTAGCGGCCGAAACCTTTCCGCCTATCGCGTATTCGTGCCGGAATGCAAAACAAAGACTGGAATTTTTGGGGCGAGAAATCCGTATCAAGAGAGTAAGTTGA
>CAZAAQ010000006.1:6060-9208 GCA_964483505.1 uncultured Candidatus Saccharibacteria bacterium | reverse complement strand
AAAACAAAGACTGGAATTTTTGGGGCGAGAAATCCGTATCAAGAGAGTAAGTTGATCGGCAAATATGGGTTATGGTGCAATCGGCACGATATTATTTGTGGCAGCTCGCGGAACTTGCTCGACAATGGCGGTCACTTGGAATATGCCGAATATGGCGAATTCGCTTGGATGGGCCGGATTATCCGAAAACGGTTGCCAACTAAAAAATCGGCTGTGAACTTGCTCAGAAGTAGGCCTGGTTTGACTGGGAGGCTCGCTAGCATGCCAATTGCGAAGCTTGACGAAAATGCCACACAGCGGGTGTTTGCGGTTTTGCCAACCGATGAATATGATGTGCCCGCTATGCAAAAGCTGACTCTTGACGCTTCGAATAGTTTTAGCTTGGACGGCGATATTCAGGAATACTGGTGGAGTTTTGATGATGAACCGATTTGGAGTTCTGGCAATAGGCCTATTATTACAAAAACATTTGCAAAAGATGGTTTGCACAAATTGGTGTTACGGGTGTCTGATGGAAGCAATTATAGCCAGAATTTAGAAATCGTGATTGCAGTCGGTCAAGAGAAAGCGGTAGCTGTTTTGAGCGATAACAACCTTAGTCAAATTAAATTAACCTATGCGCAAAGCCAGCATGAAGCAAAGATTGATTGGTCCGACCTAGTTTTTGACGCCAATGCCAGATATCTTGGCGTCAAGTTGAACGGTTTGATGTTGGGTTATGCGGAGTTGGCTCAGGATGCGAAAGTAGTGACGCTGCGGGAGTTAGACTATGACACTCCTATTGATATTGAGGTGGCGCTGCTGGACGCTGAATATAATTTAAGTGATTGGGTGCGGTTGATGCCGCAAACATTAAAGTCAACGGAGCGTGGCGCTATTGCTCAAAACATGGAATATAATTCTCCATCTTCTGGTGTGGCTAGTGGTTTGAAGTCGCATGAAGTTGCGGCCGATGATGCCGGCCAAAGCATGTCTGGTGGGCCATCGACTAGCTTATCGCCGTACTCTGATGTGTCACCATATGTCGACACTGCGCATGATGATTCCGCGTTATCGGGCAAAGCCGCCAATAGAATGAACGCTTTTGAAAGGTGGGTGGCGTTGGCGATGCTGGTTGCGATTTTGCTATTGGCTTGTCTTTTGCGGTTTTGGCGGTGGCGGCGTAGAGCTGCTGAGGTGTATTAAAAAATCCACCTTGTGTTAGGTGGATTTTTTACGAGGCCGTCAGCTGGTCAATCTTCGAAGAGGGTCCAGGCTAACGTGGTTGAGTCGAACTCAAGTTGACAGGTCAACTTGCCCGCAATGCACTTGAAGATGTGCTTTGCGGAATCGCCGACGAATTTGATATGCTCACTGAGCATGTCGGTGATTTCGGTTTCGCTCTCGCCTCGTCTGCGGAAGTATAGAGGTTGGCATGGAATTCGACTATAGTTGAATAGCGCCATGACTTCTACTTTCTCGCCTTTTTTGACGGTGTTGTTAATGTTTTCCATAAATTACTCCTTCATAATTGTTTTATTTGGAGTCATCTATGTGAGCCATTTATCGGCTCGGTGCCACTCATACAATGACTAATATGAATGACTATGATCATATCGACAATCAGTGACCGAAGTTTGATGTCGTACTTTTATTATAGGTCTGATGTTATGGCAGTGACTAGTCTTGAAATTTTTAAGTTTTAGAGTGAAATCTTGTGAAAACTGCATATCCTCTGAATACGGAAATGCACCGCTTGGTAGCGGTGCATCTGCGTTTAAGTTAACTTTATGATGTTATAATAGCATATACGTTGAAAAATGTCAATAGTTTTATTTGACTTTTTACCATTTTATGGTTTCTTCACCCCATTTCTCGAGTTGCGCGTTGCATTTGCTAAAGTGTTTACAGCCAAAAAAACCGTTGTAAGCAGAGAGTGGCGATGGATGTGCCGCCTCGAGTACAAGGTGTTTATTGGTGTCGATCAGGGCTTTTTTGGTGCGTGCATCCCTGCCCCAAAGTAGAAAAACTAGGTGCGGGCGATTGTCGTTTAAATAGCGGATGATATGTTCGGTAAAGATTTCCCAGCCTTTGTCGCGATGGCTGCCAGCAAGATTGGCCTCGACCGTTAAAGTGTTATTGAGCAATAAGACGCCTTGTTTAGCCCAACGAGTTAGGTCGCCGGAAGTGGGGATTGGTGTGCCGATATCGTCTTGAATTTCTTTAAAAATATTCTGTAATGATGGTGGGATGGCGACATTCGGACGAACTGAAAATGCTAAACCGTTAGCTTGACCAGGACCGTGGTAGGGGTCTTGGCCAATAATGACAACTTTGACGTTATTTAAATCGGTTGTAAAAGCGGAGAAAACGTAAGGCTTAGGTGGGTAAATGGTGTGTTTCTCGTAAGCGGCGCTCAAAAATGTGGCGAGTTTTTTGAAATAGGGTTGATCGAATTCAGCTTTTAAAATCGGTTTCCAGGATTCGTGCATTTACTAAATCCCCCAGAGATTGACCAGACGATCGTGAACTTCTTCTGGCGTACCGGCGGCGTCCATGGTTGGAATTTGATAGTCCTTCGCAACTTTAAGATAGGCTCGGCGTAATTGATCTTGGAATTGGTTGCCTTTGGACTTAAAAAATTCGTCACTGCGTTTACCCTGCGCGATTAAGCGTTGGTTATGTTCGGCGTCAGATAAGGTTAGAATCACGATGCGGTCAGGGTGAAAATAGGCTTCTGGCATGACTTCGTGGTGCAGCTTAGAAATGAGCGAACGGCTAACACCCGTGCCGTAACCTTCGTAGATGAGAGTTGATAGCCAGTTGCGGGTGATAATGACGATATCGCCATTTTTGAGGGCTGGTTCGGCCAATTTATGCCATTGTTCGTAACGATTGACTAAGTAAAGCAAGACACGAGTGCGTTTATCGATGTCGGATTTATTTTGGTAATTTAAATTAGCGATGCCAGCAATGAACGGGTCGTTTGATTGGGTGCCAGATTCGGCATAGTGCACGACTTTTTTGCCCTGTTTTTCGAAATATTCGATTAACTTTTGAGCTTGGGTGTCTTTGCCGGTGGCGTCTTGACCTTCGATAATTAGGAACATGCTTTTTCTCCTTTGGCTTCGTTTAGGAGCCGAAAATAACAATGTGGGCACAATGCGCG
>CAZAAQ010000006.1:0-5960 GCA_964483505.1 uncultured Candidatus Saccharibacteria bacterium | reverse complement strand
CACGCAAACGGTTTGGTCACGTTCTTCGTAATTGAAGGCGACCTGTAGCAATTGCATAGTCTTACCACAACCCATTGCACCATAACGGAAATATAATTGTGCCACAAATCCTCCTTTTATCTTAGTTTAGCACTAAAAAATCAGCAGGCCTGTTGTAATTTTTATCTTGAAAAGTTGCCAAGAAAAATAGCGGGTTTGACCCCGCTATTTTGGCTAGAGATAAAATGGCTTAAAGAGAATTAGCCTTCGATGGCAATATACTTTTGATTTTCTGGCAATTCTTTCTTTGGCTCAGTTTTTGGAATCGTGAGCTCAAGCACGCCATTTTCGTATTTAGCTTTGACTTTATTCTGATCAACGTCATCGCCGACATACCAACTGCGGCTCATGGCGCCAACGTAACGCTCTTGGCGAATCACGCGACCGTTCTTGCGGGTCTTGCCGTGCTCATCTTCGCGTTCGGTTGATTCGGTCACTTTATTAGCACTAATGGTTAGGAAGCCATCATCGAGTTTAACTTTGATTTCGTCTTTCTTGTAACCAGGCACATCGACTTTGAGCTCGTAAGCGTCTTTAGTTTCGTTCACATCGGTGCGCATCAAACTTTTTTCATGTTTTCCGTTCCCTAAGAGTGGGCGGCGATTGTCAAAGAAGTCATCGCCAAAACCGTTAAACATTTCGTCGAAGAGATTTTCGACACTAGGATATAGCATATTCCTTCCTTTCTATTTAGTTTTGATTTTAGTTACTTGTCAGCTGCCTATCTTGATTGATTTGCATGCGGCTGCTTTCGCTACAACTCTAATATAGCGCTTTCGATTAGCACTGTCAAGCCGAGAGTGCTAATTCTTGCGATTTTAAAGCTTATTTTAAGATAGAAAAACGTAGTCGTTTAGTCTTGCTCAAGCTGGTCTTTGACGTCGGCGGCGGTGATATTGACCGTGGCCCCGGCTGAAATCTGGTTGCTGAGGACTAATTTTGCTACGATGTTCTCAATTGTCTTTTGAACGATTCGATGCATCGGCCGAGCGCCAAGTTTCGGATCGTAGCCATGCTCAACGAGCAGTTGCTTGGCTTCATCGTCGACTATGACGCTGATTTTTTGCGGCTCAAGCGTTTGGTTGACCGATTTAATGATTAAATCAACAATTTGGGCAAGTGAATCTTTATTCAGCGGTTCGAACACGCAAATTTCGTCAAAGCGGTTGAGAAATTCTGGTTTGAAATCGCCAGCCGTAATTAGCTCATTGGTTAGTTCATCTTTGATGGTCGCGAGATCTTCGCCTTGGTCAATTGCGGTGCGAATTTTGTCAGCACCGGCGTTGCTGGTGGCGATGACGATGGTGTCGCGGAAACTAATCTCGCGGTTATTCACATCGCGTAGAACGCCCTCGTCTAAGAGCTGGAGTAACGTTGTGAGCACTTGCGGATGGGCCTTTTCGATTTCATCTAGCAATACGACGGAAAATGGACGTTTCATGACTTGAGCCGTTAGGCTAAGCTCGTTCTCTGCCCCGTCGGCGATGAGTCTAGCGACGTCGTCGGCTTTGACGTATTCATTTAAATCGATGCGAGCAATTTGTTTTTCGCCGTTAAAGTAGACTTCGCTAATGGCCTTAGCTAATTCCGTCTTGCCGACGCCAGTTGGGCCGAGAAACAGAAAAGTGCCAATTGGGCGATTCTCGTTGCGGACGCCGGCTGCGGCGCGGCGAAGGGCGCTAGAAACAGCTTTCACGGCGGCATCTTGGCCGACAATGCGTTCGTGGATGAGTGATTCCATATTGAGCAACTTGGATTTTGTTGCGTCGTCTTGGCCACTTTGAGTTTTGACGCCGTAAGTTTTTTCAATGAAGGCTTGGACGGAAGTGCTAGTGATGTAGTCGGACTTTTCTGGGAAATCCGCCGCGGATTCTAGCAAGTTGAGGGCTTGTCCAGGCATCACGAGGTCGTGAACATAACGCTTACTGAGCCGATAGGATTCGGTGAGTGCCCAATAGGTGTAGCAGACGTTGTGTTGGTACTCAAGCATTGGCACGTGATCTTGCATAATACGCATAGTCTCAGCTTCGTCGGCCGGTTCGACCATAATTTTATTAAGCGCATTAGTTAAACTGCTGTTATGTGCGGAGATTTCAAGAAAGCGTTGTTGATCCATGGTTAGAATCAACCGCAGCCTCCCCGCTTCAAGGATTGGCACAAGTAGATTTGAAATGTCTACGGAATTTTGGCTATCTTCGAAAAATAGCTGAGCGTTATCCAGCCAAAGGATAATATTTTTGGCATTAAAAGCCTCATTTAAAATTCTAGTCATAATAGTTTCGAGTTCGCCTTTTTCTTTGGCTACACCAATGAGGGCGTTGGCATCGAGTTTAAAAATTTGGCGATATTTAAGATTAGAACTAATTGGGTTATCGGAATCGAGGATTCGATCAGCAAAAGCGCCAACGATAGTGGTGCGACCGCTACCTTCGGGTCCAATCAAGGCAACATTTTGGCGACCACCTTTTGAAAATATTTGAATCATCTGCTCGACGATTTCGCGTTGCGGCGCCATGTGCAGTTGGACTTTTGGACCACTTTCAAATTGGCGTGAGATATTAATCGCAAATCTTTGGAGCAGTGGAGTATAGCCGAACATTAAATCGCGCGCGAAGCCGCCGGTGTGGCGAGAGGCCTTAATGCTTTTGACGAGATTATGCAAGTGATTAAACCATTCTACCCCATCGTATAGTGCTGGGAGGTCTAGCTTGAGTTGACGTAAAACATCTTCATGTTTGGGACTGCACTCAATAATAGCAAGCGCTAAGACGGCACCAGAAATTTGTTCTGAATCGGTTTTTTTACGAATTTCGCAGGCTTTGGCGAAGATTGGGGTTGGGTCATCGCTGAGTGTGCTAGCTAGTACACTAAGAGTGCGTGGCGTAATAGCGTAGCGGCGGGCAAAGAAATAACCACTTTGAGTTTGATCGACAAATTCGGCGATTTTTTGTGGTGTAGGATGACGGTCAAGACCGGCGAGACATTCTCTGGTCAATAAATCATTGATGCTTTCGGTTTTGCCAATTGGCAAATGGCGGACTTCGGTTTTAATCCAAACATTTAGCAATTGGAAAAAGATAGCAAAGCCAAAACAGGACCAAGCAATAGAATTGCGCTGGTAAAGCAACCAACCGCCAGTTATTGCCAGCGAAACGGTTAATAATACTAAGAAAATGTGCGCAAGTGGTTTATCGGCGTATCGGCTAAAACGTGCTTCGCGCGCGCGGCGACTAGAATAATCAAATTTATCCATTAAATTGTGACTCCGATTACGGTCAGAACGATGCCGGCGATAGGTGCAATTGGCAGAAGTGGCCATAGAATTGCAGAAGCTACTCCGAGAACTAATTGTACAAAGAGCGTGATGACGCCACCGATGATGACAAAAATGCGGACGATGGCACCAATAATACGCGATAACAAGCGGTCGCCAAAAGCTTTGAGCGATTCGAGCGGGCTATCGTTTGCCCCAGTTGCGTTAGCGTCTAGTTGGCGAAAAGGCGTAAAAATTGTGCGGAGTAGTAATCCAATTGAGAAAAAGTCGGCCGTATCTTTCAATTTTGTGTAGAGTTTAGCGATGGAATTACCCCAACCGCGGGAGTACCACCACTGCATAAAGCTAAGGATTAACATAAATATATTGTAGCATCTTAAAAAAATATGCAGTAGCGGTAATTAATCAAAAAATATCTTATAATAAGAGTATGAAACAGTGGTTTGAGAAAAAAGGCAAAAACTTTATTCCAAAGCTAGTAGTTGCAATAGTGGTAATTTTGGTGGTTTTGCTATTAATAGCAATGATTTGCGATTTATGGCCATTATTCACAGAATTGGCACATAATTGGAATAATGAACAGAAGTCGGTTGATTACCTGAAGGCCTATGGTGCTAAAGGTGTACCGATTTTGCTAGCCATCGAAATATTGTTGGCGGCAATTACGATTATTCCGGCTGATCCAATCCATATTTTGGTTGGTTTATGTTATGGGACTTTTTTGGGCAGCGTAATTGCGGTAGTTGGCATCGGTTTGGGTAGCGCGCTGATGTTCTTGTGTTTCCGGCAATTTCATAAGTTCTTTGGCGGCATTATTAAGCCAAATAAGAATAGTTGGTTTAACGTAGAAAAGATTGAAAAAATGAAATATCCAGAACTCATTATTGTACTAGCATATGTGATGCCGGGGTTGCCGAATTTAATTATTCCCTACATTTTTTCAAAGACCAAAATGTCATTCTGGCGCTATATCATTTGCATCATGTTGTCCAGTATTCCAGGGGTGGTGTTGCTAACTTTCTCCGGTCAAATGCTAGCTGAGGGCAATGTGCTGGCGACTGTTATTAGTCTTGCCCTACTGATAGTTGCAATTTTGGTTTTATTCTTCAACAAAAACAAGATGATGAATAAAGTTAAATAGTTAATCTAAATTTAGTTCGGTTTCAGTGCCGCTGGCAAGATCTTTAGCCTTGAGTTGATGATTGGCTGCTTCTGATTCGCCAATGATTACGGCGGCTTTGGCGATTTTGCCAGCGCGATTAATCCTTTGACCAAGTTTACGGTCATCTAAATCGACGTCCACATTTTTGTCGTTTGCGCGTAGTTTGTCAGCGACTTCAAAAGCGTAGGCAAACTCATTTTGGCTGATTGGAATTACGCAGTAATCAATTGGTTGAGTGGCTTCGGATTGTAACAAGCCGGTTTCTTTGAGAACAAAGAATAATCTGGTTAGACCAATGCTGCCGCCAACGCCTGGGAATTTTTGGTCGGTGAAGTTGGACGCCAGATTTTCGTAGCGGCCGCCGCCTGAGATACTGCCGATTTCACGGTGGTCTTCAAGCATGATTTCGAATACGGTACCGGTGTAATAATCTAATCCGCGCACAATCATAAAATCAATTATGACGTCGGAAGTGCTATTTTTTGCGGTTAAGATGTCGGTAACAGTTTTTAACTCTGACATCCCTTCTGCAACAGCGGCAAAATTGTCACCAAGGATGGTTTTGAGTTCTTGTTCGACAGATGCATAATCGCCGTGCGTAAACATAAAAGTGGTGATTTTTTCGACAGTGGTATTGTCTAGACCGAGTTCAGCAAGATTGGCGCGACTGGTCTCTAGCGGAACTTTTTCAGCGTGGTCGATAACATTGGAAATATCAGCAGTATGTTTGCTGACGCCGAGTGCCGACAAGAACCCAGCTAAAACTTTACGGTTGCTGACGCGAATAACCATTTTGGGCAAATTAAAAGTTTTGAGCGCATCATGAATACAGGCGATAACTTTGGCGTCATAAGCAATGGGCAAATTGTCGCGGCCAATAATATCCGCATCACATTGGTAGAATTCACGGAACCGACCGCGTTGGGCGCGTTCGCCGCGGAAATTGCGGTTAATCTGAGTAACTTGGAACGGAAATGTCAAATCATTGTTGTGCTCTACGACGTAACGAGCGAGCGGCACGGTGTGATCAAACCGCAGGGCTTGGTCAGACTGGGCGCTGTCTTCGGTGGTTTTAGCAACTTTGTAGATTTGTTTTTCGGTGTCACCGCCGGCTTTGGCCAGGAGGACCTCTTGACGCTCAATCATAGGTGTTTCGATGCCTAAGAAGCCATAATGATGATATACGTCGCTGATATTTTGCTTTAGACGATCAAAAATGGCTTGGTCGTTTGGTAGAAGTTCTTGCATGCCAGAGAGTGGCGACGTATTAATTTTTTTCATGATATTTCAATTTTAGCATAAAATATGTTAAGATACTTCTAAGTGGTTCTGTAGCTCAGTTGGTAGAGCAGAGGCCTGAAGAGCCTCGTGTCGCTGGTTCAAGTCCAGCCGGAACCACCATTTTTTGTGTCTAAGATTTTTTTCTAGACTTTTTAGAGTTTCGCACGAATATTAAAAATCCTCCTTATCGGAGGATTTTTTAGG
>CAZAAQ010000005.1:9595-49178 GCA_964483505.1 uncultured Candidatus Saccharibacteria bacterium | reverse complement strand
TAGTCATGCTAGTCATCGCACGAGTGGTGTAACTGTCTTTATTAGTGGCAGCCATGTCGGCAGCGTCAAATTGGCGATTAACTTTGCGTTGTTCTAACCAGCGAGCAAGATGGTTATGTGGTAGATTGCTATTGCTAGCAAGTTGGCGTTGTTTAGCCATCATGCGACCTTCGGTAGCACGAGAACCAGCTGCACGTTGGACTGGAGTGGTAGCTTTATGAATTGCCCCATCAATACCGGCAAGAACTGTGCCGCTCATGCGCATGAGCGGAATTGATAAGAATAATGGCAGAATTTGGATAGCGATGCCTAAAATGACGCCAAGCCAGTTGGCGGCGGAAGTAACCATAACGAGTCCAGCTAATTGGGATGCACCGTAGAGAATACTGAACATTGGGTAAAAAACTAGCATGCTCATGAAGAGTTTGTACCATTTTTGAAACCATTTTTCGGTGTTAGGTAAGGTGTAGGCAACGATAGCGATTGGCGAAATCATAACCAAGAGAATGATTAAGGCTTGACGGGCAGCCATTGTAACTACGGCAGAAATAACGGCGATGGCGCCAGATAAGACGATTGGAATTAACAGCCAGAGTAGACCAGTAATGCCGCCAGCGACCGATAAGCCAACAACGGTGCCAACGGTACCAACACCAAGAATGGTGGCAACGATACCGGCGACGGAGGTAGTCGAAGCGGCTTGGCTGACGGTGCCATTAGCGATGGCATTATTCTCAATAGTAGTGAATACCCCCCGGAGCGAGGAGCCGATAATATTACTGACATCGACTGCTAGTGTACAAACAATATAGCTAAGATTGACCAAGATGGCAGTGATAATGATACGTGGTAACAATTTTTTGATGCCGTAGTTATTAATGCCAAGGCCAGTAAGTTGAGAATAGATGATAATTAATAGGATAATCGTGAAGATAAGGTTGGTGATATTACGGAGATATTCCCAGACGACGTGGACTGGAGCGTTGCTGTCAGTTGGAATTGGATCGACTTGGAGCAAGTTTTGTAGAATTTGATATGCTCCGTCAATTACGTTGGCCAAAAAGCTTGTACCTGGGCAAATCAGCCAACCAATTCCGCCAACTTGGTCATAACAAGTAGGCTGCTCTTCTTCAGCAGTCGTTTTATCTGTTGTGTCGTTTGTGGCATCGGTGGTTTGAGTAGTATCTGTAGAAGGGTTATTGGGATTTTCGACGGTAGCAAAAACTGGGCCGGTTAACACAGTAATGCTAAAGACGGCCGCTAGAGCGGTTATGATTATTTTCTTTAATCCCATTCCCATAGCGTTTCTAATTATATCACACATAAGCACTTTAGTCAAGTATAGAATAAGGGGTATAGCGTTCTTCGCGCATATGTTATAATTTAAGCATAATCAAGCCGAAAATAAAGTTTTATTTTATAAAAGCCAAAGGTTTGCCGTATAATACAAATCAGATAGTGAGGTAAAGAAAAAATGCCAAAAAATAATAAGAAAAAAAGATTAGGGCTGATTTTATCGGTTGTTGCCCTTGCTGCGTTTGGTGTTTTAGCTCAGATTACCGGTCCGCAAATGGTTTTTGCCGAGGATAGTAAATGTACATCGATTTTGGATAGTGGTTGGTGCGACGGCCAAAATGGTGAGGGGATTCTTAATCTAGTGAAAATGGTTAAAAATATCTTTTCGATTGGCGTTGGCGTGGCAGCAACGATTGGGATTATCGTATGTGGCGTGACTATTATGACGGCAAGAGATAATGAGGCACAGGTCGCAAAAGCTAAACAAAGAATATTCGATATAGTGATAGGTCTCGTTATTTGGGTGATGTTGTATTTTGTTTTAGATCTTTTGTTGCCAGATATGTCCGATACGGAAGTGACTAAAACGTCTTACACCAGTATAAGTACACAGGTTAGTTAAAATTTATCCAGAAAAAGGAGCTGAGATATAGAAATATGAAGAAGCTAAATATAATTGGACTGTTACTGGCAACTATCCTAGTTGGGGCGTTAGCTTTGACGTCGGCACAACCGGTTTATGCAGACACTTGCGCAGGCGATTCTAGCCATTTTTTGGGATTAAAAGCTTGGTATTCTGGGTTGACTATAGAAAAAAATGGCAAATGTACTATAGAAATTCCTCAGGGAGAGGACGGAGTAAAAAAATACGTTTGGACAATTGTGCTAAATGTTGTCAGCATGGTTTTAGGCGTAGTAGGTTATCTTTGTGTTGCCCTAGTAATTTGGGGCGGATATTTATATATGTTGGCTAATGGTGATGTTGGCAAAGTTGCAAAGGGAAAAAAGACGATTGTCAATGCATTAATCGGTCTAGCGGTATGTATGTTGGCGTCAATTATTAGTGGAGCCATTTCAGATATCGTTTCTCAGGCAAAAGTTGCTGATGCGGGATTTTTCCAGTCGCTTGCAAACACGGCGTTCGTGTGGGCAGGAATCATCTGCACTATAATCATAATTATGGCCGGTATTTCTTATGCTACTAGCATTGGTGATCCTGGCAAAGTTTCAAAAGCAAAAAGTGCGATTGTGAACGCAGCAATTGGCCTGCTGATTACCCTGTTTGCTGCCGCTATCGTGAATGTAATGATAGGAGCGATTGGCTAATGAAAAAAATAGTATTGGTGTTGGCAGCTTTTTTGGCAATGTTTGGCGTAGCTTTTTCTACTCTAGACGCGATGGCGACCGATGAAGAGGCTTGCAAGTATGCAACCGGCGATGATAAATCATTGATTTGCGCCAATTCTAGCACTAGCCAAGATACACTAAAGGCAAAAATTAAGAATGCTTTGAATACAGTATATTTCTGGACTGGGATTATTGCGGTAATTGTAATTATTATTGGTGGTTTCCGCTATTCAACTTCAATGGGAGACCCCGGAAAACTTAAATCGGCAAAAGATACTATTCTCTATGCTGTAATTGGGCTCGTGATTGTATTACTGGCTTTTGCAATAACAAACTTTATTCTTAATGCGGTAGCAGGAACAAATTAAAGGAAAAATGGTTATGATTGAAAAAATAGCAGGATCAATCCAAAGTCAGGTAACTGGTATGCCTGGTGGTGGAAGTGCTTTACAAACTTCCATAGGAACAATTTTAAAATCAGTTTTTATTATGTTGGGGATCGTATCAGTCATTGTGATTATTCTTGGTGGTGTTAGCTATTCAACTTCAATGGGAGATCCCGGGAAAGCAACAAAAGCTAAAAGCACTATTATATATGGCGTGGTCGGCTTAGTGATTGCGCTGCTGGCTTTTTCGATAGTCTTATTTATATTTGACAAGCTTAAATAATATTAAACAAACTAGCTATTCTTAAATCGAAATAGTTATGATAAAATTAGGGAAAGTTCTTTCGTATAAAAGGAGAAAAAATGAACAAAACAAGAAAAATTTTACAAGGCAGCGTGTTGGCAATGTTCTTTACCGTTGTTCTTGCCGTTTCGACCTTTGCTGCTACTGGTCTAGACTGTGTTGGACAAGGTAAAAAATACCCAAATTTAAGTACGACGAAGAGTACTGAATATGACATACGTTGTGGCGCGCCATTTAAGGTTGGAACTACAACTTATACCCTTTACGGTAAGTCTTCCGCTGATTGTGCTCAGGCTGGTAGTATCGAAGCTGACCCTGATTCTTGTAGCAGTTCAGATCTCAATGATGTAATTCACAGGATTATTAATACGGCTATTTTTGCTTTAGGTATGGTGGCTGTAGTGATGATTATCCTTGGCGGCGTGAACTACGCAACTTCTCAAGGTGATACTAATAAGGTCACAAAAGCAAAAAATACTATTATGTACGGTATTATCGGCTTGGTAGTTGCTTTGCTCGCCTTTGCAATTGTGAACTTTATCCTTACTGCAATTGCAGCTAACTAATAACTTAAATGTAAATACCCCTTTATATTAAGGGGTATTTTTTTTGTAGTAGAAATGATTTTGTGATAAAGTTAATGGTAAGGAGAAAATAATAAACATGAATAAGATTAAGAATATTATTTGTTTAGTTATGGCAACTTTAGCAATTGCTGTTACTGGGCTAGCTGCCACGACGATGGCTCCAGCTTATGCGACGACGGCTAACGAACAGGCTCAAAATGGTGTCAATTCGATTAACCCTGAGGGGAAATCGGCGAGTTTGACAGATATGATTAAGATTATCTTGACGGCGGTCTTCACTGTAATTGGTATGGTAGCGGTAGTGATGATTATCCTTGGCGGCGTGAACTACGCAACTTCTCAAGGTGATCCAGCAAAGGCTACAAAAGCAAAGAACACTATTATGTATGCCGTAATTGGCTTAGTCATCACGCTACTAGCTATCGCAATTGTAAACTTTGTGCTGTCTTCCCTGCAGGGCTAAACAGTCTAAAAAGTTTAATTACAGTTTCCCCATACGTGGGGAAACTTTTTTAGGATAAAAGTTCGGTGCTACAAAAAAACACCCGCTAGCTGTGGGTGTTTTTTTAACAAGTAATATTCTAGTTAATTTGAATATGCTTTGCTTCTTCGACTTTCTCTTTTTCGAAGGAGATAGTCAAGACGCCATCTTTAAGAACAGCTTCGACGCCATCTTCTTTGACCTGTACTGGTAAAGCGATGGTACGGCTAAACTCGCCCCAGTAGCATTCTTGAATGTGCCATTGGATAGCTTTGTCGTCTTCGCCGCCGTTAAGGACGCCAGAGATAGTTAAGATGTTGTCTGAGATTGAAACGTCAAGATCCTTGCGTTCAATACCAGCCGTGCGGGCTTTGATGATTAATTTGTCAGTAGTTTCGTATACGTCAACAGCTAACTGACCAGGAAGATCTTCTTGTTCGTCCCAGTTATCCTTATTGTCGTCTGTATAGGTAGCTTCTTGTTCTGGAGTGTTGGTTGGAGTTTCCACCGTGTCCTCCTCTGCAACTAAACCAGTCCCATCGCCCTCTAGAAAGGCGGCTGTGAGCTCATCGTCTAAGCTCATTTCGTCTTGTTTGCGAGCCATAATATATATTTTTCCTCCACTATTTACACTCTTAAGCTTTATTATAGGTACGATTATCTATAAAATCAAGAAATAAAGGGATTTTGTTGTGAAAAATACAATGTTTTCGGAATTAGGTGATATTTTCTGTCCGCAAAGATGTTTGAGTTGTGGAAAAACAGATAAAATTTTGTGTGATTGTTGTAAAAAAAACTTGCTGAAAGCAAAAGCGGATAGCTGTTTAGTCTGTGGCCGCCAATTAAATATGCAAGGGATTTGCCCGAATTGTGACCTGCCGTTTAGCCGACAATGCCACGTTGGCGTAAGGGGTGGAGTGCTAAAAGATTTAATCAATTGTTATAAGTACCAGAGTATTAGATCGATTAGCTTTAGTTTGGCTGATTTGCTGAGCGTAAGAATTATGAATTGGGGCTTATCTGACGCAGTGCTAGTTCCCTTGCCGACGATTGCAAAGCACATCCGTGAGCGAGGTTTTGACCACATTCAGCGTTTAGCGTTATGTATGGCAAAACAAAACATTAACTATGCGGTGGAGCCATTATTATCGCGGGCCAATAACTGTGTTCAAGTGGGTGCTTCAGAAGAAGTTCGAGCATCACAGGCTAAGACCGCTTATGTGATGACTAACTTGGGTTTTGCAAGAGGTAAGAACTACATTCTATTGGATGACGTATGAACAACTGGCAGCAGTATGTTATGCGCCTGTAATCTATTAGCACAAAATGGCATAGCCACTCAAAATATCGCGGTGGCAATTATTGCTAAGAGCGTCTAGCCGTTTTTTAGACTTGAGACGTGCCACCAACGGCGTTGATGACGAAATTAACAATAGCGTAAGCTAAGATAGCAATGATTAGGCCAATAATCGCATACATGATGGTATTTTTGGCATCGGTGACTTTTTTGCTATCGCCACCAGAAATGACGTAGCGAAGGCCGCCATAGATAAGCATCACGACAGAGATAATGCCAACGGCGTAAAGGATAGTGTTGGTGATTTTGGTAAAGACACCATTGGCGCCAACAAGTTCAGCTGGCATGCCGTTACCGCGAGCAGCTTCTGCCCCAGCTTGAGCTGGATTGTCATAGCTACTGACCGACGTGGCCATCACGCGACCTGCCCAAAGTACTACTACAGTGCTAGCTCCAGTTAAAACTTCGCCAGCTCGTTTAAAAAATTGTTTCATAGTTGAATATATTCTTATCCTTAAAGTTAATTTAATTATACATTAAAACAAAACGTTAAGCAACCAGACTCGGTATGGCGCATGTGCAAAAAATATGTTAAGATGTTCATATTGGAGGGTTACCCAAGTGGCTGAAGGGGACGGTTTGCTAAATCGTTAGACTGGAGAAATCTGGTGCGAGAGTTCGAATCTCTCACCCTCCGCCAAGAAAAGAACGTGCAAGAAATTGGGCGTTTTTTTGTGTTTTTATTAAAATGGTTAAAATGATATAATTTGCTTATGGCAAGTAATAATATTGTGAACTGGGAAGCTCGCGAATATATCGCGCATGATAAAAACGCTGGATGGTATATAGGGCTGACTATTGTATCAGTTGGTTTATGTGTTTTAGCAATTTGGTTAAAACTGTGGACCTTTTTAGCTTTAGTAATAGTCGCAACGGCAGCGTTATTGGTGTATGTGCTACGTCAGCCAAGATTGTTGCACTATTCCCTTACCAATAAAGGATTATCTGAGGGCAATAATCTATTAACTTTCGACCAATTTAAGTCGTTTGGAGTGTTGAACGAGGATAATCACTATTCGATTGTATTGATTCCGAAAAAACGTTTTTCGGCCCGGGTGACAGTTTTCTTTCCAGAAACGGAAGGCGAACAAATTGTTGATATGTTTGGCGCTCGGTTGCCAATGGAACCAGTCAAACTTGATTTGCTAGATAAGTTAGTCCGATTCTTGCGAATTTAGCATAAGGATGTTATATTGTTAGGTAAAGATAAGATTAGGTATAAAAAAGGTGGGCAAAAAAATGGAAGCAAATTCAGCATCTCAAGATGAGTTGCAAAAAGCAATCAATAGTATTACGAGCGCTAGTGGCGCAACTGGCGCTGTTGGCGAGGCTGCAGCGGTTTCACAAATTACCGATAAATTGGCGGCTGCACCAGTGGTAGCACCGCATTTAGCACCAATTGAACCAGCAATGACTCAGCCAGTTCAAATGCCGGAAGCTAAGGCAATGTACGGTGATCCAGATTTGGATCGCGTGAAAACGTCAGCTTTGACAGATTTACGCCCGATTCTTGAAACAGTTGATATCCCAGCCGAGAAGAAATTTATGATTTATAAAGATATCATTGAAATTACAGAGGATAAAGCCTGCATCGAGCCAGCCTATAATGCGGCAAAAAATATTGTTGAGGATAAGGCTCGCGCTGAGGCATTGCTTTATATTGTAGAAACGATTGATAAACTTGGCATCCAAATGCAAGAAAAAGCAACTGCTTGAGATTCCCTTTTAAAATATATCTAATCTAAAAAAATACCCGCCAGATTGACGGATATTTTTTATAAGAGAAACTGACCGCGAACCAAATCACGGTCAGGAGATTTTCTCTCTAGTACATGCCTCCGCCCATGGCAGCTGCAGCATTAGTGTCATCTTTTTCTGGCAAGTCGACAATTAGTGCTCCCATTGTAATCGTAGTGGCAGCAATGCTTATAGCGTTTTGGACCGCTTCGCGAGTGACACGGGCTGGGTCGACAATACCGGATTTCTTGAGGTCGATAATGCCCTTTTCTGGAGTCATGACGTTGACGCCGAAACCATCTTTGGCGTCTTCGACTTTATCGAGCAAAGCTTGGCTATTAAGGCCAGCATTTTCGGTAATTTGGACGAACGGAGCTTTAAGCGCATTTTTAACGATAGTGCTGCCAGCGTTGTCGTCTTTGAGCGTCTTGGCTAGGTTAACAAGTGTAACTCCACCACCAGGGACGATACCTTCATCTAGCGCAGCTTTGGTAGCGGCAACAGCATCATCGACGCGATATTTCTTTTCGTCGATTTCGGTTTCAGTAGCACCACCAACTTTAATTACGGCGACACGGCCTTCGAGGGCGGCGGCGCGTTTTTCAAATTGTTCAGTCTCGTAATCAGAAGTTGAGATATTGGCTTGAGCTTTAATCTGTTTAATGCGGTCTTTAACGGCAGTTTCTTTGCCGGCACCTTTAATAATGGTGGTTTCGTCTTTAGTGGCGATAATCTTGTGTGCGGAGCCTAGGACTTCGAGTCCGGCGTCTTCTAAGCTCATACCTTTGTCGCCAGATACCACGGTAGCACCGGTGAGAATAGCAATATCTTCCATGACTTCTTTGCGGCGGTCACCGAAAGCTGGAGCCTTGAGCACCAAAGTATTAAAGACGCCCTTGAGCTTATTCAAGACCAAAATGGAGAGTGCTTCGCCATCGACTTCTTCGGCAATAATAACGAGATCTTTTTTGCCGGCTTGGGCCATTTTTTCGAGGAACGGCACAATGTCGTTAACGGCGGTAATCTTTTTATCAGTTAACAGAATATCTGGTTTATCAAAGACGGCTTCTTGGCGTTGATTATCAGTGACGAAGAAGACGGAACTGTAACCCTTATCGTAGGTAAAGCCTTCGGTGATCTCGGATTGCATTTCGAGACCTTGCCCGGCTTCAACGGTGACGACGCCATCTTTGCCAATCTTAGCAATTACATCAGCGATGAGCTTACCAATTTCGGCGTCGCCAGCGCTAATCGTAGCAACTTCAGCGATTTTATCGCTATTGCCGTCGATTTTTTCAGCGGTTTTATCGATGCCTTTAATAATCTCGGCACCAGCAGCCTCAATGCCCTTGCGGAGTTCCATTGGGTTGTGGCCAGCAGCGATGAGCTTGTTGGCTTCGGCGATAATATTATAAGTTAGGACTGTAACGGTGGTAGTGCCATCGCCAGCAACCTTATTCAATTTTTGAGCGGCAGATTTGATTAATTTGGCGCCGACTTGATAGCCAAGCGTAGCATCATCTTTGTTGCCTAAATCGACGGCTTCAGCGACCGTGACGCCATCATGAGTGATGGTCGGTGCGCCATAGCTTTTTTCAATCACAACGTTGCGGCCTTTTGGGCCAAAAGTAACTTTAACTGCGTCATAGAGTGCTTTGGCGCCACCAAGAACTTTCTCGCGGGCTTCGGCATCATAAAATACTTTTTTACTCATTAGTTCCCTTCTTTATAATTATAATGTGGCAAGAATATCTTCTTCTTTTACAATGAGATATTCGTCACTATTAACTTTGACTTCGGTAGCGGAATACTCGCGATAGAGAATGCGATCGCCCTTTTTGACATTTTTGACATCAGGACCGACTGATTCGACGATGGCGGTATTTGGTTTCTCTTTAGCTTCACCGAGAAGGATGCCAGAAGTAGTTTTTGCTTGTGGTGCTTCTTTCTTAGCGACAACCCGATCTGCTAGAGGTTTAATAGACATGTTTTCCTCCTAATGATTTGATATGTATTCAGTGTAGCGCGGTAAATTGGCACTGTCAAGCACCGAGTGCTAATTAATTTTATGATAAGAGTTAGCAATATTCTGGGGGTTCGTATATCATATAAAGTATGAGTATCAAAGAGAAAATTCCATTTTATGATGACATGGTTTTGCCATATCATTTTGGTAAAGCAGTATTTTGGGGAGTTCGATATGGGTTCCCTGGTAAGCGGATGAAAATAATTGGCATTACTGGGACGAACGGTAAGACGACCACCTCTTTCATGGTTTGGAAGATGCTAAATAATGCTGGTCGTCGAGCAGGTTTAATGACAACCGTGGCTTGGGGTGTTGATAAGTTGCATGAGCAGATGGAGCACATGACGACGGTAGATAGCGCCTTGCTGAACGAGCGGATTAAGAAGATTGCGGACAGTGGCGCAGAATATCTTGTATTGGAACTTACTAGTCATGCCCTAGCACAATATCGGGCCACCGGTGTGCCAATTGATATTGCTGTAATGACGAATGTCACACACGAGCATCTCGACTATCATCGTACTTTTGAACGTTACCGTGACGCTAAACGCAAATTGTTTAAAAAAGCTAAATACGGGATTGTAAACGCCGACGATCCAAGTTGTGAATATTTTGAATCAGACGTAGATGAATATACGACTTATGGCGTAAACTATGGCGATTTAAAAGCCGATAAGGTAAAACTCGAGTCTGACGGAGTCGAATATGTAATTCCAGCTGAAAATAATTTGAAGATTCGCACCAAGATTGCTGGTGAATTTAACGTGTATAATTCTCTAGCGGCTGTGGCAGTGGGTAAGAGACTTGGACTAACGGATAAAGAAATTCAAGATGGCATTTTTGCCTTGGATTCTGTTGAAGGTAGAATGGTGCCAGTGAATGATGGGCAAGATTTCTCGATTATCATGGATTATGCACATACGCCAGATGCATTTGAAAAATTATTGCCAGATATGAAAAAGGCCACCAAAGGTAGGCTAATTGTGATGTTTGGTAGTGCTGGTGGACGCCGTGACCCGAGCAAGCGTAAGCCAATGGGCGAAATTGCCGGTAAATATGCCGATATCATCGTGCTAACTGAGGAAGATGATCGCGATACGCCTGGCATGGAAATTTTGGAACAAATTGCCGAAGGCGCGCGTGAAAGTGGCAAAAAGGATGGTGAATCTTTGCGCTTTGAGCTAAACCGTCCAAAGGCTATTCAGCTAGCTTGTCGCTTAGCGAAAAAGGGTGATACAATTTTGTTCCTTGGCAAAGGCAACGAGAAGACAATTGAACGAGCTGACGGTGCTCATGCCTACTATGAACTAGACGAAATCAAAAAAGCCGTTAAGATGCTAAAGAAATAAGATTAGCGTGAAAATAAAAATACTCCCTTGTGGGAGTATTTTTTTAACTAAGCCAGAGCGAAATGCAGCGAATATAGCCGCCGCCTTTTTTGAGCTCGGATATCTCGGGCGTGATACAAGTAAGACCACGTTTTTCAAGTTCTGCTTGAAATTTTGGTGCATGAGCGGACATAATAACGGTTTTACCAGTACTGACGAGGTTGCAAGCAAAGCCTTTGGTCGCCTCTTCAAGACTGACTTGAATTTTATCGATAGGTAATTTGGCCAGTTTAGCCTGAGAAGCCTGATCGAGTGCGTCTGGGCAATAGGCAAAACAATTCTCGCTAATTACCGAGACGGCAAGGTCGAGATCATAGAAGAAGGAGTCGGCATGGTTAGTCACGGGGTTAATATGCGGAGTGCCATCGGTGTTTAATTCTGGAATGGCGTGGAGTTGGACTAGCTCAAGTCCTAACGTTTCAGCAACAAATTGCTGAGCAATGGGGTCAGAACGATAGCCGCTACCAGCAAAGAGATAATTCCCGCATCTTAAACAGTCACCTTGGCCCGAAAACAATGCGCCTTCCGGTGGCAAAATAGTTTTAATACCGAGTTTTTCAAGTTGGGCACGCGCATATGGTTCTTCGGCGCGACGGGCTTTTGGCAAGTGAGCCATGACTGCGATGCCATCTTTAACAATGGCCCAGTTAGCCGTATAAACGCCATCTTGGCAATTTTTTGGTGGGTCTACTTTGATGACTTCGATTCCGGCTTGGCGAAAACAGTCTAAAATTTTGGCGTGTTCTTCTACGGCACCAACGAGATCAATGCTGCTGTCGGAGTAGTAAGGGTTAATTTTAAATTCGTCTGTAAAATAATCAGCTCCTGAGACGAGCAGTTTTTGATTTATCATAAAATTCCTCTTAATTTTTTGGTTCGTAATTAGCGATGCCATCTACGATAGTATCGATATCGACACCGACGGCAAGAGCCGTAAGAGTGGCAGCAGCCATGTATGAAACGGCGGCTTCACTAGTCAAATAGGTTGCGACATCGAATGAATCGGTGCCGTAGGTAAAGTTGGCTTCGGTGCCCTTTTTGTACAACTTAAAATGATTAATACGTAAATCAGAACTGCGTTCGTGCCCATAGGACAAGGTTGCAGTCTTGCTTGGATATTTAGCATAGAAATCAAAATTTGGGTTGTCGCGACTAATGATGCTAAAGAATGGTTGAGTATTGAATAGAATGGCTTTAGCATCGGAGTCATTGGTTGAGGTAGTGGTAATAGCAGCAGTATTGGCGCTGTCGGTGATGACAGCTGCGAAAATTGGTAGCCCATAGAACAAATGATTGGCTAGGGCCGAACTAGATACTGAGATTACGACATGGTCGCTGCCGGTGCGCCAGATTTTCGAGAGCTGGCGATAAAGGCTAGACGTAGTAGTAGGATCAATAATGAGCCCAGTTTTAGCATCATGATGTTTGATAATTTCTTGTAAATAATGTGCAGTAGTATCGCGACCATCGTCACCGGTGATTGCAATGATTTTGAGGTCTTTGGCGGGATTGCTATAGTAGGAAGCAAAGAACTTTGCTTTAGCTTTTTGAATCCGGGGCTTTAGACTAGTTTTCTTCTTTTGCTTCTCCATAATTTAAGTATACCATCTCTTAATCTTTTGTGCTATAATACACCTGTTGCGCTATATTTTTAGCGTAATGGTCTTTTAATTTTTGAACGGTGGACTAATATGCACTCTAAAAAGTGCCTATTTATCCACATTTGCACCCGTAGCTCAGTTGGATAGAGCGTTGGCTTGCGGAGCCAAAGGTCGTACGTTCGAATCGTATCGGGTGTACCATATCGAAATTAGAAAAATGCGTTTAGTGAGTTAAGCGCATTTTTTGTTGGGACGTTAGACTGGTCGTTATATCATGCTGATTTTTAGAGCAATGTGCTAAGATAGGAGATGGAAGCGTGGCCGAGTGGTTGAAGGCGCACGACTCGAAATCGTGTGGGCAGCAATGTCTCGGAGGTTCGAATCCTCTCGCTTCCGCCAGGATTGATATTTAGAGAGCCGCTCTGCAAATGGGCGGTTTTTGATTTTATATATCTTATATGTTATAATATGGAAAATTCATCCAAAGAGATATTTTGAAAGGGGCGTGATAAGGATGAAGTACTTTAAGAAGTGCGAAATCGATAGTGCTGGCAGAATCTGTTTGCATGGTTTTCTGAAACCGATTACAAACGTGGTGCTGTACGCTACCGACGAAGCGGACAAGTTGTTCGTTGAACTGTACTATCCAACTAATGATGGTGGAGTGGAGAGTAATTTTGTTCGCAAGATAGATAAAAAGTCGCGTTTGACAATACCGTTGGCCTTTAGAGTCGGTTATCGCTATGCGATGATTGGCGTGAATGACGACGAACATATTGTCATTAGGCTTTGCCATTAACTATCGGCGCATTTAAGTGCTGGGTCATTTGGTCCGGCACTTTTTGCTATAATAGAGACAAAGGAGCAAGTAATGGCAACTATTTTTTCAAAAATTATCAATGGTGATATACCGTCATATAAAATTTATGAAGACGAGAAGACTTATGCCTTTCTTGATATAAACCCTGAAGTAAAAGGACATACTTTAGTCGTGCCAAAGGTGGAAGTTGATAAGATTTATGATTTGTCAGACGAAGATTGGGCGGCGCTGTGGGCAACTGTGAAAAAAGTCGCTAAACGCATGGAAGAAGTGCTAGGGGCTCGTGTAGTGATGAAAGTCATGGGTACAGATGTGCCACATGCGCATGTGCACCTTGAGCCGATTGACGCGAATTGGCAATATGGGAAGACGCTGCAGCTGAGCGATGAAGAATTTAAAGCAATCGCAAAAAAGCTAGCGTTTTAATTGGTTGGTGGTGGCGTAGTGCCATTGAGGTCAGCCTGTGAGAGAAAAGTTTTGCCAATGTTTTTTAGCTGAGCTGATTCGATTTCGGTGTCGTGTTCAGATTTGAGTGTTTCCACGGTTCGGAGAATGGCATCAAAGGTTTTATCTGTAGCACGATATTGCGTATCGAGATCGTTGCACTTTTTGTTTAGACGTCTTTCTATAGCTGAAAGTTCTTTGCCATAAACACCATCTAATAGTTCTACTTGGTGGAGCGCAATTCTTTCTACCATCGTTCTTTCTTCGGCGTCTTTGTCTAATAGCAAATTTGAATAGTATTCGTTTTGTAGGCGAATCTCGCGTAAAATTTTGTATTTGTTTGCTAAGTCAATAGCCGCATACCCGTTTTGAATATTGATGTTACCATTTTCGATTACAACATTATCCAAAATATTATCGATAGAAGCATCATTAATACCAATTACGTATCTTGGTACGTTGGTTAGTTTCTTCTGATTCCCAGATTTATCTTGGTAATATTTGATTTGAGTAAAACCGGTTGGTAAGTGTGCACTGCTGTCATTGGTAGCTGTGGTGATTTTTTGCCTAATTACATCAAGATCGGTATTGACTGTCAAATCTATGCCAAAGGTAATCTTGACAGGATGTGGTTCAATCGGATTTTCGCCATCTAAATCCGTGTCCTCCATGGTGCGTACTGTGGCGGCGCTGTCAACGCGGTTAATCATGTCGTCGTAATCTGTCGTATAGATAGATTCCGCCGTGTATCGTTGACCGTCTTCATTAGTGCCCGACAACCATTGTCCGGTGGCAATACTATGCGACATGAGTGCTTCAAGAGCTTTAGCGTGAAACGGTTGACCTTGTTGATTAAGAGATTCGGCAGCATATTTTCTTCTTAATTTTTGGGCGTGCGAGCTATCATCTATTATGTCTGACGGTGAGTAGTAATGTAATTCGTGAAAATCTGATATTTTTGGTCGCATACTTGAAAGGATAGATGCTAATGCGGCAGCTTTAGGTCTTCTTTCGCGGGCGTTTTGGCGCTCAATGAAATCAAGGGTTGAGTCGGATGATTCATAATTTCTTCGCATATTTTTGTTTTTATCTTCGTTTAATTACTGCTATATTAGCATATCTTTTGAGAATTGTCAATATGACCGTCGTGAAATAAAAAACTGCGGGGGCCTAAGCCTCCGCAGTAGAAAGGATGTAATCAACGAAGGACTTGGCAGCCCTTTTTAGTTCTCTCTTTTCAGCCGTTGAGGCAAACAAGGTAATAATACCGTGATTAATAAGAGAGATGTCGATTGCATCGTTGTTGCCGGCGAGAATGTTTTGATACGAGATGTTTTTGATTTTGTCTAGATCTGGACAACAGATAGACCGATTAAAATCAATCCGGCATTCTCCGGCGGTGACGTAAATAACTCTCACTGCCGTGTCGTACAGCTTTGCGTCTTTCATGATGTTCCCCCCCTTCTGGGCGACCTGGCAAACAAATTGATGAATGTGCGTCAAATAGTAAATTGACGTTTGTATATTATCATATTTAATTGATGATGTCAAGCATGACGATACCGGGTGTGTCTATTTGGTTGGGCTAGACGAGTTCGAGCTCGGCTTTCATATCGGCCAGTAAAGCTTCTTTGGTGGCAAGCTGCTCTTTGGTTTCGTCCACGAGGGCTTTGGGTGCTTTATCGACGTAGTTTTTGTTGGCGAGACGTAAGTTCAAGGTGTTAACTTCGGCGCCGAGTTTGAGGATGCGATCTTCAAGATTGGATTTGTACTTGGCATGGATTTCGGCGGTGATTTGCAGATAGATGTTGTGTTTTGGAATGGCAAGATGCAACCCTTCAGCGTTTTCAACATCAATTTGTGGTACGCATGGAGCCTTGGTGAGGTGTTGAATAAGCAATTGATTATCATACATCAACGGATCATCGTGGAAAGCAATTGGGAAACTATTTGCACCTGGTAGGCTTTGGAAATGACTGCGAATATTCGTGATAATGCCGATGAGTTCTTTATAGGATTTGACTTTTTTGGTGTCGACTTCGTAAGGTTGTGGCCAGGTTTGCGAAATTAGGGTGCCAGTGGTCCAAGTGAGATTCTGCCAGATAGTTTCTGTAACAAATGGGGCAAATGGATGCAACATGGTTAGGATTTGCTCCAAAGTAGATTTAAGTAATGGAATGTTTTTCCAGAGTTTTTCGGTTTCAATAAACCAGTCGGCGTATTTATTCCAGATGAGATCGTAAATCAAGTCACCAGCTTCGGCGAAACGGTATTTATCGAGGAGTTTTTGGAGCTCTTTGTTGGTATTATTGATTTCGTGGCAAATCCAGTCTTCGCCGAGGTTATCGGTGGTAATTACGGTGGCGTCGGTTGGGTTCTCGTCAACAAGTTGTTGAATAAAGCGGGAGACGTTCCACAGTTTGTTACAGAGATTGCGCGAAGCGATGACCTTAGAGGCACTAAAGGCTTGGTTAACGCCGGCACTACGAGAAGCGATGAGGCCTAAACGGAGGGCGTCGGAGCCGTATTCGCTGACAATTTCGATTGGATTAATTACGTTGCCCTTACTCTTGGACATTTTTTGGCCTTTTTCATCGAGAACCATGCCATGCATGTAGACCTCTTTGAAAGGTACGTCATTGGTGACATAAAGACCAAGCATAATCATGCGGCCGACCCATTGGAAGAGTAAATCGGCGCCAGTTTCCATCACGGAGGTTGGATAGTGCGTCTTATCGCTAGAGGTAGTGATGTATGGCCATTGACCTGAGCTGAACCAAGTGTCAAAGGTGTCACTATCGCGGCGATAAGTTTTACCGTTTACAGTGATAGTTTCTTGGTCAACGCGAGTGTCAAAAATCCAATCAGTGGAATCTTCAGTGTTAACGAAAGCTGGGATCGGAATGCCCCATGGGATTTGGCGGCTAATATTCCAGTCTTTGAGATTTTTTAGATAATTAATTAGGGCAGATTTTTTGCTGGCAGGATAGAATTTGATCTTCCCTTCTTTTAAGACAGTGATGGCTCTCTTAGCAAGAGGTTTGACGTCAACAAACCATTGTTCACGAAGTAGGGGTTCAATAACCGTGTCGCATTTATAACAATGGCCGACCGAGTGAGTGATATGCTCTTCTCCTTTGAGCAAGCCGAGTTTGTCTAGATCGGCTAATACTTTTTTACGAGCTGCCGTAGTGGTGAGACCCTCGTAATTTGCGCCGGCGGCGGCGGTCATCTTACCATCAAAGCCAATGACGGTAATCATGGGCAAGTCATGGCGCTGGGCGACTTCATAGTCGTTTTGGTCGTGGGCAGGCGTAATCTTGACGGCGCCAGTGCCAAAGGTCATGTCGGCGTGTTCATCGGCGACGATTGGAATCTCGCGATCGGTGAGTGGCAACTTGACAAATGAGCCAATTATGTTTTTGTATCGCTCGTCGTTAGGATTGACGGCCACGGCGGTATCGCCCAAGAGGGTTTCTGGGCGGGTGGTAGAGATGATAATTTCGGTGGTTCCCTCTTTTGGCTCTGCTAATGGGTAAGAGATTTGCCAAAGACTTCCCGGTTCGTCTTTATGAGTTACCTCGATATCGGCAAAGGCAGTTTGGTGTTTAGTGCAGAAATTGACGAGTTTTTCGCCACGATAAATGAGGCCATCTTTCCATAATTTCTGAAAAGTGCCATAAACTGTTTCGACAACTTTTGGATCTAGCGTGAAAGTTAAACTATCCCAATCGCATGAAGCACCAAGTGCGCGGAGTTGAAGTTCCATATTACCGCGTTGCTCGTGCACGAAATCCCAGACCTGGGAGTAGAGCTCATCACGAGTGAAATCAAACCGTGTTTTCCCTTCACTTTCGAGTTTGCGTTCATAAACGACCCAAGTTTCAAAACCAGCATGATCGGCGCCAGGAATGTACCAGGTATTGTCACCTTTTAAGCGGTGATAGCGGGTCAAAATATCTTCTAGAGCGATGGTGAGGCCGTGTCCAATATGCAGATTACCGTTGGCGTTTGGTGGTGGCATGACGATGGTATAAGGATCTGCTTTTGGATTTTGATTGGGCTTGAATGCCTGCGTTTTTTCCCATAAGGCATAGATGTCTGGTTCATATTGGTTTGGTTCATAGGTTTTGCTGAACTTCATGTATTTTGGCTCCGTATATCTTAGGGACAGATTGCTTATTGGGTTCTTTCTGGTATATTTCCCTGCCCCATTTACTCTAGTTTTATTATATCACAGCATTAAGATGTAAACAGAGATAAGTGTGTTATTTTTTTCACATGAAAAACTATTGCGAACGTTTAACTTTTCACATGAAATTTGACAAAATGTGCATTTTGTTTTTCGGCACTAGCAACTAATTGTAAAAGCTGGTGTCACTATTGCATCTATATACACTTATGGTTTACCCAAACGATTACTCGTTTGTTAGGCTCATTATAGCATAAACGGGATGCTAATGTAAAAGGATGTAAACATAAAGATTATGGGTATATTTTGGAAAAATGGCGAAAAGTGGATAAATCGGTTAAAATGTGGGTGTGGCATTTATACGAAAATTTGAGACGGCAAGCGGCGCGACTGGTGTGCAAGTTTGTTGGAAAGAGGGCGGGGAAGTTGTAAAAACTGTGCATATCGGTTCCGCTAATAGCGAAGTTGGGCTGGAAAAATTGCTCAAAAAAGCGCAAAAAGTCTTGGATGCCGGAAAAAATCCGCTATTTGACTTAAAAAAATACGATAAATAAAAAAATGGCCTGACGGCCACTTTTTTGTGAATTATTTGTGTAAAATTTTGCGTTTTAGACGATTGATAGGGCGAAGAGCAGTGTAAAGGTTGTATTTTGTGTGGTTAATTACATAGTCATAAGTCCCGCCATAGCTTTTTTGATAGCCGCCGAAGGTCTTTTTGTATCGTGTAAAGCCGTACCATGGATCTTTAGGATCTTCCGAAATGGTGATGCCCCAGAAATCATAATATTTTAGACCGAGAGCTTTGGCATCCATAATCATTTTCACGACCAAAATGGCGCCGGCGGCCAAATTGCGGTGTTCATAGTCGGTGGCGGCGTGAGCATAATAACGGGTGGTATCGTCATCGTAAACTAGGGCAGCAGCGATTGGTTTGCCTTCAAATTCTGCAATGTATAAGGTTGAAAAATCAAAATTGATTTGGTCGGTCAAATATTTGTCGCTGTGTTTTTGAAAATGGTTGTTTTCCGCCAGCGTGGAGAGCAAGGAAGTTAGAATTTTGGCATCGGCTGGATCATGCGAGGTGCGGATAGAGATACCTTTTTTCTCATAAGTTTTATAGTATCGGCGTTTGCGCTGTTCCATGTTGGATAATAAAGTGTCTTCCGACGGGTCTAAATCGAGAATCAGCGTGTATTTTGGGTCGATGTCCTTAGTCTTTTGAAGTTTTAGCTCTTTCAAGATAGATTCGTCGATTGGGATGGTTGGCTCAAGCCGAATAAACAGGCATTTTTTGGCAACGGCGAGTTTTTTGGCCGCAGTAAGGGCGGATTTAAGCCCGGCCTGACTGGTTAGAGTTGGGCCGTAGGGAATAAATAGATAATTCCCCAGCGGTGTGTGGTCTTCGATGGCCAAAAGTGAAAAGTCCTTATCTTCTAGACGATATGTAGTTTTGCCTTCGAAATTTTGAAATTTTTCCCAGGCCTCAGATTGAAGAAAATGTGATTGCATAAGTTTATTCTAGCATATTAGTGCAGAACGTTTTTGACTGACATTCCGTGATTGTATACCTTTTATGATATTTTATATCACTTATGGTATATCATATCGTAGATGATATATTATTTTGAGGCAATGACAGGGGAATTTAATAAGTTGATGAGCGTAATTGTGGCATTCATGGGAAGATCGGTCGGGAGACATAAGATGTGTTTAGAAGTCTCTTCGGCAATCGGCGTAGCTTGCGGGCTATAGTGATAAATGCGGTTTGACTTTGGGCCGGGGTAAAGTAGGGGGGAATACCAGCGGCGAATGAAAAAGTTAGATGACATTAGCATGTCGTAAGCTTTATTGGCCTGGTTGATATCTTCAAAATAGATTGGGTAAGCTAGGAGCGGTTCGGTTGTAGCTGTAATTGGGCGGAATTTTGATGAGCTTAAGGTGTTTTTGTATAGTTTTACGTTGCGTTCGCGGCGGTTGTAATTGGCTTTGAGCGAAGCTAATTGATTCAAAATAATCCTGTTGACGTATGAGTTGGTAGTAACTGGTTTAGCTTGTTTGCCTTCTTGCTCGTAAGGGAAAATTGCTGGTTCAAGTAATTTTGCTTTGATTGAGGCATCGCGCAATCGATATTTTAAGTTATGTGGTGCGCGTTGTAATAGGGCATTATTAAAACGATAGGTGCGGACTCGAAAGGCGGTTGACTGGTTAGGCTGTTTTAAGGCCAATAAAGCCGTCGTGATGTCATTGTATAATTTCGAGTTTTTCTTTTTGAGTTCTGGATTTATATAAATGGCGCCACCGAATTTAGTGCCAGTTAAAATTTTTTCTACACCGAAAGAATGGACGGAAACATCAGCTAGAATTTTATTATTCTTATCTCTCGCCATGCGAGTCAGACAATGTGCGGCGTCTTCGATGAGTAATAAATTGTGTTCGGTTGCAAAATCCGCTAATGCGGTCTTATCGCCAATGATGCCGAGTGTGTGCTGCATGACAATGGCTTTAGTGCGCGTGTTTAACAAAGTTTTTGGTGGAATGTTGATTGATAGGGTAGAAGGCTCAATATCGGCATAAATTGGTTTAAAACCTGCTACGATGATTGGGTTAATCGCAGTGATGCAGGTATAAGAAGTGGTGATAATTTCACCTGAGCCGAGGTTGTCGTGTAAACATTTAAGCACAACAGCAAGACCGAAACGGGCTTTGAGACATAAAAACCAATCGTCGGGTTGAGTATTAGAATATTTAGCTAAAGTTTTACGAATTTCACGGCTGCTCTGAAGATAATCCATGCCTTACATTATAAAGCATGACGCAAGAGTTTGAGCGGGATGAACACAAAAATGGTAAATCGAACAAGAAATGGGTAGCAAGTTAGCAGATGACTGAACGAGGAGAAATGTCCAGTTTATATGGGTCAGATGGTTGCTCGCCAGCTTGAATTGAATAATAAGCAGCGGATGCGACCATCGCGCCATTGTCTGTACTATATTTTAGTTCAGGGAAAAAGACGGCATGTGTTCGACCAAAATTTTTGGTGAGTTCAGTCCGAAGCATGGCATTAGCGGAAACACCACCAGCAATCAAAATGGATTTGGCGTCATATTCTTTAACGGCTGCTTGGAGCTTGCGGATGAGGATTTTGACGGCTGTGGCTTGGAAAGAAGCGGCAAAATCCTGAATCTGGGTCTGAGTGAGCTGGTCCTTTAGAGTATAGGATGGGGCAGAGATTGGTAGGCCGAGATCTTTTTGAATCGCCCGGAGCACGGCCGTCTTGAGACCGCTGAAGGAAAAATCGAGACCAGCAACTTTTGGAATTGGCAAGGCGTATTTGGTTGGGTCGCCGTTTAGTGCGGCTGCCGCAATAGCGGGGCCACCTGGGTAGGGGAGACCAAGGATTTTGGCGACTTTATCAAAAACTTCGCCGATAGCGTCGTCGTGCGTGGTGCCAATAATATGAAAATCGTCATGTTGCTTCATATAGATGATTTGAGTGTGTCCACCGGAAACTACTAGCGCTAAGATTGGAAAAGTCGGTTGATAGCCGCTGAGCCAGTTGGCATAGATATGTGATTTAAGGTGATGAGTCGGGTAGAAAGGGATATTCTGGATAATGCTAACGGTGCGGGCGGCGAGGGTGCCCATGAGCAACGATCCAACTAGTCCAGGAGTGTGCGTGACAGCGATGGCGTCAAGGTCTTGATAATCGCAATTTGCGTCAGTTAGCGATTGGTGAATAACTGGCAGAATGGCTTCAATATGAGAACGCGCGGCAATTTCTGGAATAACGCCACCGTAAGCGGCGTGGATGTCGATTTGGGAGACAACTACATTAGAGAGAATAGAATTACCATCCTCTACGATCGAGGCGGCAGTTTCATCACAAGACGACTCGATACCGAGGATTTTCATGCTATAATTATAACATAACTTTATACATTAACAAGGAGGCGTGTTTGGGTGAAGACGACAATTCCGAATCGAATTACAGTGGCGAGAATTATCTCAGTAATTCCATTTTTACTGGCGATGTTGCTAGAAAATAGCGATATCGCGAACTGGATCGCAATCGCTTGTTTCATATTGGCGACTGTGTCTGATTCTTTGGACGGCTATCTGGCTAGAAAGATGAAACAGGTTTCAGATGTAGGAAAGTTTCTCGATCCATTAGCGGACAAGATGCTAGTCAATGTGGCACTGTTATGCTTGACGGTGCGGGGGTTATTTCCAGTTTGGGGTTTAGCAATTGTGCTATGCCGTGACTTTGCGGTGGATGGGATTAGATTAATAGCGGCGCAGCATGGTGAAGTAATTGCTGCATCGTGGTGGGGCAAGTGCAAGACTTCTGTCCAAATGTTGACGATAATTCTGCTGTTGTTCGGTCATTTCTGCAATTTTGGCTGGTATGCAATAATTTGCAATTCGTTGATTGCGGCAATGCTGATTTTAACGGTAGTCTCGGGTTGTCAGTATGTGATGATAGGCTGGAAGAAATATTTGAAGTCTAAGTAATTTTGTGTAGGTTAGTTCTTTAAGCGGTCGCTTAAATGTGGCCGCTTTTTTAGACATTTGAATCTCGTTTATGTTATTATTAGCATAAGGAATAATATAGAGGTGTAATAAAAAAATGGAAAACGTTGAGCGTTTCATTGACCAATTGATTGATGAAAAAGGATATACAAATATTGACGATGAGGTGCGGGCACAGTTGAAAGCCGATATGACTCAACGTTTAATGACTCAAATCGACCGTGCGGCTATTGACGCTTTGCCAGAGGATAAAGCGATCGAATTGGCCGATAAGATGGACGACGAGAATTTTACTGACACTCAGATTGCTGATTTTATGACAAATAGTGGCGTCGACTTGCAAAATGTAGCTTTGGAAACAATGTTGCAATTTAGATTGCTTTATATTGGTGATGTTCAAACTGAAGCGGTAGACGAAGAACAAGGTGCAAACGAAAACGAACAATAAGGGTCAAAAAATGAGCGCTGAAAGTAAACCAAATAATAGTTCTAGCGAGCAGGGAAATAATGCGGGCAATCGATGGGCAGGTATGGGCGACGTGCCATTTCAAGGGGGTGGTTCTGCGCAAGGTGCGCAGGTTGAATATACAGGTGATGATGGCATATCGCCAGAGGAACTTCGAGAGAGACTGAAGGCGCAAGAAGCCCGAGGAAAGTACGATGCGGAAGTTAATGGTGAGCCAAATAATGGTCCTGGTACTGGCGTAAATGCAAGAGGGGAAAAGTATACAAGAGGTGCCGAAGGAAACTTGTTTGATTATTTCCCGAAACAAGATGGCGAGAGCAATGAAGATTATACCGCTAGAATTAATGAAGTTCGTGATGCAAGAACAAAAGTATATAGTGAAGAAGAACTTGCGGCATATCGTCTAGCGAAAGAACAGGCAATCGAAGCCGCTGCCGCTAAACCAATTGATTACACCTCAAATTATGAAAAGATTCGGAAAGATCGTGATGAATTAGCGGAGCTGCGTACGATTGGGCGTCGGTCGTGGGAAGATTTGGAAGAAGTATTTCCACAAGAAAAAGACGAGAGTTTTAAAGATTGGACCGATCGAGTTCGTGCGGAAGGGATGAAACCCTCAAAGATTAGTAGTGTTGATGAACTGCAAAAACGTGGCTTTTTTGATTCAGACAAATTCAGAATTACGAAAGAGATAGACGAGACGCAATTGGCGCTTGTCTCTTATGTGAAAGATTCGACCGAGTTTGATAGAGAGAATCCACGTAAAGAGAATGAATCAGACGAAGAATGGCGTAAACGCACTGGCGCGCTGAGCTTTGATCAATGGATGGCGCGCGAGGATGCTAGGAATGAATACCGGAAGGCACAAGATGCAATTTCTGAACGTCGTGGCAAATTAAAAGACGATGTGAGAGAGGCTTTTCCGAAAAAAGAGGGTACACCAGAAGAAACTGATGCGCAGTGGGAAATTAGGATTAAGTTTGAGATGTTTGAGCATCCAGATAAATTTGGGCCAGAATATTTGGCGCAATTCCCATTCAGTGAAGCAGAACAGAAGTCGATGCGGCTGAAAAAGCTGAATAAAGATTTACCACGCGAAAGGGGGGAAAGTAGCGTTGATTGGATGGCAAGGGTACGTAAGACGATTGCGGAAAATCCGGATAAATATGGCGATGATTATGCCAAACAATTTTTAGATAACAAGCCTGATGACGGTAAAAAGACTGGTCCGGAAGGTGATTCTAGCAAGAAGGCTGAGGATGATTTAGACGACCCAGAGAAGAAAAAAGCAAAAAGAGAAGCGCTACTTTATGATCTCAACAAAGCTGACAAAGCAGATTGGTTAAAAGAGCAGGGTATTACTGCTCGAGATTTGGATGAAATGAGTGAAGAAGAGCTGAGCAATTTGACTGATGCTTATAATGCCTCCACTGCTGAAACTGCTGAAAAGAAGAAGGAAGAATTGCTTACTCAAGTGGCAGAAAAAAATATGGCCGATTGGCTGAAGACGGTAAAAAACATAAAAATGAGCGAATTGGATAAGATGAGCGCCGATGAACTGCAAAAGTTGATTGACGAGTATAATGCCTCCACTGCTGAAACTGCTGAAAAGAAGAAGGAAGAATTGCTTACTCAAGTGGCAGAAAAAAATATGGCCGATTGGCTGAAGACGGTAAAAAACATAAAAATGAGCGAATTGGATAAGATGAGCGCCGATGAACTGCAAAAGTTGATTGACGAGTATAATGCCTCATTGAAACCAGCAGAGAAGAAACCGCTCGTGGTGGCGGCAATCGATATTGATAATGATGCGAAAGCCCGCGCGCACAGCATTGCTGAAAAGATGCTAGAAGAGAAATTGGCCGCTAAGGGTCATACTTTTGTTGGTAGACTTGCTAGCGGTGCGATTCGTAATTTGATTTGGGGCCAAATGTTTAAAGAAGGCTTTACAAAGAAGTACGAAAAACAAGCCTATGAAGCGATAAAACACAAGCAGAATGGTGAATCTTCAGAGTTAGACGTGAATGACCATAATTGGCGCAAATCAAATGCTGGTGTAGAACGCTTTATCTCTGCATATGTAAACGGTTTCGAAGATGAGATGATTCATGGCGCAGCCGGTGAACAAATGAGCGTGTTTGGCACTGAGAAGGGCGAAGACGGAAAAGAAGTAGTTTATAAATATAGCCATGATAAGGACGGAAAAGAGATTAAAGAAAAGGTTGACGCTGATAGTGTTGAGGCTAAGTCGACTGTTTCGATGAAGAGCGCAATCGAAGAGTTCGCTAAAGGCAAGATGGATAAAAACAGCTTTGAATCTGAAATGCGACGAATCCAACAAAGCCTGAAAGATGATGGTAGCAAAGAAGACCTGATGGTCGATAACTATCTTGAGATTGCGATGCAAGCCAAGGATAGGTACGATCAGGCTAAAAGTATTGATAACGTAATGGATGGTTTCCGGTTTATCAATGGTGAAGCGCGTCGTGATGCTCGGACTGAAGCACATCGTGATGCGGTGGATCGAATAACTGAGAAAATTTTAAATAGCAAAATCGGACGCGTGGTGCCAATGGAAGTGGTAGCTTTTTCGGCCGGTATGATTGCATCAGCTACGCAGAAAGGTGCAACTACGGCAGCTAAAGCAGCAGTTCCGATATTGTTGGGCGGCTTAATTGCGACTGGTACTGTTGCTGGTGCAGCACTACCAATTGCGGCTGGTATCGCGGTGTCTAGCGCAGTTGCTGGTCTCCGCGAAAGGAATCGTGTAGCAACCGATCGAGCGACGTTAACGAGACGATTGGCGACTGGTGAGACCGCTAATGTTGCTGATGAAAAACTGGAGGCGACGACTTACGATATGCTTTCGGCAACTGATTTGACTAAAGAAGTTAATTCTGCCGTCTCGTCCGGTGACAAAGAAGGCTTGATAAAAGCATTGGCAGCTATGGATGCGGCAGTAAAGATTAGCGATGAACGGAAAGTTGATTTGATTCGGTTCTCGAGCGGTAATTTTGACGTGATGGAGAAAGAACGTTCTGACATGGATTTGGCGCGGGCACAGGCTAAGGTTGCTTTGCGTAAAATGGGCGGAGCTGATAGTGCCGAAGCGCTTGCGAAGGCTATGGAGAACGCAACCGAAACATTTAATGGAAGTATAAGTAGTAAAGATAAGCTAGCCAAGAAGTTTGCAGCGAAACGTGCGATTGCCCAATCGGCGAAGACTGCTGTAGCCGGTGTAATAGCTGGTGTTGCGGTGCAGGAAGCCGTAGCAGCGGTGAGCCCGGATTCATATGGTATCGCTGATGAAGTTTTCCATTTGCACAATAATGCAAATGCGCACAACACATTATTGGCTGGTGCACTAGGATTTAAGGGCGTGGAATATGTGAATGCGGAAGCGCAAGTTGGGGCTAAATTGAATCAACAACAAGTTGAAGAGCTAAGGAAACAAGGATATACCGTTAACCAACGTGAGGTTTCTACGACTTCTAATCAAGAGGTTAGCGTCTCCGATTATGCCAATGCTCGTGGTACGGCCGTACACCGCGATTGGGCTTCAAATGGCACAAAATGGTCAGACGGTAATGAACTGAGGGCATATTATACGGAAGATCATGGTGGTATTTATACTGGCATGCAGGGTACTTCGACGACTTGGAACGGTGAAACGATTAACTTTAATGATGTAAATGCTGCTGGCAAAGTACATATGTTATTGTCTCTTTCTAAAGATACCCAAGGTCATCCGATTGATATTACTGGTCAATATATTCAAGAGGGAGCTCAGCAAGTGTTTAGGCCGGACGACCCGCAATTGGTTAATTTATTCAAGACTGATAATTTTGCTTATGCTGAGATTGTTTATGAGCCAGGAACTTTGACGAATGGCGCGCAGGACGTCATATCGTTAGCTACTGTTGTGGGGAACGGCGGAAATAGTGGGCAAATGTTGACCGAAGCGGTAACGACAACTGAACAGGTATTTGATGTGATTGGTTTCGATAAGGCGGTTGATAGGTTTGTTGATATGCCAGCACTATTTCCATTTGCAAATCGTAAGAATTTGTCACTTGGCAAAGAGCCATCTACAAAGGAGCCTAAGTCGCCAAAAACTACTGAAAGCGGTGGTCCGACTGGAGGAACACCAAAATCGGCTTCTGAGCCAGGAATTAACAGTATCGGCAGCGCTAATGGCGAGCCTGGAGTTGGAGAAACCGAGTCGTCATCTGGTAAATCAAAAGTTGCCGGTGAGAAAGTGCTTGAACCAATTGATCATAGCGATGAACCGGCGCACGAAGTTGGCGGTAATATCGGAGACATGGTAGGTGGCGTGGATGCAATTTCCAGCTCCGAAGAGCCAAGTAACCCTGACGACTGGAAACTACGCATGCCAGAAAATCCCGTCGAGCATGCGAAAGAATATATAGAATACTGGAATGGTTTGGACGAGGAGTCAAAGCGTGGTGCGTTGACTGGTGCTTGGAACTATGACCATTCAATTAGCCGCGGTAGAATGGAAAATGGCCAACCGTTAGACTATGGTCGCGAAGCGGTGAAGTGGTTAGCTGATCATGGTTATGTTGCGGTAGAAGGTTATGAGCCAGGTCAAACATACGAGGACGAAGAAGAAGATAACATTTATCCTGATTACTATCGACCAATTGTCGGTGAGGACGGTTCTGTTATGCCACTTTCTTATGATAATGATACGCCGGATCAATATTGGACGAGGTTGAAAAAGTATGTGGGCAATGAAGGCTATAATATATTAACTGGTACTAATGAGCCAGCAAGTGTCGATGAAAAAATTGCTCATTATGAAAACTGGTGGAATTCATTGAATAGTACAGCTAAGAATGTTGTAAAAAACCCGCTTTCCGTTGATATGACTGGTAGTACATTTGATTTGTGGAACTCTTTGAAAGACAAGAAAGACACGATTGGCGGCAATGAAGGCATTAAGATTTTGCTAGGAGCTTATGATGGAGCTAATGAAGAGACGAGGAACGCTAATTATCAGAAATGGTGGGATGGCTTGAGCCAAGAAGCGAAGGACAGTATGAAGACTCCAGAAATGGTGGATTTGATTGCAAGCCTTACCATTGAAGACTGGATAAAAGCGCACCAAACTAGCACAGAGAAGCCAGATTTACACATGGCAGAAGGCGGGGGAGCTGAGGCCCCGGAGGCGGCAGCAGCAGCCTAAAATAAAAAAAGACCCGAAAGGGTCTTTTTTTGATGGCGGCAATAGGAAGTTATCTAACGGTAATATTTGAGTGAAGTGATAGGGTCTTTGCTAGCGGCTTTAGCGGCTGGGTAGACGCCAAAGATGATGCCAGTGATAAGGGACGTTAAACCAGTTACGATAAGAATTTGCCAAGAAATGTGTGGTGTAAATGGAGTAATTAGGGAGATTAAGAAGGCGCAGAGATAGCCTAGGGCGAAGCCCATTAAGCCGCCAATAACGCTTAAGATGATTGATTCGAATAAAAATTGGAGCAAAATATTGCCAGATGAAGCGCCGACGGCTTTGCGGATACCGATTTCGCGGGTACGCTCGGACACGGACACTAACATAATATTCATGATGCCGACGCCGCCGACAATTAATGAGATAGAGGCAACCACGGTTAGCATGCTGGAAATAATTGATAATAGTGAGCCAGCTGGTTGGAGATTGCTGTCATTGCCGGAAATAATTTGGAAAGAATTGTCGCCGTTTTTGGAAGACGTAAGCTTATCTTTAATGGCGCTGACTGTGTCGTTAACTGAATCGACGTTGGCCGTGCGAACATCAATTTGTTGAATCTGAATAGAGGTTTCGAAAGTGTTGGCGTAACTGGCATTAATTAAAATTGCACGATCAAAATCGACGCTATTGAAGTTGATTGGGTCATCGATTTTATTAAGTACACCTACGACGATAAATTTTTTGCCTTGATAACTAAAGGTTTTAGCAATAGCGTCAGTAGTGCCAAATAACTGAGTAGCCAAGTCATATCCAACGACAGCAACGTTATCTTGTAGGTCACCACCTAAGAATTGGCCACTTTTGAGTGGAAGCGAAACAATTTGATGTAAGTCCGAGCTGGTGGCTACTACGTCAACACCTTGATAGGTGCGGTTGCCAACCGAAACGGCAGTGTTAGTGATAGCGATTGGTGCTACAGCGGACACATCTTTGATATCTTTCAGGGTTTTGACGTCGTCGAGAGTAAGGTTTGATTTAGTGTATTGGCTGTTTGCGGTAAGCTCATCGATAATATTTTCGGTGACATCCTTATTGTTGCTGGGGCGAACAAGGATTAAATTGGCGTTATTTTTATCCGTGTTGGCACTGATGAGTGAATTAATCCCACCGGTGAGCGAAAGAATTAACACAATGGAGGCAACGCCGATGGCGATACCGAGAGCTGAGAGAAAAGTGCGGCCGCGATTTTTGCGTAAACTGTCGATCGCGAGATGAAAATGCGTGTTAATAAGAAGTGCCATGTTATGACTCCTTGGTTTTCACTTTAATTTTGGTGTTTTTGGCAGCAACTTTGGGTGCTGTTTTGGACTTTTTCTTCGCATCAGATGGTTTTTCGGCTGGAGCAGCCGTAGGGGTAGTTTTGACGGTGGTCTTAACGGTCGTCATAGAGTGTGCTAGTTCGACTGGCTGCTTGGTGATTGGTTCGTCATGTCCGTCTAAATCAAGTGGTTTTCTTGGCAAAATTCGCACGGCGATTTTTTCTGGGTCACCTGGACGTGGTAAATCGCGGTCAGCCACTGTTTTGATATCGGTATCGATTTCGCCATCGAGCATATTAATGACGCGAGTGGCATAGGTGGTTAGAGCAGGGTTGTGCGTGACCATGATGATAGTGTTGCCGAGTGAATGAATTTCCTGGAGCTCTTCCATAATGATGTGCGAAGCACGGCTATCAAGGTTGCCAGTTGGCTCATCGGCAAGAATGATGGATGGATTGGCAATGAGGCTGCGGGCAATTGCGACGCGCTGTTGTTGACCACCGGAAAGTTGATATGGCATGTAATATTCGCGTTCGCGCAAGTGAAAACGTTCAAGGATGGTGTCGGCCATTTTGAGGCGACGAGTTTGGTGATAGCCAGAATAAATTAAGGGAAGGGAAACGTTTTCGATGACCGGCAGGTTGGGAATGAGATTGAAACTTTGGAAAATAAAACCGATTTCTTTGGCACGGAAGTTGGCTTTTTTGCGAGCTGAAATACGATCGACGGATTTGCCAGCAAGATAATATTCGCCAGCGTTGGCTTTATCTAGCAAGCCAATGATATTTAGTAGAGTGGTTTTGCCGCAACCGGACGGCCCCATGATCATAATAAATTCACCGCGTTTGACGGTAAGATTAAAATTGTGAAGAGCATAAGATTCCGTATCGCCAAACCCATAGCTCTTCGAGATGGATTTGAGTTCAATAATTGTTTCGTTTTCTTTTTTTGCCATTTTTGATAAAAACTTAATTACGCTAGGTAGATTATAGCGGTACAGGGGAGGATTGTAAAATGATAAAGCTAAAAAATTTGTAAAAATCAGCAAGAAAAAGCCGAGCTTTTTGGGCTCGGCTCTAAGCCTATTCGGCTTGATGCTCTTGTCGTAATACGAAATCATTAACGATATCCCAGCTAGCAACATGGCCAGCGGAGAGGTCTGCACGAAGCAGCTTAATGTCTTCAGTACCGGTGGTGATACGAAAACCGGAGTTGTCTTCGTCGATGATTACAACGACATCCTTTCTCCGCAATTTCTTGGCGATGACCGACGGCTGGTTGAACGACTTACCGCAGTAAGTCGTTACGTGCAGTCGGCCATCGCCTTTGAATATGCAGTTCAGGATCTCTCGGGTCGACTCCATTGTAGGAGGTCGACCACTTTTGGTCAGGATAAAAACGCGCGTGATGTTCATCACGGCAATCACCTCCCTTCATGAGGTTAGGCTTCGATGGAGTCGAAGTAGTCCCAGTAGTCTTTTTGGCCGGTTTCGATGATTTCTTTCATCTTTTGATGAAATTTATCAAGGATGTGGCCCATCCAACTACTGAGATACTCCTGGTCGGCACGAAGCCCGATTACGAGCACCGGTTGCTCGAACTTGGTGTAACCATGATGCGAGTTGCCGGTCCGAAAACCGAACAACACAGTTACCCCTTGTTCGAGAGTAACCTCGCTTGGCAACTTGACGCAGTTGTCTTTACCTGAGAAGTCACAGGTGAAGTCGACTGGCACGCGCCAAATGGTTGCATCGGTTCCTTGCTGTATGTCACTGATAGTACCGGACATACATTTGAAGCCGGCTGCGTCGTTGTTTGCGCGAAACCAATCTGCGCAAATATCGACAAGCTCGTTTTCCAGCCTGCCACCGAGGCTCTCGTCGTCGTCATCGGGACGTTGAAACCGATAGTGATTTGCCATAGTAATGGCCTCCCTTTCTTTCCTTCTACGGATAGAAAATATTTAAGAGGCCAGTCTGGCCTTTTACGACAAATTTCAAATGTACGAGTTATCGGTATTTTTGATAGCTTGTTGCATTATAGCATAAAGTCTTAAAAAAGTCAATTAGAGTAGTGGTAGCACTAGAGCTGACAATTGTGGTAATATATGACCAGTTGGAGAGATGTCCGAGTGGCTTAAGGAGCACGCTTGGAAAGCGTGTATGCGGGCAACCGTATCTGGGGTTCGAATCCCCATCTCTCCGCCAGATAAAATATAGCCGAATCGGGCTATTTTTGTTTTCTAGTTGTGCAGATGTATGTTATATTATAGACATAAGTATTTCCGGTGAGGAGGAAAATGGATTCGCAAAATGAAACACCACAAAATCCAAATATAGCACAGGGTAATGGCCAAGGGTTTGCGGGTGATATGATTGATAGCCCAAGCGTCTCATATGAGAATTATAGTGACACGACCGTGAATGCCGTGAATGAGGCAAAACAGGCAAATGCTAATGCCGACAAGGGGATTCCCATTAATGTGATTAATGCCGTTAATGCCAATGGTATTGTTAGCGGCCGTAAGATGGTAGATGAGCTTTGGCAAAAATTGGCGATTTGTGCATTTGTGATTGCCGGCGGTTTCTTGATTGGCATGGTGATTGCTGTAATTTTTACTTTTAGTTTGAATGGCACGATTGCTGAAATGAAAAACAAGAATACGCAGACTGACGGAAAATTAAGTGACATTTATGCCGTATTAGGGACTAGCGATCAGAGTAGTACGATGGATTCATTACAGAAGACCGACACTTTGAACGGCGGTGATTTAAAACTAGTGAATGACTTGTTGGTAAAAAAGTATGGTGCTAGCTATCAGGTTGATTTTGATGATACTAACATTGCCTTTGTGCGAGAGAAGTCTGGCTATAAATTTGTCAGTTTGGGGATTAAACAAGCCGATGGCACAGTGCGAGCGATTTTGTATGGGAAAATCGCAGACGGTTCTTGGAAATTAAGTAGTTTTAACAGTGTAGCTACTGGCACAGACGCGGCAAAGGCCGACAACTGTAAAGACTCTTCAGACGACGAAAAAGTGGTCTTAAAACTAATTGATTTGTGCACTGAAACCGAGTAAAGATGTTTAGCGGTTTAGTCAGCCTGATTGTTACCGCTGATGTCTCACAGGCTGAGCTAGAGACTCGAACCATTTCTGATGCTTACTATGCCAGTCAAACTAGCACGAAGTATTTGGTGACTTATGATGTCAGTACGCGAGGTGATGTTACTGGAAATTTGACCGATTTTAAAAAAATCATTGCTGATACTTTTGCAGATAATCGTGGCTGGGTGCGAGCGGGCGTGAAATTTGAGGAAGTTGAGAGTGGCGGTAAATTGCATATGGTGCTGGCTTCGCCGGCTGAAGTAAAAGCAATTTCGCCAAGTGGCTGTTCAGATACGTTAAGCTGTACGGTGAAACCGTATGTCTTGATTAATGATACGCGCTGGATGCACGGTTCGGATAGTTATAATGCGTTGGGCGTTAGTCTATTAAGCTATCGCCAAATGGTGATAAACCACGAAGTGGGTCATTTTTTGGGGCATAACCATATTGCATCGTGTGAGACTGATACTGGATTAGCTCCGATTATGCTGCAGCAATCGACAGGATTAAGGGGATGTACGGCAAATTCTTGGCCATTACCAAGTGAGCTATGGGTGAAGGGAATTTAATGAGACATTTAAAACCGGAACGAGTGAAGGCTAGCTGGTCTGGCCCCAAAAAAGTGAGAGTCGCACTGTTGTGTGCCGTGCTGGCGGCGATTGGCGTATTCGGCGGTTTTGCAATTTGGCGCAATGGATTAGGCTATAAAGCAGCTAGTGGCGATACCAAAGAAATTTTAACGACGAAAACTGCCGTGACTGAGTTTATAGATGGCAAGATTACAAGTTTAGACTTTAGTGATGATGAGAATAATCGGATTAAAAACTTCGACGAAGCAATTGCTAAAGCTCAAACATATATGGATAGTTTAGGCGCGAGTTCAGTGCTAAAAGATGCAGCTGTGAAAGAAAAATATGATCAAGCGGCAGAGAAATTCAATAAGATAAAAGAGATGCGGACAGTTGAACAAACGTTAGTGGCGTTATCTACGGAAATTAAGAGCAATAAGACGATTAGCACCGACGACATGACAAAACTAGAGAGTAGTGATAACGATTTTTTGAAAACATTAGGAACGGATTTATCAAATTACGCTAAGGAAGTGGCGGATTTTAAAACAAAATATGGTGATGTCAGTAGCGCAATTGATCAAAATGCTATGATTGAAGCTTATGGCGTGGTGCAAAATGATGGGGAAAAATTAAATAAAAAATATAGCGGGACGGAGTTTGCGGATATCTTTGGAATGTCAAGAGATGACATGTTGGGCTTTTATGATAGCATTGAGACATTGGATAAATATTTAACTGAGAAAATATGAAAAGATTATTGCTAGTCTACAACCCGCGAAGTTCGCATTTTTGGCAAGTAAAAAAAGACGTCTTGAGCAAGATTGGTGGTTTAAAAGGTTGGACGATTGGCAAATTCGAAGTGTCTGATACGGATGTTGATGACAATGCGGCACGGCTGGCGCGAGTAATTTTTGATCATGATCTAATTATTTCGGCGGGTGGTGATGGAACTGCCAATATAGCCGTGAATGCTATTATGCTGTCATCGGCACGTGATGTAAGGATTGGAGTGCTAGCTTATGGCAATTTTAACGACATGGCGCGTAGCTTGGGTGAACTAACTTTTGAAGAAGTTCTTAAGATAGGAGACAAGACACGGGAAATTTGGCCGCTAGAGTGCAAGATTAACCAACGCCATTGGCGGTATGGGATGTGCTATTTTACGATGGGGATGTTTGCGGAGGCTTGTGCGGTATTTGACCATCCAAAAGTGCGTAAACAGTTGCAAAAGGGTCGGAAACATTTGATCTCGAGTTTGATGATTTTGGCGCGCTGGTGGCTGCGACAACGTAAGAAAAAATTTTTGCCAAGTTTTGCTTTGGGTAACTCGTCGGAAGAGTACGTGGAGCGGATTGGTGTTTCGGATTATATGGCCGTGAATAGTCGCACAGTGGCGCGGATTATGAAGGGAGGAAAATGGTTTCTAGATCGGAATGATTTTTTAAGTGAAACCGGTCAAATGACTAGAATGCGAAAATTAGTCCCGATGATGTTAAAAAGTATGTTTAAGCAAATTCCTGGAGTCGAAAGTGATTATGATCGACTGATTTTTGAAAAACCGGCAAAAGTTATGATGCAAGCGGAAGGTGAGTATAAAATGATTGATGGGGTGAATATAGTAGAAATTAAAAAGGCGGAAAGGCCCATCTTGGCGGTAATGCGATAATGGAAGTAGTTGGAAGAGCAGAGCATAAATTGGAAACAGCCTTGAAAGCGTTCAAGGTGAATTTGGTTGGTAAAACAGTGCTAGACATCGGTTCAAGTACGGGCGGATTTACGGAATTGGCTTTGCGTCGAGGGGCGCGGAAGGTGATTGCGGTGGAAAAAGGCACTGCGCAAATGAAAGCGCCGCTGAGATTTAATGAAAAAATTGAATTACACGAAAAAACAGATATTTTTGATTTCGTGCCAACGGAATTGCCGGAAGTAATTTTGGCGGACGTGAGTTTTATTAGTTTAACGACAGTCCTTAGATATGCTAAGGCAAATTTAGCAAATAAAGATACGGAATTTCTCGTGATGCTAAAGCCGCAATTTGAAGCTAGTGGATTCCAGCTGAAAAAAGGGATTATTAAAAACAGTAAGATAAGGCGAGAAGTGATTGCAAACTTTGAAAGTTGGTTAAAAAATAACGGTTTTGTGATTCTGGGGAAACGTGATAACGAATTAGCTGGTCGCTTCGGTAATATTGAGCGATTTTATCATTTGAAATTGGCAAAATAAAAAGCTCAGGAAAACCTGAGCTTTTTGGTCAAATGAGACCGACTAGTTAATACACAACGCGGTTAGTATAACGGCAAAACTGATAATCAATGTCATCGTAATTGAGCAACGGTCCAGTCTCAACGCAATCCCAACGTGGATCTTCATCCAGGTTAGGGAAATATGCGGTGGCTTCGTCCGGTGTAGCTAAGATACGTGTGACGTAGGCACTTTTACAATGTTCGAGCAATTGAGCATAAATTTGTGCACCACCGATGATGAAGATATCATCGGTGTTGAACTGCAAGAGGTAATTGCGCAATGCGGTCAGGTTTGAAATCACCGTGGCGTCTGGAACAGAGAGCTCGCTGTTGCGAGACAGAATGACATTGGTGCGGTTCGGGAGGGCTAAACCATAAGGGAAAGTTTCCAGCGTTTTGCGGCCATAGACCACGACTTTGCCAGTGGTCATGTTGCGAAAACGCTTTAAATCATCTGGAATATGGTAGAGTAACTCGCCGTGATTACCGATGGCCCAGTTTTGGCAGGCTGCAACAATAATATCCATAGAAAACCTCCTTTAAACTGCGATGGGGATATTTTTAATTTGTGGTCCAGTTTGGTAATTTTCAACTTGCACGTCTTCAGTAGTAAAACGGTAGAAATCTGTAACGTCTGGATTCAGTGTGACGCGTGGGGCGGGTAATGGTTCGCGAGAGATTAATTCTTTGATGAGCGGCACGTGCCGATCGTAGATATGTGCATCGGCAATAACATGCAAGAGTTGTCCAGGAATCATATTCGATACCTGAGCAATCATCATCAATAGAATTGAATACTGCACCACGTTCCAATTGTTGGCGGCTAGAACATCTTGCGATCGTTGATTGAGTACGGCGTTTAGCGTTAAACGCTTGTCGCCAGGCTCCTTGGTCACGTTGAAAGTCATGCTGTAGGCGCAGGGATAGAGATTCATTTCGTGTAAATCGTGATGATTGTAGATGTTGGTGAGAATGCGGCGGCTGTAGGGATTGTGCTTTAAGTCATAGAGCACGCGGTCAACTTGGTCCATAGCGCCTTCTTTGTACTGGTGCTTGATGCCGAGTTGATAACCGTAGGCCTTGCCGATAGAACCATTTGCGTCGGCCCACTCATCCCAAACATGGCTGTTCAGGTCGTGAATGTTGTTGGATTTATGTTGCCAAATCCAGAGCATTTCATCAGTGGCAGATTTGATAGCGGTGCGGCGAAGCGTCAAAGCAGGGAATTCTTGGCGAAGATCATAACGATTAACAACGCCAAAGCGCTTGATGGTGTAGGCCGGGGCGCCATCGTCCCAATGTGGGCGGACAATTTCTCCTTTCGTGTCGGTTCCGTGGTCAAGAATATCTTGGCACATGTCAATAAAGATATGGTCGGCTTGGCTCATATTTTTACCCCCTTTTGAATTTTGCAAAGATTTGATGTGACTGAAACGGTAGAAAAGTATTAACTAGTTTTTAAGATACATAGCAAATGAGCTATGCAGTTAGTTTAAGGATTATCTGATAAATGTGCAAGGGTAAGAATTAAGAATAAAAGTTTAATGGTAGGTGTTAGAAAAGTAAAAGACGCAATTTTTTGTGGGCTTCCATGGTAAAATAAAAGGTATGTCTGCGGAGGAGAAAGAGGTTAAAGAAGCTGGCGAACAGCCGGGTACAATTATTGCGTCGGATGGGAAACCGTTGTCGCCACGTGATTTCGTACATCTACACAACCATACGCACTATTCTTTGTTGGATGGGTTAACAAAAGTCGACGAATTGGTTGCCTTCGTGAAAGAAAAAGGCATGGAAGCCGTGGCGGTGACGGATCATGGTACTATGTCGGGTTTAGTTGACTTATATAAAACTTGCACGGAGCAAGGTATTAAGCCAGTGTTGGGTCTGGAAGCTTACGTGGCAGCACGGAAAATGGAAGACCGTGATCCAGCTTATGACAAAGAGAGATTTCACATTACCTTGTTGGCAATGAACAACCAAGGTTTTGAAAATTTATGTCGTTTGATGACTGAGGCGGAAATCAGAGGAAAATATTACAAGCCGCGCATTGACCATGATGCGATGGAAAAATACAACGAAGGCATTATTTGCTTGTCGGGTTGTGCTGGTAGCGAAATTTCGACGGCGATTCGAAATGACGATGACGCCAGAGCACGTACGCTGATTGATTGGTACTCGAAAACTTTCGAAGGACGATTTTATCTTGAAATGCAGGATCATGGTCATCCGGATTCGCCAACTCATTGGTCAGAGCAGTTGAAAATTAATAACAAATTGATGGAATATGCAAAAGAGACAGGCTTGCCGCTAGTGGTGACTTGCGATGCGCACTATTTGCGACATGAAGACCAGGATGCGCATGAAGTGTTATTGTGCGTAGGTACTGGCAGCAAGATTTCGGATGAAAATCGAATGAGCTTGAAAGATTTTCAGCTGCATGTGATTCCGCCGGAAGACATCATTGCGCGTTGGGGTAAAACTTGCCCAGAAGCGGTGCGAAATACGCGCCGAATTGCGGATCGTTGTAATGTAAAACTTGACCTGGGTCGGATTTTGATTCCAAAGTTCCCAACACCGGGTGGAATTTCTGAAAAACAATATCTTGATAACTTGGTGTTTCGGGGTTTGGCTGAACGCTACAATGTGTTTACTAAGGAAGAAGCTGAAAATAAGACAATTGAGGAAATTCGACCATTATTGCCAAAGGAGGTGCTTGACCGGATTGATTATGAATTAAAAGTGGTCGATCAGATGGGTTATAACGGTTATTTCTTGATTGTGCAAGACTTCATTAACTGGGGAAAGGATCAAGGAATTATTTTTGGGCCAGGGCGTGGTTCGGCGGCGGGGTCCTTGCTAGCCTATTCGATTCATATTACGGAGTTGAATCCGCTTGACTACGATTTACTATTTGAGCGGTTTTTGAACCCAGACCGCATTAGCATGCCGGATATTGATACGGATATTCAAGATACTCGACGAGATGAGGTGATTGAGTATTGTACGCAAAAATACGGCAAAGAGCGGGTTGGTAACATTACGACCTTTGGCAAGATGATGGCGAAGAACGCAGTGCGCGACGTGGCGCGGGTGCTTGAAGTGCCGTATGCGGAGGCGGACCGAATTGCAAAATTGGTGCCAGATCCAGTGATGGGGCATCACGTGAAATTGCAAGATGCTATTAAAACTGAGCCAGATTTGAAGCGCGAATACGAAACAAACCCAACCGCCAAGGAAGTGATTGATTTTGCCATGCGGCTTGAGGGCACCATTCGAAGCCATGGGGTTCACGCTTGCGGCGTAGTGATTGCGCCAGATGATTTAGTGAAGTTCTTGCCGATGGAGGTTTCTGCGAAAGGCCCACTCGCGACGCAGTATCCGGGTCCGACCGTGGAAGAGTTAGGACTATTGAAGATGGACTTTTTGGGGTTGTCAAACTTGTCGGTAATCCAGCAAGCACTGAGAATTATTAAAAAGGTCTACGGCAAAGAGATTGTGATGGGTGATTTGCCGCTGGATGACCCAGAAGTTTACAAGCTTTTCCAAAGAGGCGATACTACCGGTGTATTCCAGTTTGAGTCGGCGGGGATGAAACGATATTTACGAGAACTCCAGCCGACGGCATTTGACGATTTGATCGCTATGGCGGCGTTGTACCGACCGGGTCCGATGCAGTTTATCGAGAGCTTTATTAAGCGAAAACATGGTGAAGAGCCGATTACTTATTTGCATCCTGGGCTAGAAAATTCGTTAAAGAATACTTATGGGATTTTGATTTATCAGGAACAGTTCATGCAGGCGAGCAAGGAATGGTGTGGCTTTACGGGCGGCCAAGCTGATACTTTGCGTAAAGCGGTTGGTAAGAAAAAAGTAAAATTGATGGAAGAGGTGAAGCCACAGTTTATCGAGGGGGCTGTAAAAGTTGGTGGTGCTACAAAGGAAATTGCGGAGAAATTCTGGGATCAATTGTTGGATTTTGCGAACTACTGTTTCAATAAGAGCCATGCGGCTTGTTATGCAATGGTGGCTTATTGGACGGCTTGGCTGAAAGCACATTATCCAGATGCATTCATGGCGGCCTTGATGACATCCGATATGCGTTGGACGGAACGGTTGGCGATTGAAATGGCAGAATGTAAACGGATGGGCATGCGAGTGCTGGGCCCAGACATCAACGAAAGTTACGC
>CAZAAQ010000005.1:0-9495 GCA_964483505.1 uncultured Candidatus Saccharibacteria bacterium | reverse complement strand
ATGGGTTCAGCCGTAGAGGTGCCAGAAGTAGAAATCTCGCCAGCGCCGTCGAAATATTCTGATAAAGAGCAATTAATGTGGGAGCGTGATTTGATGGGGCTATATATTTCGGCACACCCGTTGGACAAATATGAAACCTATTTCCAGGAACAAACCATGCCAATTAGTGAGATTAAACCGGCGTTGGATGGGGCAAATGTGATTGTGGGCGGTATTATTACTAATATTCGGACGATTATCACGAAAAGTGGTTCAAAAATGGCCTTTGTAAAGATTGAGGACAAGGTCGCGGAAATTGAAGTGATTGTGTTTCCGAAAATCTTTGAAACAGTCGGAGCTAAATTAGTGCAGGATGCGGTAATAAAGGTTACTGGGCGAGTGAATGCAACTGACGCGGCCGGTAATAAGATTGACGAAGCAAAAATTAATGCTGAAGAAATCAATATTATTACGGACGAAGAGCTAGATAATTATGAATCAACGGGGGCTAAGCTGGAGACGCCGACTAAAGGTGTGGCCGCAAAACCGCGGAATAAAGTTTCCGCCTCGAACACGGGCGGGAATGGCTTTAAGGGCGGATACAACCGTTCAGAAAATAAACCAGCAACACACTTCAGAACTTCCGAAAGCGCTATCAACGCTAAGCCAAAACAACCAAAAAAGCTTTATTTGAGAGTGGCGGATCCTTCTGATAGTGATAAATTGGTGAAGATTAAACAGGCTTGCACGTCACATCTTGGACTATCAGATGTAATTTTGGTGATTGGCGAAGACAAGAAGGCGATGCGATTGCCATTTAAATGTGATCTTGAAGACGATGGGATAATGGGTGAATTAGGCGAAATTTTGGGTGCGGACGGCGTAATCGCGAAATAACACTTTAAATGATTTAGGTAAAAAATAACAACCCTTTGGGCTGTTATTTTTTGTGTAGTTAAGTTAGAGGGTTATACGTTTGGAGCGTTCGTCGTTATAAAGATTGTCATAAATGCTTGGGTGACCAATCTTATTGGCCGCTTTGACTACTTCCGTGATGTCGTCAGTAATCCGATAAATTTTACGATCGGCGGCATTAATAGTCTTGAACCCACGTTGCATCTTGCTTTGGAAGAAACGGTCAAGTTGTGACCAGAAAGATTTGCCAATCAGGAACATTGGCATCTTTGGCATTTTGCCTTCTTGCATTAGAATGAGAATTTCTGAGAATTCATCAAGCGTGCCGAAGCCGCCAGGGAAGAAGACGTAGACTTTGGACGACATGGTTAACATAACTTTGCGCGCAAAGAAATAATGAAACTGAATGGAGTCAGTGACATAAGGATTAATGTGCTGCTCGTGGGCCAATTCAATATTGAGTCCAATGGAACGACCGCCAGCTTCGTAGCAACCTTTATTAGCCGCTTGCATGATGCTTGGTCCGCCACCAGTAATGACAGCGTGGCCATTTTGAGCTAGCAAATAGCCAAGTTTTTCGGCTAATTTGCACCATTTACCATCTTCTGGCAAACGAGCTGAACCAAAAATGGAAACGCCTTGGGCGTAAGTGCGAATTTTAGCTAAGCCTTCTTCTAAATCTTTAGCATAACGAAGTGAACGTTCGACGTCTTCTTCGTTCAGCTTTTCTTGGGCGATGGCGCCAAGCCAATTTGTAATAGTTTCATCCATATTATCGAATCTCCTGTATGGTCATGTTATGTATTTTTGTATGTTGATTGATGATGCCAGCTTTACTGCCGATCTGTTGCACGACCGAGGTGGAGTTGGCGGAAGCAAAGGTTAATGCTGTAACGAAATCTTGGTTATTCGCGTAGGCAGCTAAGAAGCCGGAGCCAAAGGCATCGCCGGCGCCGGTTGAGTCTTTTACTTTAACGTCTTCGTAAATGCCAATACGGTAAACATGGCTGCCGTCAGTTGCGATAGCGCCCTGATTGCCATCAGTAATAATCACGTTCGGTACGTAGCTTTTGAGCCGGTTGACGAGTTCGTTGAGAGTTGAGCCAGGAACGATTTGTTTGGCTTCAGCTTTGTTTAATAACAATACATCGGTATCCGATAATAACCCAATAAGTTTGCGAGTGTGTTGAAGCTCAAGATTACCGGGATTAAACATAATTTTGGTATTGAGCGATTTGGCTTTGGTGAATAATTGGTCGAGTAAATCCATATTGCCACGCACGGTTGTGACGTAGAGCCAATCTGGATAAATGTTGTCCAAATCATTTGGGTCGAGCAAATCAAAATTGGCGGAAGCGCCACGGCAGGTGAGGATTGTGCGCTCGCCGGTCGGGGAGAGTAATACGACTGAATAACCAGTATGAAATTTATCAGTATACGATACATAACTAGCATCGATGCCTTCACTATCGAGCATTTCAATGATGGCATGGCCAGCCGAGTCGTTAGCGATGCAGCCCATAAAGATGGATTCGTGACCATTGCGAGCAAAAGTGGTGGCAGCATTGGTGGCGCCACCGCCAGTGCTGAAGAATATTTTATCGATATCGACTTTGGAACCAAGTTCGAGTTGATTAAAAAATCCCCTAGTGTTGGTGCCAAAATCGTCATGATCAATGAGATAGACGTCCTGCAAAGCAGAACCGATGCTTACAATACGTGACATTATAGTGGATCCTCTTTCTCGGTTTCAGCTTCAAGTGCGGCAAAAGACTTGGCTGGATCAGGCGATTTAGCGATTGCGCTGCCCACATTAATTACATCAATGCCGCCGTGGGTGAGAATTTTTGTATTCTCAAGGTTGGCGCCACCGTCCCAACCGAGTTCGATGTTGCCATGAATCTCGCGAATTAGGGCAGCTTTTTCAAGTAACAGAAGATCTGCGGTGCCGCCATATTTGCCAAGGGTGCCTGAAAAAATCAGTGCATGATCAACAGCAGACAAGATGCTCTTGATTGAGCCAGGATAAATATCTTTGACGAGAGCGACACCAACTTTCATACCATTGTCCTTTAATTTATTGAAGACTGGCAACAAATCTTCTTTGGCTTCGGCATGAAAAATCACTAGATTTGGATGCAACTTAATCAAGGTGTCAACATGTTGTGATGGGTTGGCAGTCATCATATGAATGTCCACGGTCCAGCCTCTTGGCCACCAAACGGCCGATTCTGGGATGGTGACTTCAGATGTAAGGGAACCATCAGAAACATCAATATGCACATGTTTGGCAAACGGATAATAAGTTTTGATAATTTGTTTATATGCGGCTGGGTCTTTACTCAGGATAGTTGGCGCTATAACAGTGATTGCCATATTAGTCGATGTCCAATTTCTCGTTACGGCGTTGATATTTTGGGTCGGTCAAAGGTTCTGAGGTTAGAAAAGCGTTTAAAATGTCGGCATAATTGGTCGCATTGGAATCAGCCGAGATGCAAAGTACATTGGCATCATTATGACCACGGGTTTCAATGGCATCGGATGTAGTATGGCAGATAGCGGCGCGAATGCCTTTATAGCGGTTAGCTTGCATGCACATGCCCTGGGCAGAACCGCAGAGCAAAACGCCGAAGGCATCACCGCTATGGTCGCCTAATAGTGCGCTGGTGACCTTTTTAGCATAGTCATTGTAGTCATCCTCGGCGTCAAAAAAGTTGGCACCAAAATCAGTAAAAGTAATCTGTCGGCTAGTTAGCCAATTGATTACGTTATTTTTGAGTTCATAGCCGCGATGATCGGCGCCGAGGTAGATGTGCATAAACTAGTTTTGCCCCATTTTGCCAAAGTCGATTGAAAGCTCGACTAGGCGGTTAGAATAACCCCATTCGTTATCATACCAAGCGACAACTTTGATAAGTGTGCCGTCAATGACATCGGTTAACTTAAGATCAACGATTGTGGAGTGAGAATTGCCACGGAAATCGATGGAGACAAGTTCTTCTTCGGTGGCATCAAGAATGCCTTGGTAGTAATCTTCGCTTGCGGCTTTCTTGAAGAGATTGTTGATTTCTTCTTTGCTGGTTGGGCGTTTGGTGACGGCCGTGATATCAGATAGGGAAACTACTGGGGTTGGTACGCGGACGGAAAGACCATTAAACCTGCCCTGAAGGCTAGGAATGGTGAGTGCAGCAGCTTTGCTGGCGCCAGTAGTGGTTGGAACGATATTTTCAGCAGCGTTGCGTGCTTCACGCAAATCTTTGGCTGGAGCGTCTTGAAGTTTTTGGCTGGCGGTGTAGGAGTGCACGGTAGTCATCATAGCTTTATCGATACCGATGTTGTCCTCAAGTACTTTCATGACTGGAGCGATACAGTTGGTAGTGCAAGATGCGTTTGAAATAATTTGATCATCAACAGTTAAAGTATCCTCGTTCACGCCAAGGACGATAGTCTTGGCGCCTTCGCCTTTGGCTGGGGCAGAGATGACGACTTTGCGAGCGCCGGCATCAATGTGTGCATGGGCTTTAGCTGGGTCACAAAAGAAACCGGTCGATTCAATGACAACATCGACATTGAGGTCACGCCACGGGAGGTTGGCCGGATCTTTTTCGGCTAGTACGCGAATATGTTTGCCATCAACGATGATACCTTGATCGTCATAGGAAACTTCTTTTTCGTAGGTCCCGTAGTTGGAATCATATTTAAGTAGGTGCGCAAGAGTTTTTGCGTCCGTTAAGTCGTTGATTGCAACAATTTCGGTGTCGTTGCGATCGAAAGCGATTTTGAAAGCATTGCGTCCAATGCGGCCAAAACCATTAATTGCTAATCTTACCATTTTTTCTCCTATGGATTTTTATAATAATACTTAAGTTTATTATAACATAAGCAGGTTGCGTTTTAGGGAAGTGTTTGTGATAAACTTGAGTTAAATAGAGGAGCGAAAATGGACGAAGATTTTAGCACAAACGTCGAAGAACCGAAGAAAGAAAAAAGCAAAGCAGGACTAGTAATCTTGCTAATTTTGCTTTCAGCTGCGCTGTTTGCGGGCGGGTTATCGATTGGTCATTTTGTCTGGAAAGGCGGTGTGCAGAGTGCTGTATCTAGTGCCACTACAACATTAACGCAGTCGAATAGCAGTAAGGTTGAATTGACTGATGCTGGTAAAACTGAAATGAGGCAAAAAACAGAAGCTTTAGTTGAATCGTTAGGAGATAATTATTTGGTGACATCGGCATTTGCGACCAGCCGTTTGTCCGATGAAGTAAAAATTCATGCCACGATTAGATATTTAGTAAAAATTGGTAAGTTAAAGATTGATGCCAAGAATACTGGGCCAGATGAAAAGCTGGCGGTTGAAATTGATGTGGATGAGCTAAAAAATGCAATTAAGGATATGTTTGACGAGGATATAACTTTGACCAATTTTGGAGTTTGCCCTTATGACTACAAACTTGATTCAAAAAATAATAAGTATGATGTATATGTTGGCAGCGGTTGCGGTGGTGTGGCGACAGTATATTCTTCAATCTTGTATCAAGACTATGGATCGGATAACGAATACGCATATTTGAACGCGCGAATTGCGTACGGAGCTGATTTGGAGAATTATGCTGGAATTTATTCAGATTATGTGTATGCGCCTGACAGCGAGCAAATTGCTGGTGCGAATACGAATTTTGAGTTAACCGAGAGCAACAAAGATAAATGCGCAAAATATCGGTTTGCTTTTAAGAAGACAGATACCGGCTACGCCCTAAAAGGCTTGCTGCCAGATATTAGCGAATAATAAGATACAATGCTATAATAAAAAGAAAAGCGGGGGAGTAAGGAGTTTAATTTCTAATGGCAGATTTTAACATGATTTTGGACCCTGGAGATTACAAGGCCGGGAAAATCAATGTAGTGATTGAGATTCCAACTGGTAGTAACCATAAAATCGAATGGAAGCGTGATCTAGCTTGCTTTATGCTCGATCGCATTGAGCCAATTGCTTTTGCAAAACCTTGCAACTATGGCTTTATTCCACAAACTTTGGATGAAGATGGTGATGAGTTGGATGTCTTGATGATTACAGATCAACCACTTACGACTGGCATCTACGTCAAAGCTCGCGTACTTGGTGTGATGCACTTTGAGGATGGCGGGGAAGTCGACGACAAAATTATTGCGGTTTGTGAAGATGATCGCAATAATGGTGATAAATACCAGACTTTGGAAGATTTGCCAAAGCGTACGCTTGAACAAATCGAGTTCCACTTTAATCACTACAAGGATTTGAAGAAACCTGGTACGACTAAGGTGAAAGGTTTCTTTGGTGTAGATGAAGCCGAAAAGGTGATTGCGGCTGCTATCAAACGCTGGAACGATAAATAATATTATTGTTCAATCGAAAAATCCCCCAGTGATGGGGGATTTTTGATGTTCGGCCGTTCCGCGGTAATTGAAATGCTAGCCGTTATCTTCTGATTCGAAGAAAGCGCCAGTTTGGCGAGACCAGAGATGTTTGTACGGCCCATCGTGTAGCAAGAGTTGTCGATGGCTGCCTTGCTCAATGATTTTGCCGTCTTTAAGAACGACAATCCGATCGAGATTGGCAATGGTGCTGAGGCGATGAGCAACAACGATGCTGGTACGCCCTTTCATAAGGCGTTCAGTTGCCTTTTGAATAGCGGCTTCAGACTCGGAATCAAGAGCGGAAGTGGCCTCGTCAAGAATAAGAATTGGCGCGTCTTTGAGGAAGGCCCGAGCAATGGCGACGCGTTGACGTTGGCCGCCAGAGAGCTTATTACCACGTTCGCCAGCGAGCGTTTCATAGCCTTCGGGCATTTTTTCGATAAAGTCATCGGCACTAGCTAGATGGGCGACGCGTTCAATCTCGTCGCGACTGGCGTTAGGCTTGCCGTAGGCAATATTTTCAGCAATAGAGCGATGGAAGAGGAGGGTCTCTTGAGGCACATAAGCGATGCTTTCGCGTAGTGAATGTTGAGTCACTGATGAAATGTCTTGGCCATCAATGAGAATTTCGCCTTTTTGGACATCAGAGAAGCGCAACAAGAGTTTCGTGAGAGTGGTTTTGCCGGATCCGGAGATACCGACTAGCCCAATTCGTTCGCCAGCGTTGATTTTGAGCGAGAAATTCTCAAAGAGAGGGGTTTTGGAGTCGGAATGCTGAAAGGTAATGTTGTGAAAATCAATTTCGGCTGATGATACGACTAGTGGTCGGTCAGTATGATCTTCGATTTCGGTTGGGGTGTCTAAAATCTTGACCATTTCGGCGGCGTCACCTAGAGTGCGATTGATGTCGCGAAGGATATTACTGGTATCCCAGATATGGTTGATGATATTCGTGGTGAGAGTATATAGCAAGACTACATCGCCAATGGCAAAGCCAAGCGTGTTACTGCCAGTAATGATGATGAACAAAAAGACGACTAACATGATGCCGGTAATGAAGTTAAGTAAGCCATTGCGCCAAAAGCTGGTCTTGGCCACATTCATAGTTGCAGTATAAACTCCTTTGGAAGCTTTGGCATAACGGTCACGTTCGTGGTTTTCGTGGGCATAAGATTTAACGTTGAGAATATTAGTAATAGAATCGGCAAGTTGGCCGGTTTGTTTAATTTCGGACTGAGGCAGGGCAATTTCGACGGAGCGAGTTTTGGAATAAGTGATGCTCGCGATGGTGATGAAAATAATGACAAAGCCTAAGACGATGAGGGCATAAAGTGGCGAAACGGTCCAAATGGTAATAATAGTGAAGATGATGGATAAGAATAACGGATAAATGCTCCAGTTAAAGCTGGACTTAAAACGGATATAGGCGTTGCTAAGCTTGCCGGCTTGAGAGGTGAGAGAACCGGAGAATTTATTGCTGTGAAAAGTCATCGATTGGTTAATGAGCTTATCAAAGCAGAGCTGGGAGAGGAAGTAACCGCCACGGGCATCTAGCGACCAATCGAGCCAATCTGTAATGCGAATTGCAACTTCGCGGATTAGCAAGAAAGAGATAAAAGCGATGATACTGGGAACATAGTGATTAAAATCGGTGTCGCCAGTGCCAAGCTGACCGATGATTTGACTGGCGTAGATTGGCATAATGATGCCAGCGCAGACCACGTGGATGGGGATAGTAATGAACAGAATAATTGTGCGAACTTTGTTTTGACGAATAGTTAGCCAAAAATAGTAGAAGATGCGACGCATCGTCCGTAAATCGGTTTGGTTGTTTTGTTTTTGCTTAGCCATGAGTTATTTATCATAACAACTTTAGTGTCCAATGTCAATGGCAGATGAAGCATTTAGCCGTTCCGGGTAGTCTATTCGTTTTAAATAAGCGTTTTTGCTATAATATAAATATAACTTAAGGAGGTTTTTACCTATGGGCTTTCTAAAAGCTTTCGGTGGGGCTATCAGTGGTAGCTTTGCCAACCAATGGCTAGAATATATGGCGCCGCCGGCCAATATGACTGATCACGTCTTGCTCGCGAAAGCCGTAACGGTGAAGAGTAACGGCAGCGAAAACAATGACAATGAAGAAAACGCTAATGTTATCAGTAATGGTAGTAAGTTCTTAGTGCCAGATAATACTTGTCTGATTTTGGTCAAGAATGGTGGCATTGAGGCTGTGATTTCGGAACCAGGTGGTTACACCTACACAACCGAAAACACGCCAGAAGCAAAGAGCATGTTCTCTGGTGATGGCTTCTTCGCTAGTACCTTTGGGCAGAGCTTCCAGCAATTCAAGTATGGCGGACAGCCGGGCAATCAACAATTTGCTTTCTATGTTAATTTGAAGGATATTGCTGGTCTGCGCTATGGCACGCAAAATTCAATTCGTTATAAAGATGCAAATTATGCGAATACCATGTTGGCAGTAACGAGCAACGGTACTTACACGATTAAGGTTGTGGACCCAATTTTACTATTCAAGAATTTGGTTCCAGTTGATATCACCTCTGGTCAGGGTCGTGGGACGTTTGAGCTGGGTGAAGGTGACGGCGGAGTAGAGGATTCGCTGTTTGCGGGCTTTGTGGGCTCTCTAGCAGCGGCACTTTCAGCTTTCACTAAAGGCGGTAAGTCAATTGATGACATCCAAGGTGGTACGACAGAATTCGCTAAGAGCGTCAATGAGGCAGTGGAAGCCAATTATCAATGGGCAACTAAATACGGTTTGCAAATTGTAAATGTGCAACCAATGGGTCTCGATTGGGACGAAGCTTCAGTTGACCTGATTAACAAATTCAATACCGGTAATCTCATGCAGGGTGGTGTGGGCGCAGCTTATGCGCAAACGCAAATTGCTGAAGGCGTCAATGCGGCTGGCAATAATGCTGGCACGACTGGCATGATGGGCATGGGCATGGGTGTTGGCATGATGGGTGGCATGCAAGGTATGACACAGCCAATGGGTGTTAATCCAGTAGTAGCTCAACAGCAAGCTGCAGCTGCGGCAGCAGCAGCGCAATCGGCGCAACAGCCAGCTCAACCACAAGCTGATGCTTCGGAAGAAGATAAAAAAGCTGAGTAAAAATGGCTGATCAGCCAAAAGGTGGAATACGTCGCTGCCCCCATTGTGGGGCTAGCGACGTGTCGCTGGATGATAGG
>CAZAAQ010000004.1:39123-51584 GCA_964483505.1 uncultured Candidatus Saccharibacteria bacterium | reverse complement strand
CCAGCTTGACTGTGAGGAGTACATTCCAATCAGAGACGAAAGTCGGAGCAAGTGATCCGCTGTACGTACATTTGTACATGAATGTGGGATCGACAGCGCAAACGGATAAAAGTTACCCTGGGGATAACAGGCTTATCGCGCCCAATAGTTCACATAGACGGCGCGGTTTGGCACCTCGATGTCGGCTCATCACATCCTGGAGGGGGAGCACCTTCCAAGGGTCCGGCTGTTCGCCGGTTAAAGTGGTACGCGAGCTGGGTTCAGAACGTCGTGAGACAGTTCGGTTTATATCCGGCATGATCGTTAGGAATTCTGAGGAGATTTGCCCTTAGTACGAGAGGACCGGGGTGAACGAATCTCTAGTGTATCGGCTGTGGCCACCTGCTGCATCGCCGAGTAGCTATATTCGGGATAGATAAGCGCTGAAAGCATATTAAGCGCGAAACTGACTCCAAGATTAGAATTCCCTATGACCTCCCAGAAAGAAGATCTGGTTGATAGGCGCAAGGTGGAAGTGCGGTAACGCATGGAGCCGAAGCGTACTAATAGAGGCATTGCCTTTTTATGTCCTAGTTATTGTTCTAGTGCTTGCACGATGACGATAACTAGAGTAGACTTAGCTGGTAACTGATACTTAACGTATCAGCAGTCAATTAAAATTCCAATTCGATTACATCTTACATCGAAGCAAGATTCAGAAGAACAGATTACTCGGCCCATCGTGGCGAGCAACTCTGAATCTTACTTCGGTGTCCATAGCGCCAGGGAAATACCTGTTCCCATTCCGAACACAGAAGTCAAGCCTGGTCGCGGCGATTATACTGCTTTGCGGGAAACTAGCAAGATGCCGAATTATACGAGAATCCACCCCAACGGGTGGATTTTTGTTGTCTTGTGATTCCTAGTCCAAGGCCATTGTTATTGACTATTTATGCAATATATGATATAATTCAGAAATTAGCCGAGAAAAACACCGGGGAGGTGATGTAAAATGGCTACGTATAATGAACACTCTTGCCAGTCCTGCCGTCGTTCAAGAATCGCTAATCTGAATGATGCCCTCAAGGATATCGGAAGCTACCGTCGATACCTCGGTGCTGTTTGCAGCACTACCATCGACTTTGACGCCCGTTACAATTCTGCAGAGCAGCGTCGCAAGTACGGCTATCGTTCCGTTGAGACGATCGAGAAGCTGGCTGACGCCGCGCTGGAGGATGCTAAGAACGAATTCAAGGCGGCTTGTGTGGCTTGCGAATTTAGCCATGAAGGTTGTGGGACAAAGGAGGAAAAAGAGAAGCTGTTTTGGCAAATCGTCAACGATCCAGAAGCGCGCGAGCGTATTACCGCACGTCTAAAGAACGCTGGCGTAAAGTCCGGCCGTAAGGGAGGGTTAACCTGCGCAAGGTTGCTGAGCGATCGGCGCATCAATCCAACCGAATGGAAATAGTTTCTTGTACATCTAAAGGCCGCTGCATCGTGTAGCGGCCTTTTTCTCGTTTATTATTACTAAGCATTATCGAGATATGCTAAAGTAGCATTATGTACTATGACAGAGATATTCCGGCAATTGAAACCGAACTTGGCACTAGCGCGCAGGGTTTGAGCACCGAAGAAGCCCAAAAACGTCAGCAAAAGTTTGGCAAAAATATTTTGCCCCAAAAGCCGAAAGACAGCATTCTGAAGATTTTTATTAATGAATTTAAAGACCCAATTGTGCTGTTGCTACTGGTTGCTATTATTGTTTCCTTTGTAGTTGGCGAAATAGTAGACGCCTGTGTGATTATTGGTATCGTCTTCATTGATGCGTTCATGGGGACTTATCAAGAGAACAAAGCCAACAGCACGGCCGAATCACTCTCAAAGTTAGTTGCTGCCAAGGCAAGAGTCTTAAGGGACGGCCAAAAAGTATTAGTTGATGCCGAAAGCCTGACGATTGGTGATATTGCTTTTCTTGAGTCCGGTGACAAGATTAGCGCCGACATGCGAATTGTGTCGATACAAAATTTTATGGTAAACGAATCAATCCTCACCGGCGAGAGTTTGCCGGTTGAAAAAATTGCCAAAACTATCAAACACGACCATGCGGCCATCACGGACCAAAGTAATATGGCCTTTTCTGGCACGACGGTAGTATCCGGTCGCGCCGAAGCTATTGTCGTAAATATTGGCTTAGACACAGAACTTGGTAAGATTGCTGATAGTATCAATAACGCTCCTGATGAAAAAACGCCACTCACCATCCGTATCGAAAAATTTTCCAAACAAATTAGTGTTCTAGTTGTTGCAATCGCTATAATCGTGGCAATTTTATTGATTTTAAAGCACAACCCATATGATGTGATTTTATTAACAGTAATTGCTTTTGCGGTTTCAGCTTTGCCAGAAGGTTTGCCACTGGCACTTACTATGGCCTTGACGATTGCTTCGAACCGCATGGCTAAAAAGAATGTCATTGTACGCCGCCTTAGTTGTGCAGAATCACTGGGCAGTTGCACGGTAATCGCCTCTGACAAGACTGGGACTTTGACGGTTAATCAGCAGACTGCCAAAAAAATTGTGCTAGCAGATGGCTCGAGCTTTGACATTTCTGGCACCGGTTATGAAACGAAGGGAGAAATTCAGGGCGAGGGAGATATTGCTGCCGTTAAACAGTTAGCTTTGCTCGGTGTATTGAACAACGAGGCTAGCATTGCGGGCGACCATCCTACGGGCGATTCGATCGATATTGCATTCTTAGTACTCGGCGAAAAACTTGACGCGCATCGTCAAGATATTGAAACTGTCTATCAGATTCCTTATGAATCCGAGAAAAAATATTCCGCCGTATTCTATCGCCAGGGCGAAGAGACATATTGCACTGTTAAGGGGTCGTTAGAAGTAGTTGAATCGTTTTGTGACCATGCTTCCACTGGCAAGTCGACACCTGAGCTACACGCCGCGCAAAATGTTGATTTAGCGAAAGATGGCTTCCGCGTCATAGCGGTTGCTAATGGCAAAGTTGCGTCCAAATCTGAGTATTCCGAAAAAGACCTTAGCGGGTTGCGGTTCATGGGGCTAGTTGGGTTTATCGACCCAATTCGCAAAGAAGCGGCGACCTCCATTAGCGAATGCCATCTTGCTGGCATTAAAGTTTTAATGGTGACTGGTGACCATCCGCTGACGGCCTTTTCGATTGCCAAAGATTTGAAATTAGCTAAGACTTTTGATGAAATTGCCACCGGCGACGCCGTTGACCAAGCGTATCGTGAAGGCGAAAAACATTTTGATGATTTTATCAGCCAGAAATTGGTATTTGCGCGCGTGACGCCACTTCAAAAGCTCAAAATTATCGAATCGCTGAAGCGCCAAGGTGAATTTGTTGCTGTGACTGGCGATGGCGTGAATGACGCGCCAGCTTTAAAAAGTGCCAACATCGGCGTGGCGATGGGCAGCGGCACCGACATTGCGCGCGAAACTGCGGATATGATTATCGCAGATGACAACTTCAAATCCATCGTTGCTGGTATCAAAGAGGGGCGGGTGGCCTATGCCAATATCCGGAAGATTATTTATTTTTTGGTTTCATGTGGTCTAGCCGAAGCCGTTTTCTTCTGTTTGTCGATTACTTGCGATATGGAAATCCCCTTACTGGCTGTACAATTGCTTTGGCTGAATGTGGTTACGGATGGCATCCAAGATTTTGCATTATCCTTTGAATCCGCCGAAAAGGGAATCCTCAGAGAGAAACCGCGCAGCCCAAAAGAGTCAATTTTTGATCGAAGTTTATTCACCGAGATTGCCGTATCTGGCCTGGCCATTGGCGTGATTGTCTTTGCGGTTTGGAATTTCTTGCTTGGCGTATTGCATATGGACGTGAATATTGCTCGTGGTTATATCTTGTGCCTCATGGTGTTTATCCAAAACGTTCATGTCTTCAATTGTCGCAGTGAAGCAGGTTCCGCTTTTAGCATTCCGCTAAGCAGCAATAAATTGATTTCTTTCGGCATTCTGGGAATTATCTCATTGCAGATTTTCATTATGGAGAATGACAGACTTTCAGTGATTATTGGCGCCACGTCCATTCCGCCGCTCCAAATGTTCGCTCTATTTATGGTTGCGCTATCAATATTAGTCATTATGGAACTTTATAAACGCGGATTGTCTTTATTGCACAAACGTCGTTATTTTAATAGATGAAAAACAGGGGAGTGCACAAGGCACTCCCCTTTGGGAAAAGGTACTAGAGGTGGCATTTTGCCAGAGGTCAAACGCGTGGCGTTGGCTTGTCTGGGTCAATAATCAGGAGTTCTTCGGTGTCATTCGGGCAATCATCTTCGTAGTCATGGCGACAACTTCTGCTGCGGCAATCGCCGGCCTTAGCATTCGGAACTTTGTTCTTGATATACATCGCAATCCTGATTGCTAAGAAGGAAAAAATGCCAATAAAGAAAGCGATTTTTCCTAATGTGCTGACGATGCCATTTAGAGCATACAAAAACGCCCATGTTCTCGGTATTGCCAGGTTAAGCACCGCAAACACTATCCAAGCGGCTAACCCACATGCACCGACTGCGAACGCATACATATCGTAATTGCCCGGGTCCTTCTTCAACCTCTCAATCAAATCTCTCATCTATTTTTCGTCCCCCTTTCGAGATTTTTGCTAATTGAGCCCAGGTAGAGCCCAATTCACCTTTCAATTATAGCATAAAAAATATAAAATGTCAATCAAAGTGAAGCTATAATTCCAGTTTGAGCCTATGCTGGGCTTAAAATGTTATACTGGATAGATAAGATACGAGAGGTAAAAATGGCTGAAATCAAATGTCCAAAGTGCGGTACGATTTTTAAGGTTGATGACGCGAGCTATGCTGATATTCTGAGTCAAGTTCGCAGCAATGAATTCGAAGCCGAACTCCATTCGCGAATTTTGCAAAATCAACAGCAGGCGGATGTTGCTAAAAAATTGGCTCTAGCCGAACAGCAGACCGAAGTCGAACGAGTCAAAGCGAAATTGCAGGCCGATATTGATAAACTTCAGTCCCAGCTGCAACAGGCAAAAACCGAACGCGAACTAGCAGTAACCAAAGCGTTGGCGCCACTTGAGCGTGAGCGCGACAGTATCCGCAGCGATTTGAAGACTAAGCAAACGGAAGCCGAGTTACAGACGGAGGCTATCAAGACGGCCGCCAAATTGCGCGAAGCGGCACTCAAGACCCAATATGAAGGAGCATTAAAGCTAAAAGATGACGAAATTCAGCAGCTTAAAGATTTGAAAGCGAAACTCAGCACTAAGATGATTGGCGAGTCGTTGGAGCAGCATTGTTTGACCGAATTCAATCGGCTACGACCGACTGCTTTTCGGAATGCCTATTTTGAAAAAGACAACACCGTGTCTAGTAGCGGCAGTAAAGGCGATTTTATCTTTCGCGAAAACGATGAACAGGGCAACGAAATTGTTTCAATTATGTTCGAGATGAAGAATGAGAATGAAACTACGGCTTCGAAACATCGCAACGAGGATTTTTTCAAGGAGCTGGACAAGGACCGCCGCGAGAAACACTGCGAATATGCGGTACTAGTATCTTTGCTTGAGGGCGAGAGCGAACTATATAATACCGGTATCGTAGACGTATCCTATCATTATGAAAAAATGTATGTGATCCGTCCGCAATTCTTTATTCCAATGATTACGCTTTTGCGCAACGCCGCATTAAATTCGCTGCAGTATAAGGCTGAGCTTGCTGCGGTGCGGAACCAAAATCTTGATATTACGCATTTTGAAGAGAACATCGAGAATTTCAAAACGGCATTTTCGCGCAACTACGATTTGGCTAGCCGTAAGTTTCAATCTGCAATTGACGAGATTGACAAAACCATTCAGCATCTGCAAAAGACCAAAGAAGAGCTGCTATCTTCGGAAAACAATCTTCGGCTGGCTAATAATAAAGCTGAAGATCTCTCAGTTAAGCGGCTGACGCAGGGTAACGCCACGATGGCGGAAAAATTCGCCAATCTTAAAGAAAAATCGGCTGACTAAAACTAGCCACACAAACTTTGTCGTGATATAAACTTGAGCATTTTAGCGATGAGACTTAAAATTAAGCTATGTATTCCGAACGGAATTTTCACGCAGCGCGCAAACTAATATATGCCTTTTTTCTGCTCTTCTTCATTGGCATTATCTGTGCTTTTGGCCGAATTGTCATCAGCTATTTGAGCGATAACTTTTCGACAGTGAAAAATAATTCGGCGGAGACTTGCGACAATGCGGAAGCTCAAGCTCAACTCAAAAAAGCCGGACTTGACCAATTGCCTGGCAGCAAGTGCAAATAAAAAATACCCCTTATTGGGGGTATTTTTTTGATTAAAAAGTTGATTTTTACGCTTCAGCGCCTTCCTCTTCGTCGTCTTCTTCAAGCGCTGAAAGTAATTCATCCTCAACGTTTTTCTTCTTCTTTTTCTCTGGGGTCTTAGCGACTTCGACGTCTAGCTCATATCCAGTCAGCTTTGAAGCGAGACGGACGTTTTGGCCAACTCGGCCGATAGCAATCGATTGTTGATCTTTGTTAACGTAGACAGTGGCCCGTTGCCCATCAATCTTCACGGTTTGGATTTCGGCTGGGCTAAGAGCTTCGCGAATATATTCAGAAGCATTATCGCTCCAGTTCACGATATCGATTTTTTCGCGGTCGCCAATTTCATTCATTACGGCCTGAACGCGGACGCCACGACCACCTACGAAGGTGCCAACTGGATCAATTCCAGGCACAATGGCGGCAACCGCAATCTTGGTGCGGCGACCAGCTTCGCGAGCAATTGCCTTAATTTCGACTGAGCCATTCTCAATTTCTGGAACTTCTTGGCGGAACAAATATTCAATAAATTCAGCACAACCACGGCTCAAGATTAGTTGAGCGCCACGTTCATCGCGATCAATACCCTTGATTAAGACTTTCAGCCTTGAACCAACGGCGTAATACTCACCTTCAATTTGCTCAGATTTTGGCATGATGCCGGTGGCTTTACCGAGGTCAATGCGGACAAGTTTTGGCTCGACCCGAATGACGGTACCGTTTACTACGGAACCAATCTTATCTTCGAACATTACCAAAACGGCGTCTCGCTCTGCTTCGCGCAGACGTTGAATAACCACCTGTTTAGCGGTCATCGAAGCGACCCGACCAAAACCAGTGACTTTGTGTTTTTCTTCAACTTTATCGCCAATAGCTTTGCCTTTGGCCTCTGACAATGGAATTTCGGTAGCTGGGTTGTAAGCTACATCATCTTCGATGACTTCGCGAATTACGTAGGCGTCAGCTTCGCCAGTGTTCAAATCCAACTCACAGCGAACATCCATGTCCTTATCACCATTGTCTTTGCGCCAAGCCGCAGCAATCGCTTGTTGAATTACGTCAATCACGGTTTCTTTTGGCAAGTTTTTTTCTTCAGCAATCACGTCGACCATAGCGACCATTTGCTTCAAATCTAAATCCATATTTTCCTTTCTTAGGGCTTAAAAATACCGTCTCTTTTCGAGCCGGTCTTTATCTGTATATGCCTATCATATCATGTCGAAATGAATTCGTCAAAGGGGAATCGGTTTTACATTTTGGTTCGGTCGTGCTATACTCTTAGTTACTAAGTTATTACTTATAAACGCAACATTCCACCAATCTTTAATCAGATTTGCGCTCTAAGTGTGGGAAATTATGTTAAAAAAAGGAGTCCATGAACGATAGGAACCAAGCAGAAGCTGAACGCCGCGCAAGATTATTGCAAAGCCGCGCTGAACGATTGCCAAACATTAAAAAACAATTTGAGGAAAACCAAAAACGTAATTTTAACGCCAATTTTGCACCTGGCGGTAAAGATGCCGCTTTGGTCAACAATAATAACGGTAACCAGAACCGTAACGCACGTCCGAAAAATAGCCGCAACGCGAATAACGCTAACGCCCAAAAAGGCAAGCGTGGGAATAATTCTCGCAGTTCAAAAAACAATAACCAGAGTAAGAACGATGGCGGCAAACTGCGTGAAGTTGATTTGCTAGTCTCTACACGCAAAGGCGAGATGGTCCATCATCAACGCATGCTTAGCCAAGATGTGAACGCACAGGCTTCGCAACACATTATTGGTATTCCAGTAAATAAATCTCGTTACAACGGCTACCATGGCAACCAGGTGACGATGGGGCAAATTCGCGCCGCCCGCCCACATGCGGACGCCGTGCGAATCATTCCGATTGGTGGCTTGGGCGAGTTCGGCATTGGCAAAAACATGACTGCCATTGAGTATAAAGATGAAATTATCCTGATTGATATGGGCACTTTGTTTGCGGATAGTGATTATCCTGGCGTTAACTACATGGTACCAGATGCCAAATATTTGGACGACAACCGCGACCGCGTCAAAGCCATCTTGTTTACGCACGCCCACTTGGATCACATTGGAGCTTGCAAACACTTGCTGCCATTATTCGGCAATTTGGTGCCGATTTACGCCACCGCTTTTACGATTGGCATGATTAAGAAACAGATGTCCGAATTGACGGAAGTACCAGACATGAATTATCAAGTCGTAGAGCCGCTTGCGCATCAGAACATTCAACTATCACAACATTTATCCGCCGAGTTTGTACATACGTTGCATTCTATCCCAGGAAACGCTTCTATTATTATTCGTACACCAAATGGCAACATTTTAATGTCTGGTGACTGGCGCTTTGAGACTAACCCAATGGACACGCCAGCTGATTATGATCGAATGCTTGAAGTGGCTAACAAAGAGGGCATTGCGGTACTAATGAACGAATCTACGAACATTGATACGCCAGGTAGCCATCCGCACAGTGAATACGATGTTGGCGATAATCTCGGTAAAGTGATGGATAACTACGCTACCGGCCGAATTATCATTTCTTGTTTCTCATCTCAAATTAAGCGTATTGAGTTAGTCCTCAACGAAGCGGCCAAGCGTGGTCGTAAGGTTGCGTTTGCGGGCTTTTCAATGATTAACAACGTCGAAGTGGCTTTACGCGCCAAGGCTATTAAAGTGCCAAAAGATGTCATCATGAAAATGGAAGACATCGTAAAACTGCCAGATGAAAAAGTCACAATCGTCTGTACTGGTTCGCAGGGCGAAATGAACGCCGTGCTAAACCGCATGGTAACTGGTGCGCACAAATACATCAAGGTGAAAGCCTCTGACACAATTGTCTTTAGCTCCAACCCAATTCCTGGCAATGAGCCAAAAGTAGTTCAAACCGTTGGCGGCTTGCTCCGTGAGGGCGCGCAGGTTATTCAAAATGGCAAAACGCACATTACGAATATTGGCCCGCTTCACCTTTCAGGCCACGCCTATTATGATGATCACGTGAAGTTTGTCACCGATATGCATCCAAAGAACTATTTACCTTATCACGGTGAATTTTACATGCTTGAGCATAACGCCGAAATGGCCGAAAACATTGTGGGCATTCCGCGCGACAATATTATCGTTTCGGATGATGGCGACATCATTGAACTGATGCCAGATCAGACCATTCACAAAAATGGCCGCATCCACGTTGGCAATAAGCTCTACGATGATGCCGACCAGCAGGTTAATGAAGCCGTCGTTAAAGATCGGATTCATATCTCGCGCGAGGGCATTTTCATTGTAGTGTTGACGCTCAGTAAAAAAACCGGTCGTCTAATAAAGACACCAGACATTGTTTCACGAGCCTTTATCTATCTTGACAGCTCCGAGGAGCTCATCGGCAAAATTCGCCATTATTTGCGCGAAAAAACTGATCGTAATACTGCGGCGGATACCGACATCAAGGAGCTTAAGGAACAAATCAAAGAAGACGTTACGCATATTCTGTTCGACACAACTGGCCATACGCCAATTGTGATTCCTGTCATCAATAAGGTTTAGATTTTTCAATTAGCAAAAGACTGCTATAATATAAAGCATAAACAGGATGGGATTTATTCGATGAAAAAAACTTGTGATAAAGATTGCAAATGTTCAAATTGCAATAAAAATAGTTTGCCAATCTGCATTTTGGTCAGCATGCTGACGGCCGTGCTAGTTACTTTAATCTTTTCTTTTGGTTTCTCTGCTATTTTGCATCCCACGGATAGCTCCACCTCAACTTACAGCGGGGAGTTTGATAAAGCCGTTGATGCTGCTAAAACTGATAGCAACGGGTTGACCGTCTTAGATTCCGGCGCCGTAATCGACATGATGCGTGTTAGCAAATTATCTGGCCTAATCTTCGTTGGCGCCACTAATGATGCTAATAGCGAAACGCTAGCTGCCAAAGTTGGTCAAAATGTCTCAACTGATCTAAAGATATATCGTTACAATATCAATACTGCCGATGATGTCAGTGGCGACGATGCCATTGCGCTGGCCGTTACGGTTGGCTCCAATAAAAACGTCCCATCTTTGCTCTATGTTGTAAATGGCAGTATCTATGACCGACTCGACGACGTGAACAGCGAAGCTGATTTGGCCAGTTTCATCGCCAAATATCGTTAATCTTGGACCGCCTCTTGGAAAAATACGCTAACACCTTTATGGTTCTAGCGTATTTTTTTGTTGCCAAGGGTATAATAAAAGATATGGATGAGATTATTTTTGTGGATAAACCGGCCGGCATCAGTAGTTTTGGGGCCGTAGCGCGCGTACGAAGAGTATTATCGGCGCAGGCAGGGCATCGCGTTAAAGTCGGCCACACCGGGACACTTGATCCGTTTGCTACCGGCCTGCTGATTTTACTTGCCGGTAAGGCAACCAAGAAAGCGCCAGAATTCTCTAAACTTGATAAAGTCTATGAAGCTACTATTCGTCTCGGCGCCACGTCTACGACTGGAGACCCAGAGGGTGAGATTCAAGAAAAAGTGGCTAAACCAAATTTAACACGAACCGAAATTAAAATTGCTTTACAAAAATTTGTCGGTGAGATTACCCAAACACCGCCAGCTTTTTCGGCTATCAAAATTAATGGTCAACGCGCCTATAAGCTAGCTAGACAGGGCAAGACGGTGGAGATGCCAAGTCGCCAAGTCCAAATTTTTAGCATTGACATTCTAAGCTACGATTCGCCAGAATTAAAAATTCGCACCCATGTGAGCAGTGGCACCTATATTCGCAGCTTGGCGCAAGACTTAGGCGAAGTATTGGGCTGCGGAGCCTATTTAACGGCACTGCGGCGTACGAAAATTGCCAACTACGATATCTCGGCACTCCCGCTATTTGATTTACCGGCTTAAAGGCGCCATTATCTGGTACAATATCTTTATGTTTGATATTAACAAGCGACTGACCGATTTACGCGCCGATTTTGAAACTACCTGGCAAAAGCTTAATATTGACCACCGTTTAGCTGAATTAACCCAACTCGAAGCCGAGGTGGCTGTCCCGGAAATCTGGAATAACCCTGATGTTGCTCGCGAAAAAACTACCAAAGTGGCCAATCTCCATAGTGAATTAGACCCTTGGGTACTCCTCAAGACGCAGCTTAATGATATTTCTGAACTATTAGCGCTTGGCGATGAGTCGTTGGCTGATGAACTGGCGGATCAGCTAACTGCCATGGAGAATACACTCAAACAACTCCGTCTAAGCTTACGCTTTACGGGCAAATATGATCATTGTGATGCCATTTTAAGAATTACGGCGGGGGCCGGTGGAACTGAAGCTATGGATTGGGCTGGCATGCTTGAGCGTATGTATCTGCGTTGGGCAGAGCGACATAAAATCAAGGTGCACAGTTTAGACCGGATTGAAGGGGAGGAAGCTGGCATCAAAACTTCTGTGATGGAACTAAGCAGCGCCAGCAATCTTTATGGTCAACTTCGTTCTGAACATGGTACACACCGTTTGGTCCGTCAAAGTCCGTTCAATGCTGACCACTTACGCCAAACTTCTTTTGCGCTAGTGGAAGTGCTTCCGGTCATTCACGACGAGTCTGAATTCTCGATTGATCCAAAAGACCTTCGAATTGATGTCTATCATTCTGGCGGCCATGGTGGGCAATCGGTCAACACGACCAATTCAGCGATTCGCATTACGCACCTTCCGACCAATATCGTGGTGGCGATTCAAAATGAACGCAGCCAACTGCAGAACAAGGAAAAAGCCATGGAAATTTTGCGAGGCAAGCTACAACAGATGATGCAAGAGCAAAACGCGGAGTCTATTGATAAGTTACGCGCCGGTGAGTCAGCATCTTGGGGCCAGCAAATTCGTAATTATGTGTTGCATCCATATAAGTTGGTTAAAGATACGCGGACCAAGTACGAAGAGACGGATGCCGACGCGGTACTCGACGGCAACATCGACAACTTCATCGCTGCCTTTTTAGACAAATAAAAATGCTTATGTTACACTTTGTATATGATATTGCTCGACCACCTCGTCAAATACTATCCTGGTGACGATTCTCCGGCTTTGGACGATATTTCTTTGCACATCCAGCCAAAGGAATT
>CAZAAQ010000004.1:36931-39023 GCA_964483505.1 uncultured Candidatus Saccharibacteria bacterium | reverse complement strand
GTTGGCGTCTCAAACGCCGAAATCAAGAATACCGTACCAAAAGTGCTAGATTTGGTAGGACTGAGCGATAAAGGGCATAAGTTCCCAGACGAATTATCTGGTGGCGAACGCCAACGGGTTGCAATCGCGCGCTCCATGGCTCGCCAGCCAAAGATTTTGATTGCCGATGAGCCGACTGGTAATTTGGACCCGGAGACGTCTTGGGGTATTGTGCACCTGTTGGAAGAGATTAATAATTTCGGCACGACTATCTTAGTTACCACTCATGACGAAAACATCGTAAATCAGCTTCGCAAGCGCGTAGTAACAATTCGCGATGGCAAAATCATTGGCGACCAGAAGAGTGACGGACATTATGACCTTGAAGCCACGCGCACGCATATTATGAAGCGACCATTAGCGGTCGTGCCGCAGCAGAAGGCTTCACTTGAGCAAATTCGCCAAGCCACTTCGCAGCACACCAATGTTGATCCACAACATTCAGTCAGAAGGATAATCCAATAATTATGAAGAGTAAAATGTCAAAAGAAGAGCAAGGTGGCGCTAAATCAGCCACAAAAAACGCGGCCGAGATCAGCAAAGAACGTTTAACTCGTATTACTAAAACACGTAAGCATCATTTGCGAACGACTGGTCGGGTGATTAAGTATGGCACGAAGAGTTTTGTACGCAATACTTGGTTGAGTGTTGCAGCGATTGCTATTATGGTGATTACTCTTGTTATATTGGCGGCAACTTTCATTGCGACTAATGTTATGGGCGAAACAATCTCGAAGGTCGAGGCTCAGGTTGATATGTCGATTTATATTAAGCAGGGCGCAACTAGCGAACAAGTAGAGAATATTGCCAATCGTATGCGTAAACTATCGACCGTAACTGGCGTTACTTATACTTCACCAGAAGATGCGAATAATGCTTCCATCAAAGCTTTGATTGAAGAAAATCACATCACCGACGAAGACTATATCAAAAGCTTGTACGAAGCCCCAAACAAGATTCCGTGGACAATCAATGTTAAGCTCAAAAATCTTGATGACACCAGTGAACTAGAGAATTTCGTTAACAATGATGACTCTATGAAGGATATGCTAGACACGCGGCCACCGAGCTATTCAAGTAGTCACCGTGAGACGATTGACCGTATTGCTTCAATCATGAATCGGGTTCAGGTCATTGGCCTTGCTGCAGCTGGCATCTTTGCGCTTGTAGCGATTTTGGTGGTGTTTAACACAATTCGTATGGCGATCTTTAACCGTAAAGAAGAGATCTACATGATGAAACTAGTTGGCGCGAGCCGTGGCTTTATTGCTGGGCCGTTTGTAGTGGAAGCTAGCTTATATGGCATTGTTTCGGCTGCGGTTGCCTATGGCATTATCTATATTGCAATGTATTTTCTTGGCACTCGCATGGATACAACCTTCGGCTCGACCTACGCGCTGCTTCAGCAATATTGGTACTTTATTGTTGCCGCGCTATTGGTGATTGGCATTCTGATTGGCGTGATCTCAGCCTTGCTTGCTACGCGCAAATATCTCAAAAATCAAATAAATTGATAAAAAGTCTAGCTATTGCTTTTTGAACTAGCTTATGCTTTAATCAAGATAGAACTTATTAAGGTCAAAAATATAAGTTTGCGCAAAAATTTCTCGATAAGAGAAACGATTTTGGCCAACAAAAATAAAAAGGAAACACAATATGGCATCTCGTACACACAAGACGCTTGTCAAAAAAACTTATTTAGCCGGAGCAATGGTAATGTTGCTCGCGGTGATTTGCTCAACTTTTGCAAATTTTGCAGACGTTAGCGCGGAGCAAATCAGCAACGAATTTACCAACCGTTGGGGCGGGTCAGACTATGATTCTTATCTTGACGTAGCACAAGCTAAAGATGGTGGTTATGTCGCAGTTGGCAACTCCTCTTCTAGCGACGGCGATGCTGATGGTCTTGGCGGCATTGATGCAATTATTTCGAAATATGATGCCGACGGCAAACTCCAATGGGAAGAGACTTGGGGTGGTTCAACGGACGAATACTTTACTTCGGTTATTCAAATGGACAATGGCGATTTTGTCGCTGCTGGTTATACCAATT
>CAZAAQ010000004.1:18493-36831 GCA_964483505.1 uncultured Candidatus Saccharibacteria bacterium | reverse complement strand
CCAATTTTGCCGATCGGTCTGACAACTCACGGTATGATGGACGCCATGCTAGTCAAATATGATGCTGACGGCAATATGCTCTGGCAAAAGAACTGGGGCGGAGCAGCGTTAGACTATTTTCACTCAGTCGCTGAAGACACTGACGGCAATATCATCGCCGTAGGCGAATCAGCTTCGACGGATATTGCTGGCCTAACCAATCATGTTAATGACGATGAAGTGAGCGAAGGCGATGCAGTCATCGTTAAATTCAACGATACCGGCAATATGCTCTGGCAAAAGAATCTTGGTGGTTCTAGCCGTGATCTCTTCAACTCAGTTGCTTTAACCGACGATGGCGACTATTTGGTCGCTGGCTATGCTGAGTCCACTGATGTCTCCGGGCTTACGAGCCTCGGTAACAAAGACGCTATCATTGCAAAATATGATGCTGACGGCAACATGCTCTGGCAAAAGAACTGGGGCGGTTCCGCTGGCGATGAGCTATTTAGTATTACGCCATCAACTATGGGCGGCTATGCAGCAGTAGGCTACTCTGACTCCGTTCTGCCAAACCTAGTCGATCGCGGTGCTGAAGACGCGGTTATCATTAAAGATAACACTTTCTACAATGTTAAAACTACTACTACTGAAGGCACGGTTGAAGCTGACACCGAGTCTGCCGTAGCCGGCGACCAAGTCAAGCTTTCTATTACGCCAGCTCCGGGCCATTATGTCAGTACGGTCGAATTCTACATTGCTGGTACTGATACTAACATCACAGACGAAGTTAAATATGACGCCAAAACCTCAACTTTCTTAATGCCAGCATCCGATGTAGACGTCAGAGTTACTTTCACAACAACCAACCCGAATACGCTGGATCAGTTTGGCACTTACGCCATTGTGTTAATCGGATTGTTCGCCGTAGTTTTGGTTGGCGCGAAAATTAAGACGTTCAGTCGTCGATAAGGATTAGACAGCATGATTAGAAACCAAGGTAATAACACCTTAAGCAGTTTGACCCGGTATCAAGCTTATGCTATACTACGCACTATGAAAACATGGCGCCGGCTCACTTATCTTGGCTTCGTAGTCATTTTGGTCGCCGCTTGTGTCGTGACGGTACCGGCCATGGCTTATACCAAAAACGATCTAAATGAAATAAATGCTAAAATAGACAATCTGGAAGACCAAATTCAAACTTATGAAAATCAGGCCAGTAGCCTAGCCGCTCAAGCCGATTCTCTTGAAAATCAAATTGCGATTATGCAAAACGAACAAGCAACGCTACAGGCTCAGATTGATTTAAAGCAAGCCGAACATGACCAAATTGTAGCCGACATTGCGGTTATTCAAGAGCGAATCAATGACAATTCGGAGACTATCGGTTCTGTTGTGGCGCAATATTATTACAACAATGACGTATCGACTGTTGAACGTTTAGCCTCATCAAACAGTTTTTCTAGTTACGTGGACGAAGAAGTCCATCTCAGCAGCATGACGGATACGCTTTCGGATGTTATTAAAGAGAATAACAATCTTAAAGCCGAAATGACCCAAAAGAAAAAGGACGCGGAACTGATTTTGGCGGATTTATCCACGCAGAAACAGCAGTTAGAAGCGAAAAAGGTCGAACAAGCAACGCTGTTGGCTGAAACTCGCAACAACGAATCAAGCTATCGCCAGCTCAAAGCTAGCGCATCTAGCGAAAAGGCAAAGTTAGAGGACCAGCAGGCCGACATAATTGCGGCATTGTTCCCGAAAAATACCAATATTAGCGCTGGTGACCCAAATAAGGGCGGTTACCCATATAGCGGGAAATGCCCAGCCGCAAAACTGAATGGGACTCAGTACTCTGATCCATGGGGTATGTATATCTGTGAATGTGTTAGTTATGCTGCTTGGCGCGTCTATCACGCCTATGGTTATATGCCATATTGGGGTGGTCGCGGCAATGCCAAACAGTGGCCATCTAACGCCCAAGCTGCCGGTTATACGGTCAACCATACGCCAACGGCTGGCTCGGTCGGTATTATTACAAGCGGTGCTTATGGCCACGCAGTTTGGGTAGAAGCAGTTAACTCGGATGGTACTATCAACATCTCCCAATATAATTACCGAATTAATGGTATTCGTGGCCAATATAGCGAAATGAAAAATGTCTCGCCAGGTGTTTATCAATATTTTATTCACTTTCGATAAATAACTGGGAAAATTAGAGCGGGTAAAAGCGCTCTATTTTTTTTGCTTTCAGGCAAAGAAAGCGTAAGGATGTTACAATAAACCTATGGTTAAAAAGAAGGATACAACATCAAACACTCAAAGTGACTCTGCCTCAACCAGAGATCTCTATTATCAAAGCCCTGCCGTCGAGCGTAAAGTCAATCTGACTACGACTATTATTTCTTGTTTTATCACACTCGCAGTTGGCCTTGTTATTGGTTTGAACTGGAGCACAATTACTTCAAAATTTGCGCCATATCTCGGCGGCAAAACTTCTACGACGGCATCGGTTGATTTTAGTAGCCTGAATGAAGTTTACAAGGAATTAGTCGCTGATTATAACGGTTCGATTGATCAAGCTACGGCCATTGAAGAAGCAAAGCGCGGTCTAGTTAACGCCGCCAAGGACAAATATACCTATTACATGACCGCTAGCGAAGCCAGTGACTTTAATAAGGATCTTAATGGTGACGTCGGTGCCGGCATTGGCGTCGAGGTTGGGGAACGCGACGGCTACGTTAAAGTTTTACGTACTACGCCAGATAACCCAGCACGCAAAGCTGGTGTACTTGCAGGAGACATTATCTATAAAATTGATGATACCGATGTTAGCACGCTGTCGGTTGAAGATGTTGCTAAAAAATTACGCGGTACCGCTGGCACGCAGGTCAAATTGACCGTAGTCCGCGATAATGAAGAGAAGGAATTTACGCTTACGCGCGAAACCATTAATAACGTCAGCGCTTATATCAATTATAAAGACGATACGGCAATTTTGACCATTACGCGGTTTGATAAAGATACCGGTACTTTGGTATCAAGTTTAGCCAAAGAAGCCAAGTCTAAGAATGTGAAAAAAGTGATTATCGATCTGCGCGGCAACGGCGGTGGCTATGTCACGGCAGCTAAGGATGTCGCTTCGCTCTGGATCGACGGCAAACTCGTGGTCGATCAGCGCTCGAACAGCGGAGTTTATAGCGAAAAAACTACGGCCAGTAGCGGTAAAGCTATTCTGAGCGGCGCCAAGACGGTCGTTCTAGTTAACGGCTCTACGGCCTCTGCCGCCGAAATCTTGGCTGGCGCACTGCAAGATTACAAACAGGCCACTATTTTAGGCGAACAGACTTATGGCAAAGGCTGTGTGCAGGCACTTGAAAATCTGAGTGGCGGCGCGGTCTTACGTGTCACAGTTGCCGACTGGTATACGCCAAACGGCAATAATATCAACGGCAAAGGCATTACACCAGACAAAGTCGTGACTCGAAGCTTTGAACAGATTAATAAAGAGGAAGACCCACAGCTAGACGCCGCTCTAGGGCTCTGATGTGGTATACTTTAGCTAACAAAAAGGAGATATATGGACGACCAAAAACCGGCTCAGAAAGAGCAACCATTTGACGTTTTTCAGTGGGCGAATACCGTTGATGAAGTAAAAAACAATGTATCAGTTGAATTGTTCCTGTTTAACAAAAATTACACGCCATACAAAGTCCGCTATTCCGACGTGCTAACTCAAACCGTGAAGTCGATGTTTATGCTAGAAGCAGCCAATTTCATCATTAAAGAAGCTGATAAGGGCCTAGAATGCCGCGATTATGAGTTGAGCGATGGCGAAGACAAGGTGATTTACCGGATTGAGCTTTCAAAAGTTGGCCGGGCCGAAACGTTAATTCATTTGATTGAGCACGAGTATAAAGATATCGCCTTCTTTACTGATAACGAATATGAATTTAAACGCATCAAAGGTATTGTAGCCAAGTTTACCTATCCTGGTGATGATGGCCAAAAAGTTTTCTACATTGCCAAGGGCCTGGCGGCCAGCTCGGCTTTGAAGGGCAAACTCAGCTGGGAACTTAATGGTGAGAGCTTTGAGCCGCTGGCGGCCGATATTGCCATCAAAATGCCAGAGGGCAACGAGACTGCGATTGTCGATGATCATATTATTATTTTCAACCAATCAAAATTCGAAAAATTATTCCAATATGACTACAAGTCGCAAGTAATTTCTGAGCAAAAGGCCAAGGAATTACAGGCCGCCTATAATTTGAGCTTCCCAGAGGGTCTCACGCTGAATGCTTTATTGGAAGACAAAAAACCGTTAGTCAAAAAGTTGCAAAGCATTGAAATTGGTGAAATGAAGCAGAACCAGCTAATTGATTATGCCGATGATATGCAGCTTGAACTCATGACCGACGATGATAATAAAATTATCATTATGGACGACAAAGACCTCAACATGTTTGTGAACTTGTTGAATGAAGATTACTACGTTTCGCCAGTCAATGGCAAACGCTATGAAATTAAGAGCAAAAAACTGCTTGACGAGCCAGAAGGCGAACCGCCACGCGGCTAAATTAATTCCGCCAAAAAATATAAACGAAGCGCACAAAATGTTAATTGATACCCATTGTCATATTCATGACTCTGATTACGCCATTTCGGCCGATGACGTGCTGGCGCATGCCAAAGCTTGTGGTGTCCAAAAAATGATTACGATTGGAACTACTCCGGCCAATTCGCAGGAAGCTCGTGAATTTGCTAAGCAACATGAACCGGTATGGTGGACTTTTGGCTATCATCCTAGCGAATACGATGGCGATGCCCAGCGACTTGAGGCGGAGTTAACAGCGGCTAAGGCGGAACTAGCCGACAATAAATTAATCGGAATTGGGGAAATTGGGCTAGATTATCACACAGAACCATTTAGCCGTACTCAGCAGATTACTTTGCTGGAGCATATGCTGCAATTGGCTCAAGATTATCGTTTGCCGGTCAGCTTTCATGTGCGAGACGCCTTCGACGATTTTTGGCCGATTTTGGACAATTTTCATCTCGTGCCATCAGTCATGCATTCGTTCTCTGACAATGAACAAAATCTGGCGGAGAGTTTAGCGCGCGGATTTTATGTTGGCGTAAATGGCCTCTCAACTTTTGCCACCATCCCGCACCCACCGCTCTCGAGAGCAGTCTTTGAAACAGATGCGCCATACTTGACACCAAAGCCATTTCGTGGTAAAATAAACGAGCCAAGCCATGTAAGGAACATAGCTGAATGGGCGGCGCAATATTATCAAGTTGATTATGCGGAAGTGCAAAACATTACTACGCAGAATGCACAAACCGTATATAAAATCTAGGCAAAATACTATGTACGATGAAGAAAAAATCAATGCTGTCTTCCAAATTCCGACCAACGGGGCGGTTGTTGATGCTAAAGCAGCAGTGATTAAAGCTGCATCCGTCAAACCGGCGCCAGTCCAACTCGAAAGCGATCCTAGTGACGCTAAATTATACCAAGAACTAAGTGCTATCTCTGAAGAGGTTATTAAATGTCGCCAATCCGTCATCGCTCACACTTATTAAAGAGCCATCATAACACGAGCCTTGAGGCCCGCCGTAAAAACGTCGAACGCGATTTAATTAATGCTGAATCGGCACTCGGTCGGACGATTTTTGGTCATGTGCCAGCCGGCCATAAACGAGAATTCTTTTGTCTAAAAGAAAACGTTTGGCTATGGTATGAAGATGGCAGCACAATTCGATATGAAGTTCGCAAAGACGGGGTATTTAAGAAAGTGGACGATGGGAATTACAGCAAAATTTCTGGCGAAGAACTGCAACATTTTCGCGCTGCTGCCAAAGCATACTTAAGTCTTGTGAAGTCAAATCTCTATCAATAATTAACTTCGGTACGCCGGCACTGAGGCAGGACGCTGATGTCAGTTTGCATTTTGCCACCATTTCACCGATAATAACGCTATGATATATCTTGACCATGCCGCCGCTACGCCGCTGTCGGACAAAGCTTTGACGGCGATGCAACCATATTTCTCGGATTACTTTTTTAACCCATCGGCAGCCTATTTGCCAGCTGTAGAAGTGCGTCAGCATTATGAACGTGCTAAGGATGAAATTGCCCATGTGATTGGTGCTAAAGGTGCTGACTTAGTGATGACATCTGGTGCGACCGAATCAATCAATCTGGCTTTTTCGGTTGTCAAAAAGGCCCCAGACGCTGAAGTACTTATTTCGGCAGTAGAACATTCTGCGGTAATCGAAAACGCTAAATGTTGTGCTAGCTATCAGACCATCGCCGTTGATAATGTCGGACGCATTTTATTAGATGATCTGCGGGCTAAATTAACACCTCGTACGCAATTTATTTCTGTCTGTCTAGTTAGCGGCGAGCTTGGTACAGTACAGCCACTATCAGAGATTGCCAACATTGTGGCGACGGAACGGTTACGTCGTGCGCTGGCTGGCGAAACTACACCATTGTATTTGCATTGTGATGCTTCGCAGGGGCTGGGGTTGATGGAAATCAAAATCAACCGGCTTGGTGTTGATTTGTTGACGCTTAATGCCGCCAAGGTCTATGGACCAAAGGGAATCGGCGCGCTATATGTTGGGCATCATGTCCGGCTAGAACCTCAAACTGTGGGCGGCGGTCAAGAAATGGGCTTGCGTAGTGGCACCGAAAACGTGCCGGCCACCATCGCTTTTGCGGCGGCAATTAACGAGGCGGCAAAACACGTAAATTCCGAGCGTAAGCGATTAGAAGGGCTAAAAAAACAATTTCGTAAAGGTCTTGAGGACTTGCCGAATATTATTTTCTTAGGTGCTTCTAAAATGCAATTGCCGAGTTATCTGCCGATTGCTTTGCCGGGTCTTGATGCTGAACGATTAATTTTTGCGCTAGAAGACCAGGGAATTTATTTATCTACTGGTGCCGCTTGTGCCGCTAGCAAAGGGACAAAATCTCCCACTTTGCAAGCAATTGGGCTATCTGATGCCGCTATTGCTGGCTCTTTGCGTATTACTATGGGCAAATTGAATAACCCAGAAAATATTGCCGAGGCGGTTCGCATTATCCGCGCCGTGGTTGCGACCGAAACGGCTCGTCTGAATAAATAGCTATTACCAACGTTTGTCGCTATTGAGATTACTACTGTTGATGCCGTTCGAATATTGTTTGATTTTATCCTTCAAAATCCTAGCCGCATTTTGCTCGGCTTTGATGCTATCAAGAGTTTTCTCGTCAATTTCGGGCGTGTTCTTGGCATTATCATTGTCACTACTGTCGGTGTTATTGATTTTTTCGATGACATTTTTACGTTTTTCCTCAATTCTGGTAATCGCAGCCACTGCTTTTGTATCCTTGCTCTGGCTGGTGCTATCTCGGCTGGCGCAGTTGTTTTCATATAAAGTTGCTTCAGCTCGGCTGTATGTCACTAGAGCATCTTCGTAGGTTTCGGTATTCGTTAGCCCATCACCTTGTAGCTCTACGCTTAGGGACAAATTAACGTAGACTTTACATAGCTTATTTTCCGGCACGTTATTTTTTAGCGCGCTTCGAAAATCTTTTTCGGCTTCTGTGTATTTCCCAGCTTGAATTGAGGCAACTCCATTGTTGTACTCGAGTAGATATGGCTCAACGGAATTTGCAAAAAATGGGTTGCGGTTAATAGCTAATGCAAGATCGTAATTTTTATTATTGTAAGCTAAATTAAACACGACATTATAAATTGAAGTTCGTAAGAAGAAGATGGCCAGTAGCAACAATAAGAAAATTGGCAGTGTTGCGTATTTTAGCAATTCTAACCGTTTTTGCTTGCGTACTGTTTCTTGGTCGACCTTGGCCGGATTCAACTCTATCATTTCGTTGGTTTCCTTTCCAACAATAACTTATTTAGCACCGTAGCAAATTCCCAAAGTAATAGGCCTAACAGGATTAGACTGAATATCCAATAAGTATCGACGTAATTAATTAAACTGTGGTCATTAGCGGCGGCTTTCTCGGCAATTGTGTTGAGATCGGCGGTTTTTATCCCATCATCAGTCCGCCGTAGATAAACGATCCCAGCCGCATTGGCAACCTCATTCAGTTTTGTCTCATTGATTTTCGAAATATAATTGCCCGCATTTTGGTGATTATCGTCTGCATAATAAACAAAATTATTTTCCAGAATTTCATTGTAATGCCCAATTTGCTCAATTTGTATGCCATTATCCGAACCGTAACCAAATACGGCGCCACTGGCTAGCATTGTTTTTAACGTGTCGCTTATGTTCGCTTGCGACTTAGTATCTTCGCCGTCGCTAAACACGAATAACACGTTTTTTTGATCGGCCTGGCGCGCGCGGTATGTATCCATGTGCGAAGATACATAGTTCAGCAAGGCATTTAAGTCGGAGCCAGTACTCATGACGGTTGTTTTCGGTTTCAATGCGTCTGCCGTTTTCTCTAATTCGCTCAAACTGCTAGACAATGGTAATTCGGTATGGCAAGCGTAATCTTCGACCATAATTGTATACTTTGCATTTGGAAAAGTTTGGGCAATTTGCTTAATGTCGGCGATAACTTTTTCATAACGGCGTGTGGTTTGGTTGTCATAATCTTTTGCCACCATACTGCCAGTCATATCGACGGCAAAATAAACATTGAAGTTTGCTGACGTCTTATTTTCACTAGTGTCTGGAACCATCGGTCGGGCCAAAATCACTAAAACTAGAGCTAGCATGCCAATTCGACGCATAAATGTGGTGCGCCGACGACTTTTCTTCGCTAAACAAAATATAAAGATCCCAACTACGATAACGGCAAAAACAACGAGAATATTTGCAGGAATAATTGGATTGAAAATCATATTTTTAATCTCCAGACTACGATAATTAGTGCAATGACCATGATGGCTAAGCAGATTGCAACGATTGAAGGGGCATCGGATTGGGTCAACTTTGGGGCGCCCTCACTACGTGCCGATTCCTGGCGCACAATTTGTCCGATGGCGTCGCTGATAGAGGTTGCGGCCTCTTTTGTTACGACATAATAACTGCCACCAGTTGCCAACGATGCGCTGCGTAATTCAGCCTGTTGTGCATCGGTCATTTGATTTTGCTGATTTGCATCTGTGTCTTCGGCTAGGTTGATATTGTAAACAACTACGCCATAACGTTTGGCGTATTTTGCCGCCTGCATAATACTCGCATTTTGGGCGGTCTCATTGGCTTCTTTGGTTGCAAGAATAACTGTTTGCTCGTGTCCGTCGGTCCCCAATTGGTCAATATTATTGATACAGCCAACCAGGCTATCGCCAATTTTTGCAGTACCATTATTGGCGCTAACCACATTGGCATAGCTAGTATAATTTGTCGAAAGATCATTGAATACTTCAGCCGCCGCATCGTAGTCATTGCTGAGCGGCGATATTAGCAAAGATGTATTACTAAAAATAGTTAATCCAACTTGTTGACCATTGGATTTTAGTATGGTGTTTTTGAATTGATCGATTATCTCTTTGTCCTGGGCAGAGAGTGTACCGCTGACGTCTAAACAAAGCATAATATCGTGATTGCCGTAATTTGGATCACTGTATTTTGTTTGCGTCGGTCTTGCAGCAAGAATCGTAGTGAACAATATTGCGAAGACAAATAAACTGGCCGCCGTTACCATTAGACGGTTATATTGTTTTTGTGCATTTTTATATTCAGGTAAATTTTTAATTGGCTCCGTGTGTGCTAACACCGCTAATTTATCAATTTTGCGTGGTTTTTCAAGTTTGAAGCGAATTACCGCGATTGCAACAATAATCACTAAGCCTAAAACCGGAATTACAAATAACCAACCGTATCGCATTATTGACTCCTCACTAGCTCGCGGGCATTTTCGGCAGCTTGTCCGGCAGCCCCTTCCTCAAGCGTGTTAAACTCATCCGGGTAATATTCGCCGATTAACTTTACCAATTGTGGATAGTTGGTCTTTTTTAGATCATCAAGCGTTAATACTTCCGCATGAAAACCCATAGTCTCATAGTAAAACAACCTCACCAAAATGCTGAGCTGCTGATGACAGACGGAAGATTTGATTTTGCCAGTGTCAAATTGCTGCTCGGATTCGTCAATTAACTTTAGATATTTATTGCGCAGTGATTCTACGTCGATTGTCCTTGGCTGTAAAATATCCAGCGTGCGCAAACTCTTGATGGTCTTTTTTCGGGTAATGTAAAAAATTACAATCAGAATCCCGGCAATCATTAGCAGGGAAATTATTGCAAGCCATAGCCAAATGAGCCCATAACTAAATGGAGCATAGATTAAATCATTGATGTTTTTCATGTTTTTGCTCCTCTAACATTTGGATAATTTTCGGTATTGCGTCATCGGTTCCACTGACAAAACTGCTAAAAATACCATATTGTCTGAGAATTCTCCTCACGCATTCGCGCTGGGCTTCGCGATATTCCGTTTCGGCTTTGGCGATTCGGCGGTTAGTTCGGTAATAATGTGGTAAGCGCAGATGTCCATCGATATCACGTGCATCCTGACTAAATAATAGCCTATTTGTGAGCGGAGAGTCCTCTACAAAAATGTACATTTGTTCATGTCTGGCATTTAACTTCCGAATTAGCGTACGATCAATTTCGAGCGCAGTAGTTGGATCAGTAATCACGATTATAAACATGCGCTCGCGGAATGATTTTGTGACGTAAGTAAGTAGAGCATTAATGTCGCTGTCCGCCGCCTCAAGTTTGATTGACTTACTGTATTTATTTAAAAAGTCTTCAATATACGGAGTTTCCTCTTTGATTGGGAAACGCATGTTTCCGCCATGGTTTCCGGCAACAAGCCCAACCAAGTCATCATGTTTTCTGGCAATATAAGCTACGACGCCAGCGCAGAAAGTTGCCACTTCTCCCTTAGTCTCGCCGCTTGGCGCTAGCGCGGCCATGGAATTTCCGTTGTCTGCCACAATCAAAATATTGTGTTTGCGAATTGCGATGTAGCGGCGCACCATGATATTACGCGATCGTGCGGAGGCTTTCCAGTCGATATCCTTAACGTCATCACCGTAAGTGTATTCGCGCAAAATATCAAAATCTAGACTGCGCCCTTTAAAGACGGAGCCATAATCGCCAGCAAAAACGCCTCTTGCTCGACGTTGAGCATAGACATTCATTTTCTTTCTGACTTTTAGTAGATAATTTGGCATTTCTTGACTTTTCTACGGTTGCTTTTGGCGACTATGGCGTTTTAATTTTCCCGAATATTGCATCGATAATAGCTTCTGCGTGCACGTCATCCGCCGCTGCCTCGAAGTTTAGTATAATCCTATGGCGCAAAACTGCATGACGTAACCGTTTCACGTCGTCTGGCGTAGTGTAGGCACGACCATTAATCAGTGCGAGTGCTTGAGCGGTTTTCATCAAGGCAATTGCACCTCGTGGGCTAGCGCCATATTCAACGTAATGAGCTAAATTTGCATCAATAACAGTGCGTGGAGCTCTTGTTGCGTAGACAATGTCGAGAATATAGCTTTTGATTGAATCATCGACCTTGATGTGTTTGGCGTATGACTGTAAGCGTTTGATATCGTCAATCGTAACTTTGTCGGTGCGATCAAGTGGCGTCGTCGTATTACCTGATAAGTAGTAATTCAAAACTTGTAGTTCTTCATCGCGCTTCGGATAATTTACAACTTCTTTAAGCAAGAAGCGGTCCAATTGAGCTTCTGGCAATTCGTAAGTGCCTTCTTGTTCGATTGGGTTTTGGGTAGCGATGACTAAAAATGGGTCTGGCATCTTATAAACAACGCCACTCAGGCTCACTTGTTTTTCCTGCATTGCTTCAAGCATGGCGCTCTGGGTTTTAGCACTGCTACGATTAATCTCATCGAGCAGCACGAAATTAGCGTTCACCGGGCCAACTTTCGTTTCGAATTTACCGGTATTGTAGTTGTAGATTTGGGTGCCGATGATATCGCTTGGTAGTAAATCCGGTGTGCACTGAATGCGGCTGAAACTACCATCCACGGCTTCGGCTAAAGTTTTAGCAGCTAAAGTCTTAGCTAAACCTGGCACAGATTCTAGCATGATGTGGCCGTCCGCAATTAAAGCCACCAGCATGGACAATCTAAGCTCGTCTTGGCCCACGACTTTCTTGCGGTAAGCGGCAGAAATCTTTTCGATGGTGTTCTGTGCTTCCTGCACTTCGTTTTCGTTTACGTTATTGTTCATATTTTCTCCTTTAAGCCCAATAGAGGCTAATATTATTTGCCATACTAATTTCTTCCGCTTCGGTGTACGGATCTTTTTGATCGAAATAGTGATCGTCGTCAAAGAACGTATTTGGAAGTACGTCCATATAGGTCACTCCAGCTGTTTCAATTTGAAATTTATCAGATACTGGCGAGGTGATATTCCCGCAAATCCCAGCAATCATTTTGGGGCTAAAAGATTTTAGCACGTCCATGGCAACTTGAATTTGGAAAGAAGTTTTAAGTACATCGGCGTGCAGCAAAATATTGCGGTTGTTAAAAGCGGCCGGGTTGAAGTTCAGGTTTGGGTCTGCCTCACTGTTAATTCTAGAAAAAGCTTCACGTTTGCGTTCCTCAATCACGGTCCTAAAATCCATTGAAATGTATTCATATTCACCTTGCGAAATGTCTGGGTTTAACACAAAATCTCCTTTCTGCGTGATGGCGCCTAAATTGCGCGTAATATCAAACGGATCGGCGATTTCTGAGTATTGCAAAATGTAGATATAGGCGTGCAAATCGGCGGCTAATTCAATGCATGATAGTAGGGAGCTGCGTTTTAAGCAAAAAATAATCGAGTCCGTATTCTTGAACTTCGATGCTTTCTCGGCCAACTGATCTCCTAAGACCTGCCGGTTTGGATAAAACACACTTCCTCCACTCTCTTACTTATCTAATTTTATCATAATCAGTTTTGACAAATGCTCGTGATTTTTTAAGGAAATATTATATAATATGGTAGATGAAAGTATTTCTTGGTATGTCTGGTGGCGTAGATTCGGCGGTTTCGGCCTATCTTTTGCGTGAGCAAGGATATGAGGTGATTGGCGTTTACATGAAGAACTGGAGCCGTAATTTGCCTGGCATGAAATGTCCATGGGCAGAAGATCTTGCGGATGCTAAAAGAGTGGCGGTGAAGTTGGGTATTGATTTTCGCGTGTTTGATTTTGAGTCTGATTACAAGCAAAAAGTGGTAGATTACATGATTGCAGAATATCAAAAGGGAAACACGCCTAATCCGGACATCATGTGCAATCAGGAAATCAAATTTAAACTTTTCGCCGATACGGCATTTGAACAAGGTGCGGATTATATTGCGACTGGGCACTATGCCAGGACTAATGGCAAAGACTTGTTACTTGCCAAAGATGAGAACAAAGACCAGACTTACTTTTTATATCGAATTTCGAACACGATTATTCCTAAAACGATTTTCCCGGTTGGCAACATGCTAAAACCAGAGGTCAAAGCACTCGCTGAGCAAATTGGCTTGAGCGTGGCGCACAAACCAGAGTCGATGGGTGTCTGCTTTGTCGGTGAGGCTAATATGCGCGATTTTCTAGCTGAATATATTACAGCTAAACCAGGTGAAGTGCGCGAGCTTGAAACTAACGCCAAACTCGGCATGCACGACGGCGCTATTTTTTACACTATCGGCCAGCGGCATGGTCTTGGGTTGACCACCGGACTGCCATATTATGTAGTTAAAAAAGATATGGCCGCCAACATTATTTACGTTTCGCGCAATTTGAACTCGCTGTCACTTTGGGCTAAGGATATTGCACTCAAAGATTTGGTGCTTAGAGGAGATTTTGGTGAAAATATTTTACCAGTTCGTGCGCGCATTCGGCATCGTGCGCCACTAGTTGCGGCCAGCTTTAACCGTGAGACCAACCAGCTATCATTTGATGAATCGCAAAAGTCTTTGACGCCTGGCCAATCAGTAGTGTTCTACCAAGGTGATGTCTGCATTGGTGGCGGTATAATATCTTAATTATAACATATTATCACAATATAGTCAAACAAAACGGCTTTTAAGTGTCGCTCTTATCTTGCTATGGTATAATTGAGCCCATGAATGCAAGTGAAATCCGCCAAAAATATTTAGACTATATGCAAAGTAAAGGCCATGCTGTCGTTCAGCCCGCTCCGCTAGTACTCGAAAACGACCCGACCACTCTCTTTACTGGCTCTGGCATGCAGCCATTGCTCAGCTATTTACTTGGTCAGCCGCATCCAGCCGGGAAACGTTTAACGGATTCTCAGCCTTGCCTTCGCCTTCAAGACATCAACGATGTGGGCGATCCCCGTCATACTACCGTTTTTGAGATGCTTGGCAACTGGTCACTTGGCGATTATTTCAAAGAAGAACAAATTCGCAACTTCTTTACTTTTTTGACCAAGGAAGTTGGTCTAGACCCGCACAAACTTTACGTCACTTGCTTTATTGGCGATGAAAAATATGGCATCCCGCGAGATGATGAAGCCGCAAAACTTTGGCAACAAGTTTTTAGCGAAGCCGGCGTAACCGCCGAGATTGCCGAAATTGGTTCAGCCAAAACTGGTGATGAGCGGGGCATCAAAGGCAACGAGCGTATCTTCTTCTATAATGATAAAGAAAACTGGTGGAGCCGAGCGGGCGGTATCGACGAGACGCCAATCGGCGATCCTTGCGGACCAGATTCGGAAGTTTTTTATGATTTTGGCGAAGAACATCAAGATGTTGAAAAATATGGGAAATCACACCCAGCCTCAGACGGCGCGCGTTTTATGGAAATTGGGAACCAGGTTTTCATGCAATATCGTCGTAAAGAAGATGGTGGCTTTGAAGAACTAGAGCACAAAAACGTCGATTTCGGTGGTGGACTCGAGCGGATTGCGGCAGCAGCGATGGATTCTTATGATGTCTTCCAAATTTCTTTGCTCAAGCCAATTGTCGATAAGCTGGTTGAACTATCTGGCAAAAGCTACGAGTCGAATACTGGTGAGATGCGGGTAATTGCCGATCATCTGCGTGGTGCTTATTTACTAACCGCACAGGGCCTGCGTCCATCAAACAAGCAGCAAGGCTACGCTTTACGTCGGTTGATTCGCCGCGCTATTTTAAAGGCGTTAAACTTAGGCATTGAGCAAGATTTCATGTCCGAAATTTTGCCACGCATTGAAGAAAATTACCGCGACTTACCATCTAGCATTTTAACTCATCGCGAAACGGTGCTAGAAGTGCTAAACAATGAAGAACAAGCTTTCCGTAAAACTTTGCGACACGGTATTAAGGAGCTCCATAAACTCAAAGATCAGGGCTTAACTGGCAAAGAGCTGTTTATGCTGCAGGATACCTATGGTTTTCCATTGGAATTATCGGTTGAGGAAGCCTATCGCGAGGGCATCGCCCTATCGGACAATTGGCGAGATGAATTCGATGCCGCTTTAGCTGAACAGCGCGATCGCAGTAAAACTGCCAGCAAGGGCATGTTTAAGGGTGGTCTCGAAGATCATGGTGAGCAAACGACCAAATATCACACTGCTACACATTTGATGCTGGCGGCACTGCAGAAAATAGTTGACGCGAACATCGGTCAGCAAGGTTCCAACATTACGGCCGAACGCATTCGCTTTGATTTCAACTTGGACCGCAAAGTTACGCCAGAAGAATTAACTAAAGTCGAAGCGCAAGTCAACGAGTGGATTGCGCAAGATTTGCCAGTAGTGCATGCCGAATACGATAAAAATTATGCCCGTGATGTTCTCAAAGCTCATGGTCAATTCTGGGATAAATATCCAGATAATTTGACCGTTTACACAATTGGTGATTTTAATACTCCAGTCTCACGCGAAATTTGTGGCGGTCCGCATGTCGAACATACTGGCGTGCTTGGACATTTCAAAATTGTAAAGGAAGAATCTTCCAGCCATGGCGTGCGCCGCATCAAGGCGATTCTTGAATAGTCCAGCCATTTTCAGAAATGTCTGATAGAATAAAAGCATGAGTATATTGTCGCGAAAAACTTCGGAGGCAAATGACGCCCAACCACTTAATAACAGTGATGATTATTTACTGGCATTGGATATTGGCACTGAATATGTTAAAGCGTTAATTGCTAAAAAGAGTCGTGGCACGATTAGCATTGTGGGCGTTGGCAAATCCCATGAGGCGCCAACCAATATGTCAAATGGTGCTATTGCGGATATTCAAGGCGTAGCTAAAACTTGCGAAGAGGCTTTAATTAAGGCCGAAGACATGGCTAACGTGCGTTCCAAAGAAGTGGTCGTCGGCATTGCTGGTGAGTTGATTAAAGGCAATACGGCTTCCATCCGTTACCGTCGCAATGATGCCAACACGCCAATTAACGACGAAGAAATGCAACGCATCATTAAAAAAGTGCAGCAAAAAGCCGGTGAGCGTGCGCGGCGCGAAGTGGCGATGGAAACTAATAATCCAGACGTCGAAGTGCGGCTAATCAACTCCGCTTTGGTTTCGTTGCGCATTGATGGTTATAAAGTCACTAACCCGATTGGGTTCAAGGGTAAAGAAGTCATTGTCCAGATTTATACAGCCTTTGCGCCACTCGTGCATATTTCTGCAATTGAACGCGTTTGTGATGAATTACAACTAGATCTCGTCACGATTGCGGTAGAGCCGTTTGCGGTGTGCCGCGCTTGTCTTGGCGATAATATTGATTCGAACTTTTCTGGCATTGTCATGGACATCGGCGGCGGCACGACCGATATTGCCGTGGTAGACGATGGCGGCGTCGACGGCACTAAGATGTTTTCAATTGGCGGTCGCTCCTTCACGCATCAAGTTGCTGAACGCTTAGGCCTCAGTTTTGAGGATGCTGAAAAATTGAAATTATTGAGCGAAAATCCTAACATGAAGCCAGAATTGCGCGAAAAATTTGATAAAGCCATCGCTCGCAACCTTGACGTTTGGCAAGCTGGTGTTGAACTGGCCATTGAAGAATTTGACCAAGTAGAGACCTTACCAGGTCAAATCCTACTTTGCGGTGGTGGCGCTAGCTTAAGTGCTATTCCCGAAATTCTTGCTACTGGCGATTGGTATAAGGATTTGCCATTTGCCCGCCGGCCAATTATTAGTTTGATCGAGCCAACGGATATACCAGGTATTGTCAACGACACGGACCGTGAGCTTGATCACACTTTTATCACCGCGATGGGTCTACTGCGTGTTGGGATTGACACGCTAATCGGCACTGGCAACGATAACAGCATTAAAGCTAAACTTGCGCGACTGCTAAAGAATTAAAATTGCCGTATCAAAAAATAGACTGTTATGGCAGTCTATTTTTTAATTTCAATTTCTTGCCATTCGCCTGGCTTCAAATTGCCAATCGCGTATGGGCCAAAATTAGTTCGGTGCAACGATATTACTTTGTAGCCGAGAGCATCGAAAGTGCGTCGAATTTGGCGGTTTCGCCCTTCGCTCATTTCGACTTGCCATTGCCGTCGGTTGTCTTCATTCAACCTCGTCAAGCCAAGCTTGCTGATTCCGTCATTTAGATTGATGCCATAATCGGTAATCATTTGTTGATGCAGCGGTGCTAAATCGTGGTCAATTTCGACGATATAAATCTTAGTTTTAGCAAATTTTGGGTGCGTCATTTGGAAGGTAAAATCGCCATCATTAGTAAGTAGCAAAATGCCTGAAGAATTTTTGTCTAATCGACCAACCGTTTTTAATTCGCGTAACTCTGGCGGCAATAAGTCATATAAAGTTGGGGCTTCGCCTTGTTTTTTACGGCTACAAACATAGCCAACTGGTTTGTGAAATAAGATGTAAGTCATCTTTTGGGTTGCTAGCTCCTTGCCGGACAGTTCGACTTTATCGCCCGGCTTGACCCTAGCGCCAATCTCAGCCGGCTTGCTATTGATGCAAACTTTTCCTTGTTCAACCATCATGTCGGCCTCGCGGCGTGAGATACCAAAATTAGTGGCAATGTATTTGTTGATTCGAATTTCTTCCATTGCTATCCTTTATATCTAGGCACCTTCGGCGATATTAGGACTTGCCGGTAAATTCTCGTCGATTAAGCTTGACGGCAACTCGACTTCTGTTTCGGGCGCCGCAGCGGGCTTATTTTCTAATTGTTTAGCTCTAGCGCGCATTGCCGCAATTGTGATGGCGTCGTTTCTTAAATCAGCAATCATTTGCTTGGCTAAAGGGTTATTGTTAGCCTCGGCGCTGCTTGTGTCTTGGCTGAGCTGTTCTTCCAAATCGGCTACATAGCCAGGCGTAATTGGCGCAACGGTTGGTTGCAATGAAGCCTCAGCGTTATTCTCGCTTGGAGTTGGTGCAGTT
>CAZAAQ010000004.1:4403-18393 GCA_964483505.1 uncultured Candidatus Saccharibacteria bacterium | reverse complement strand
GCAGCCAGTTTTGGGGAAAGCTGTGGCGCTGGTGACACCGGTTTTGCGGCGGCTGGTACCTGAACCGACATCATTGGCTTTGGCGCTGCTGCTGGTTGCGCTGCTGGCTGCACCATTGGTTGGCGCATAGTCACTGCTGGCGGTACGACAACGGCAGGGCGGGCAGGGGATGATTGTGGCATTTCTATTGATTTAGCTGGTACTGGCGCAACTGGTCTCGTTGCGACTGGTGCCGGAGCTGGGGTCGCATTTGCAGTTGCGATGGTGCCAGTTGGCTTAACGACTTCTTCCGTTTTGACCGGCACGCTTGTGGCAATTCTCTCAGCTGAAGCGACGAATTCTTTTTCAGTCTCAGTCTTTGGTTTAATAGCTTCTCTAGCTGAATTAGTATTAATTTCTACTCTCACGGGCGCATTGCTATCAAGCATTTCGTCCATTTTTTTCGACATATCTTCCCGAGCCTTTTCGAGATTCGGGTCGTTAATTGGTTGGAGCACTCGCTCGCCATTAGTGCTACGACGTCCGCCATCTTCCATTGCAGCTGACGGCTGTTGCGGTGATACTCTTTCCGAAGTATTTTGTATATTAGACGGGCTGGCTGTCGGCATGACGACAGGAGCTTGCTTAAAATTTACAGGATTTTCTCCATTTTGCACGGCTGGTTGTTGTGGCATCGGTGCCATTGGCGCTGCAGTAGCTGTAGGAGCTGTCGGCGCGACTTGCTGCGCCTGCGGCTGTGGCAAAGGTGCCTGCGGTTGTACTGGTGTGGCAGTTTGGTCTTGTGGCAAAGTTGCCGGATCTTGGCCAATTGTGACTGGCGTAATGGCTGCGGCTGCTTTGCCGGTCGGGGTGGAAGTAGCGTTTAGTGTGTTAATATTTGCTTGCGCATCGGTATTAGGCTTATCGCCTAGCACTTCATGCACGGCGGCTACGACGTCCTCAATTCCTACCTGGGATTTAACTAGATGGCGTTGCGCGCCCAAAGCTTCACTGCGCTGGCGCTGCTCGTCGCTCGAAAGTGCCGTCATCATGATTACTTTAATTTTGCTGGTTTCCGGAGTCGACCTTAAGATGTCTAACATGTCAAAACCAGAGATTTTTGGCATCATCACGTCCGCAATGATGAGATCTGGTTTTTCCTGCACGGCGAGATCGAGAGCTTCCTCCCCATCTCCAGCAGAGACAATGTTATAACCTTCGGCGACCAACCGGATGCTATATATTTCTCGCAAAGACTTATCGTCTTCGACTAACATTATCTTGGTCATAATAAGTATATTTTATAATGGTTATGCTTAAAATGCTAGATTTTATTACGGTCCTGCTCGGCCTGGTTATCTATTAAAAACTTCTGCTGTTCATAGGCTTCTGAAGACAAGCGCGGGAACATTGCGATGAAGCGCGTGCCTTTGCCGAGCTCACTTTCGGCCCAAATCCGACCGTTCATGGCTTCAACGCGTTGTTTGACCAAATAGAGGCCTAAACCGGTGCCACCAATCTCCCTCGTGTCGCGGTTATCGACACGATAGAACTTTTGGAATACATGAGTCAGCTCTTCGCGGGGAATACCGATACCAGTATCTTCCACTACGATTTGCGCGTTATAATTATCAGCCTTTACATTGACGATAATCCAACCAGTATTCGTGTATTTGATAGCATTTTCGATTAGGTTGTTAACGACTTCGTGCAAAAAAGCTTTATCCACACTAGCGTAGATAATCTGCTCAATTCGTTTGCCGCCACCAAGTTGTTGATCTACGGTGCCGCTACCGAACTGGTACCCCAATCCTTTTTTGGTGATATTTGGAATCATTTCATCACCGTATTGCTTGACTAAGTTAACAATTTCAACTGGCTCAAAACGTGGAGTAATCCTTCCATCGTCTAATTTTGAAGTATCAAGCAAATCTTGGAATAACTTGCCAAGATGGATTGAGGCCTCATGTGCTTTGGTTAAATAACTCAGCGCTCGGCTGTCCACGGTTGCAGTTTGCGGGTTCATTGCTAGCCCTAAATAGCCTTCAATGCTTGCTACTGGTGTCCGCATCTCATGGCTAGCTGTTGAAATAAAATCACTTCTTTCGTGTTCCTCCTCGAGCTCTTTTGCGATATCACGAAAAGTTACAATCAAACCAGGATTAGCGTCCTTTAGCGGGGTAATAATGATGGAAACTGGCGTTACTTTATTGCTGTCGCCAGCAACTAAGTCCAAATCTCGCGTTTCACTGAAATCACCAGTGTTTATGGCAATCTTAATTGGGTTTCTTGTCTCACTAATCCGGTTGCCGGTCTTATCTAATAAATTAATAACGGAATCAAAATACATCCCACTCAATTCTTCGGCGCTACGACCAATCATTGCTTCAGCAGCTGGATTTGATAAGCGGATGTTTCCATTTGGTGCCAGAATCACGATGCCTTCATGTACGGACTGAATGACCAATTCGCTCAGGTTTTTTTCGATGTTCTTCGTGGCGGCAAGTGGCTGTGACTGTTCTACCTTTTTTGTGGTAGTTTTCTTCTTTTTCCAAGGTAGCATCTATTAATATATTAGCACAAGCTTTTTATAGTTTGCGTAAATTTTTGGGCTCTTATATAATATAGCTTATGAATAAAGACGTCATCTATATCGAGCCGGAATATGATATTACAGATATTCTCTCGAAGATAAAAAATTCTAAAACTAAAATTGTGGCGCTGGTTCCACCAAAAAAGGCCGGAGTGCTTCATAGCGCCGTTAACTTCAAGCTTATTACTAAAGTCGCCGTACAGAACGGTAAAACCATTGTCTTAATTAGCACGGATGAAGCTTTACTAAAACTTGCTGCAGCCGTGAATATGCCAGTCGCCAAAAATCTCCAGACCAAACCAGAGTTAGTTGATGCCAATAACATTGACGAGTCTGAGGAAGACGAGCCTGCTGACGACAATGTGATAGAAGATGACACCCCGACTAAAACGGATAACACTGATGATGACGAAAAATCAGTCCATAAGATTGCCGTGCATAAAGATGACGATGCTCCGCAATCAAAACCGGCTAGTCGCGCGCACCAGACCGAAGAAGTTGAGTTAGATGACGACGATATTTCGGACGATGATAAGAAGCGTAAAAAAACCAAAGTCCCAAATTTTAAAAAATATCAAAAACAGATTATTGCTGGCGTTATTGCCGTAATTTTAATCATTGGTTTTTGCTTCTGGGCGCTAGTAATTGCTCCAGCCGCTAAGATCACTGTCTCGATTAAAACGAGTGAGAATAATTTCTCGGAATCAGTCAAATTCACGACTAAAGAAGACGGCGCCGATGCTGAAAATGGTACCTTCTACATGGAAGAGAAAAGCATCGAAAAGACTGCGTCTGCTGATTTTGTGGCCACGGGTGAAGTTGATAAAGGTACCAAGGCTGGCGGCAAACTTACTTTATCTCGCACCAATCCAGTAATATTATCTGGCAGCAGCACCAGTTCAGCCACGGCGAATGAAATTACTATCCCATCCGGATCTAAGTTTTCATATAATGGCCTGACCTTCGTTTCGACCGCTGCGGTCGCATTGCGCTCCGTCACGACAAAGGATGTCGACCTTACTAATTGCAAAATTTATACGAGCGCTTTGTCTTGCAATCTCACTACCGCGATTACCACATCAGTTAGCGTAGTTGCTGCCGAAAACGGTGATAAATATAATATCGCGGCGGCTACTAGCGGCTGGACTGATCCGGGCAGCGGATATAATGTCACCGAAAGTTCGGCGATGATTGGTGGTACTAGCAAGATGGTTAAGGTAGTTTCGCAAGAAGATATCGACAAAGCTGAGGCGACGCTAGATACCTCTAGCGAATCTGAAGCGCGCTCTGATCTTTCAAGCCAATTTGGCAAAGATTATCTATTGATTTCTAGCAGTTTCAATGCCGATGGCGGTCAAGTTACATCTTCGCCGGCTCTCAACGAAGAAGTTGGCGATGGTGTGACGCCAAAGGTCGTCAAAAAGACCACTTATAAGATTTTTGCCGTCGAAAGCGCCGAAGCCGAAAAGTTCATTAAAGCTAAAGTTACAGCAAGTCTTGGCGACGATACGCAAGAAATCTATTCAACTGGCATTTCTTCTGAGAGCGACAAAAATAAGGCTTTCTTTGAATCATTTAAGAGTTCAGATAACACCTACACGGCTAAACTAAAGAGTACGGTCAAGACCGGTCCTCGCGTGACTGAGGCAATGGTTTCAGAAAAGAGCCTCGGCAAGAAAATTGGCGAAGTCAAAACCATGCTCAAGTCCATCAACGGCGTGAGCGACGTCAAAATCGATACCTCATTCTTCTGGGTAACCTCTATCCCTAGCGATCCAAACAAATTGACGATCGAACTTAAGGTTGAGTAATTGATGCGTCTTATCGCATTAGATGTTGGCACAAAACGTATCGGCGTGGCTTACGCCGATACTAAGGTGCGGATTGCTGTCCCTCGTGAGACTATCATGGTGGATGGCAACGAAAAAGCAGCGATTGCCCATCGCTTTAAGTTGGAACAAGCTGATTTAATCGTATCTGGATTGCCGCGCAACAATAGTGGGGAAGAAACCGCACAGAGCCGTTTGGTCCAAGATTTTATATCATCGCTCGGTGATTACTTTATGAGTTGTGGCTTGCCGAAACCGCTAGTTAAGTTTCAAGACGAATCACTGACCTCTGTTGCAGCCGAACAATATCTTACCGATGCTGGCCATGAGCTTAATCGCCAGGATCGTACTAGTGGCAAAGTTGACGCTGAAGCCGCCGCGATTATTCTGCAAGATTTTCTCGAGAGCGCAGATTTTTCTATGCTTGAACAAGAATTAACTAAAACGCAGAGAGGGTAATTATATGGCAATCTTCAAACACCGTGGCAATCCGAAGGCCTCAAAAAAGGTTGGTTTTGTATTGCTAGTTATTTTTCTAATTGCCGTCATTATTATCTTTAGCGGCATTATTTGGTATAAGGTGTCGCTCCGCGCTGTTGGCCAGACCTGCCCAACTACTTCCGATTCTTCAGACTGCAAAGACGACCCGATTAATTTTGAAATTGCTAGTGGTGAAACAACTACTCAAATTGCGACCAGTCTACAAGACAAAGGCATTATTAAATCGTCGTTAGCTTTCAATCTCTATCTCAAATTAGAGCGTCGTAGTGCGACTCTGAAATCTGGTAAATATTTAGTAAAAAAGAGCATGAAAGTTGCGGAATTGGTGGATATTTTCAATGCGGGTGCTGATGCAGAGACCTTTACGATTACATTTTTGCCTGGCGGCACGGTAATGAGTGCCAAGACAAGATTATTAAAATTCGGCTATACTTCAGAAGAGATTGATGCTGCCTTAAAAGCTACTTATAACCAAGCCATGTTTGCGACTCGTCCCGCCGATTCTACCGTGGAAGGTTACATCTATGGCGATACTTATAATTTCTTCAAAACTGCTAGCGTATCTGATGTCCTCAATAAGACTTTTGACCAAATGGAAGATGTGGTTGAAAAAGATCAGTTGGCGACGAAATACCAAACTCAAGGGCTGAGTCTCTATCAGGGAATCACTTTAGCCTCGGTCGTCCAGCGCGAATCTGGCAGCTTAAAGAGTGACATGCCGCAAGTTGCCAAAGTATTTTTAAACCGTATGCGTAAAGGCATGACTTTGGGGTCCGATGCCATCATTGCTTACCGCGCCGACCAGCTCAACCCGAATCGCGACAAAAATGATTTGTCTTATCTTAAAACCATCGGCTGCCCTTGGAATTCTCGGACTTGCACCGGATTGCCACCAAGCCCAATTTCAAACCCTGGCGAAGCCGCGCTCCAGGCAGTGGCCAATCCTGCTTCTGGCGATTATCTCTTTTTCTTGACAGGTGATGATGGCAAAATGTACTATGCTAACACTTACGCCGAGCATGAGCAAAACATCAAAGCGCATTGTCAAAAACTCTGCCAACTTTTGTAAAAAACATAATTGTGTTATAATCAAAAAGGCTTTTTAAAAAAGACATAACCAGTTTGTGGCTTAATTATCAAGACCACATCGTGTGTGGGCAGACGATGTAATTTTATCTATGAAAAGATTTCAAATTATATTTTTAAAAACATTTCCTTACGTAGCTAGCTTTGCGCTAGTCTTTGCGTTGATGCTTTTTGGCTCTCAAACCAAAGCCGATGATAATAAAACGTCGATTGCAGCATCTTTTGACGAATCTAATTTTGTTGTCACCTCTGACCAAGTCTCTGAATCTTATACGGTCGCCAACATCGCTAGCACGATTGCTTTGCCTTCAACCTCGACCATTAGCGAAAATTACGCTACCGTCAACAATATCTATGAAAGTACTGGCACTGTCAGCACTACCGATACGACCGTAGTTGAGAAACCTAGTGTCATCGATACCTCAAACCTAAACCGCGGCGTCATTACGCATGTCGTTGCTGATGGCGAAACCTTAGATTCGTTGATTAAGACCTATGATTTGAAGGCTACCAAAGACCAGATTCGTTGGAGCAATGGCATGAAGAAGGAAGACCTTACGGTTGGCAGTACCATCTACCTCCCGAGTGTCGCTGGCATTATTTACACCACTAAAGATGGCGATACGGTCGATTCTCTAGCTTCGAAGTACAAATCTAATGCAGCAGAAATTATTTCTTACAATGATCTAGAAGGCAGCAGTTTGACTAGCGGCAAGATGATTTTGCTACCTGGCGGCGTGTTGCCAGAAAAAGAGCGTCCAGAATATGTCGCGCCAACTCCACGCCCAGTTTATACCTATACCTATGTATCTGACTCGGGTAACCGCCATAATATGACCGAGGTCGGTAGCTATAGCTATTGGGCCAGCGTATACAAATCTACGTCGTGGCAAAATAACCCTGGTGCTTTCGGTAACTGTACTTGGTTTGTCTGGTATTGGCGCCGTAATAATATGTCGTCAGAATACTGGCTTCCAACCGGTGCTATCGGTAATGCCCGTAGCTGGGTCTCAACACTTGGCGGTAGCTATTATACTGGTCGTACACCAGCTTATGGCGCTGTGATGCAATCTACTAGCGGTTACTATGGCCACGTCGCAGTGGTTACTGGCATTAGCGCTGGTAATTCAATTACGATTCAGGAAATGAACATCTCTGGTCCAAATGGTAAGTATAACCACGTTTATCAATCGACGATGGATTGGTCTGATGCGTTGTCTTATAACTATATTTACGCGCACAAGTAAAGAACTTCTTTTTTACAACTATCAGAAAATATGTTAAAATAGTTTATTATGTTTGTTGATACTGCAAAAGTCTATATCAGAGCCGGTAAGGGCGGAAATGGTTCCATCTCTTTTCGTCGGGAAATATATATTCCAAAAGGCGGTCCAGATGGTGGTGATGGCGGCAAAGGTGGCGATGTAGTTTTTGTGGCCAGCAAAGACTGTGACACACTGATTGATTTCCGTTTTCAGCCCAAATTAATCGCCGAAGACGGTAAACCAGGTACTGGTCAGAAAAGTTTTGGCAAGTCGGGCAAAGACCTGATTGTCGAAGTTCCGGTTGGTACCGTTGTGAAGCGTGACGGCGTAGTCATTGCCGATTTAACGGCTGACGAACAGCGCGCCATTGTTGCGCATGGTGGCGACGGCGGCTACGGCAACTGGCATTTTCGTTCATCGACTCGTCAAGCACCAAGAGTTGCCGAATTGGGTAACCCAGGCGAGGCCTTTGATGCTGACCTAGAACTCAAGTTGTTGGCCGATGTGGGGCTGGTTGGCTTTCCAAATGCCGGTAAGTCTACTTTTCTGTCTGTGGTCAGCAACGCGCGCCCAGAAATTGCCGATTATCCATTCACGACATTAACGCCAAACCTTGGCGTGGCACACATCGACGGATCGGACATTTTAATTGCCGATATTCCGGGTTTGATTGAGGGCGCTTCAGAGGGGAAAGGACTTGGCGATTTATTCTTGCGTCACGTTGAGCGAACGAAAGTTTTAATGCATCTGATTGATGTTTACAACGATGATGCTGGCAAAGCCTATAAAGATATTCGCGGCGAATTGAAGAAATATTCCAAGGAACTTGCCGCGCGTCCGGAGTTGGTTGTGCTAACCAAAACTGAGGGCGTTGATGCTGATATTATCAAAATGCAGACCGACAGCATTCTGAAACAGAATCGTAAAGCTCGAGTTATGGCAATCTCTGCTTCGGCTCATCAGGGTTTGACGGAAGTTTTGCGGGCACTGAAAGAGATGATTGCTAAGGTTGAAGCCGAAGAAGCCGCCGTCGAAGCAGCTGCGAAGCCAAATGCCGATTTGCCGGTGATCACGCTGAACAAAGCGGCACTTAATCATCGCGCGCATCATAATCGTTATCAGTTAGGCGAGCGCAACGCGATTTTGGCCATTGGTGACAATGACCTTGAAGACGACAACGGCGATTGGATTGAGTAAAATTTACAACGCCCAATAGGGGTGACGGCTTGACGCTTACGCTTAAGCCTGATTTAATAAAACCAAGCTGGTACGCTTCACGGGGTTCCACTGAAATATGTGGAAAGTGTGGAGACTAGAAACAAAAATAAACAGCGGATTAAAACAAACCAATGTGCCCCAGGGTGGGCGCGTAACAGCGAATAGAGCCGGCGTCAAGCCGGCTCTATTTTGTTCATAAATATTAGAAAGTGTAGCGTACGACGAGCAAACCACCCTGGCGAATCACATTTGGCTCATCGTCAGTCAAATCGATAATGGTGGATGGAATATTACCGCCGGATACACCTTTGACAACTCCGTCTACATCTGGCAATCGAGCCTCAAGCTCTTTGCTGTTACGGCAGGGCGCCTCACCGCGTGGGTTGGCGCTGGTTACTAGCAACGGACCAGTTTGTTTTAATAATTCCAGCATATATTCGTGATCTGGAATTCGAATGCCGATAGTTTGAAAATTATCAAAGTATGGATGTCGGTAAGCACGGCGTTTTGGCAAGATAAGAGTTAATTCACCTGGGAAGTAGTGCCTAGATAATACTAGTGAGCGGTGATCCATCAAGGCGTATTGCGACATTTGGTCAACATCGGCCACCATCATGGTCAAAACTTTGCCGCTGCCAATCTGGCGTTGCTTTAAGTCTAATAATTTGCGAATCGCTGGCGTATTGTCCGCCTTTACGGCTAAGCCGTAAACGGTTTCAGTCGGCACGCCCAAAATGCCACCCTTGCTCAGGATATCAATGGCAGCCTTTTTATTCTCTGGCATCACACGCTTCATAACTCTAAAATTATACCACAGAAAGCATAAAAAGTCAACTAAGCAATCGGTTCGACCGGCCATATGGCTCGTGTTATACTAAAAACATGAGCGAATTGAAATATCGAGGTCCGGTCGTGCTAGTTGTCATGGACGGCGTCGGCCTATCTGATAATGAGAACTACAATGCCGTTCGGCAGGCGCATTTAGAGACCCTAAATGAGCTAATGGATAAGTATCCATGGGTACGGCTAGGGGCTGCCGGCAAATATGTTGGCGTCCCAGCTAATGATATGGGCAATAGTGAAGTTGGTCATAACGCACTTGGTACGGGCGAAATTGTGTTGCAGCGTAGCGCTGCGGTAGAAAATGCAGTTGAGACGGGCCAGATTTTTGAAGGTCAGGTTTGGCACGACATTATTGAGCGGGTTAAAACGCGCAACTCCACGCTACATTTTATGGGTATTTTTAGCGACGGTAATGTTCACTCGAATATTTCGCATCTGGAAAAGATGCTAGCGCAAGCGCACAAAGAAGGTATCGCACGAATCCGCGTGCATGCATTAATGGACGGCCGCGATGTGCCGCCGCAAAGCGAACCGAAATATATCCAGCGGTTTGAGAACTTTGTCCATGAACTTGGTGACCCAGACTACAAAATCGCTTCCGGCGGTGGTCGCATGGTGATTACGGCCGATCGTTATGAGAACGACTGGGGCATGGTTGAGCGCGGTTGGCATGCCTCTGTGCTCGGTGATGCTCGGCAATTTGCTAGTGCCACTGAAGCCGTGCAGACTTTTCGCCGTGAGGTGCCAGGGCTGCAGGACCAATATATGCCAGCGTTTGTGGTGGCGAAAGACGGTACTGCCGTTGGCAAAATTAACGATGGAGATGCTTGCATCTACTTCGATTTTCGGGCTGATCGTGCGCTTGAGATGGCGATGGCCTTTACTTATAATGACTTTCCATATTTTAACCGGGTCCGCCGTCCTGACGTGTACTTCGCCGGCATGACTGAATACAATGAGGATACGCACGTGCCGCAATATCGGCTAGTTGGCTCGCCGACTTTCAAACGCCCGTTGAGCTATTATTTGGCAGATCATGGCATTAAACAGTACGCTATCTCCGAAACAGTCAAGTTTGGTCACATTACTTATTACTTCAACGGTAATAGCCATACAGTTCCAAACGGCGAAGTTGAAGAAGAAGTGCCATCTTATACGGAGCCATTTGACACGCGTCCTTGGATGAAAACTGCGGAAATCACCGATAAGCTAATTGGCGCAATCCGGAGCAATCAATACCAATTCTTGCGCGTTAATTATCCAGGTGGTGATATGGTGGGGCATTTTGCCGAAATGGAGCCAACAATTGTGGCTATGGAAGCCATTGACCTTTCACTAAAACGCATTATTGCGGAGGTTAATCGATTGGGTGGTATTACGATTATTACGGCTGACCACGGTAACGCCGAAGAGCTGGCGGATGCCAATGGTGTACCGAAAACAGCGCATACCACTAACAAAGTGCCATGCATCTTTGTCGATAACACGGAAAATGCCCACAAATACGAACCAGTGTCGGGCGATTTGGGATTAGCTAATTTAGCTGCTACTATCTCTGAATTATTAGGCGTGGAACCAGCAGATGTCTGGCAGCCCAGCATTATAAAGGAGCAAAACTAATGAACGAACAAATTATGCTGGTCTCTGCCTTGATTGTGCTAGCCAGCTTTGTGGTATTCTGCGGAATTAAATTGTTTACGATGGGCAGCGATTTGGCGACCATCATCCATAAATATGGTCTTGGGCTTGGCTTGCTGTTTTTGCTAGCGGCCGTATTTGCATTTTTATTGCCGAATGCTACGACAGTTTTGGGCTGGCCGTTAACCATTCTTTTAGCGGTCTTAATTTGTACTGGTCTAATTTTAATCGAGCATGAATTGTCGATTTGCCGTCATTATTTACTGTCTGCGGCATGCTTAGACAATTCCCATGTCAAGCACGTGAAAGGCGCAAAACGCCATCGCTCGCCACGATTGGCCGCTCTCATCGGCTTAAATTTGTTTGGCATCTTTGGCGGCATTTTAGACGGTATTGCGATTGGGGCCAGCTTTTTGCCTGGCATCGGATCTGGCATGGTTGCGCTCAGTGCGATGGCATTGCTAGTTATTTTGCAAAAAGTTGCCTGCATTCAAGACGTTGAAAACAAATTGAGCGAAAAACAGGTTATTCTCTACATCGCGCTTTCTCTGATTGTGACCCCAGTTACGGCTATCGTAACTTATGTTTTTACGCGTTCGCAATATGCCTACGCCAGCGTTTATGAAGCGATTGCGGCCTCATATTTTATTTACCTGACTATTTGGAACTTCTATTTCATTGTCAAAAACCGCAAAAAACATTAAACTGTAAAAAACAGACGGAGGTATTTCCTATGCAGATCGATAAAGCAATTATTCCAGTGGCCGGATGGGGCACTCGCCGCTTGCCTATTACTAAAGTAATTGAAAAGGCTATGTTGCCAATCGGCAACCGACCATTAGTCGACTATGTGGTTGAAGATTGCGTCAAGGCTGGTATCAATGATATTTATATCGTGATTGATGAGAAACCTTTCTCCCAAATTAAGGCTTACTATGCCGAAAATGAACATCTAACAAACTATTTGATTGCACGAGGTAAATCCGACAAGCTCACGCTTGCTGACACTACGCGAGATGGCGTACAAATCCATTTCTTTGCTCAAAAAGACGTTGATTTGCGTTACGGCAACGCCGAACCAGTTGCTCAGGCCGTTGAAGAATTTGACATTCACGAACCAACCGCCGTGTTGATGGGCGATGATTTTAGCTACAATGCGGACGGATCTTCTGATTTGGCCCGTCTAACCAAGTTGGTTGTGGACGCCAGCGATTCTGCTATGCTAGCAACCGAAATTCCGATGGAAGAAGTGGAACGCTATGGCGTTTTACGCATTAAAGATGGCCTGCTAGACGGCATTTATGAGAAGCCGAAGAAAGAGAACGCTCCAAGCAATTTTATTAACATCAGCAAGTTTATTATGTCGACAGAATTGCTCAATCGTGTTGTGAATTATTGTCATAGTCATGATTTCGGCCCAAAAGATCAGGAATATCTGATTACTGACCCGATTATTGAACATATCAAAGCCGGTGGTCGCATCCACGTGCTGCCAATTCAAGGCCAATATCTAGATGGCGGGTCATTAGACGGTTGGTTGCGCGCTAATCAGGTGATTTACGGTCAAAAGTAGGCCATGCCAAGGCTCAGTATCAGGGTAAAGCCAGGTTCGAAGCAATCGAACCGGCTAGAGCTCCAACCGGATGGCAGCTATCTGGCCTTTTTGACGGCGCGTGCTCATGACGGGGAAGCCAACGCGGCGCTCATTGCGCTAATTTCGCGGCAATTTAAAGTACCAAAAACTCAGGTTTATATCATAAGTGGTATAAAATCTCATCAAAAAGTGGTGGAATTCTAATTATTCGGACTGATTAAAAATCTTTTTATCTTTAATCTCATCCGGCAGGTAACTTTGCGGAGCATGAAAACCGGCTTCCCACTTGTAACCTTTGCCGTAGCCTAAATCTTTCATCAGTTTAGTTGGGGCGTTACGAATGGCTAGCGGTACCGGCAAATTCATGGATTGTTTGGCTAAATCTTGAGCGGCAAACCAAGCGTCGGCCGTTGTACGGGATTTTTTAGCTTTAGCTAAAGCGGCGGCGACATGGGCCAGAATCAGACCACTTTCAGGCATCCCGACGCGTTCTACAGCCATAAAGGCGTCTAGCGCCAAGCCTAAGGCGCCATTGCCAGCCAAGCCGACATCTTCACTTGCGAAAATTACCATGCGTCTAGCGACGAATTTAGGGTCTTCACCGGCATTTATCATTCTCGCGAGATAATAGAGTGTAGCATCTGGGTCGCTTCCACGCATACTTTTAATAAAAGCGGAAATATCATCGTAATGGGCGTCGCCTTTTTTGTCGTAACCAGGCACGCTGCGACCAGCGGCTGCTTTCACGGCTTTGGTGTCGATTTTGTCGGATAAGCTCAAGGCCAACTCTAGATTGCCTAGTGCCGATCTGGCATCGCCGCCAGATAGTTCAGCCATGTAATCAATTGCTTCAGCGCTCACGCGCGATTCGGCTTGTTCCGCGGCAATAGCGCGTTTTAATACTGTGACGATTGCTTCTTTGCTCAGATGCTGGACCACAACCACGCGGCTACGCGATAAGAGTGGCGAAATAATTTCAAAACTTGGATTTTCGGTCGTAGCACCGATCAGGGTAATTAGCCCACTTTCGACGTGTGGCAGAAAAGCGTCTTGTTGCGCCTTATTGAATCGGTGAATTTCATCAACAAATAGCACCGTGCGGAGTTTTAAATTCCAGTTTTGTTTGGCGATTTCGACGACATGCTCGACGTCTTTTTTACCACTCGTGACGGCCGAAATCTCAATAAAATCTGCCTTAAACTCCTTGGCAATGATGCGGGCCAGGGTAGTTTTGCCGGTGCCTGGCGGCCCCCAAAAGATAATATTTACAGGTTCTTGTCGTTTGACAATCTCAGTGAGTATCTTGCCCTCGCCGATAATGGCATCTTGGCCAACTACGTCTTCCAGTTTTTGCGGTCGCATCCTTTCGGCCAGTGGGATTCTATTTGCCATATTTTTGCTCGATTACTCGTTTCGCGACTTTTAAGAATTCCAGCTCACGTTT
>CAZAAQ010000004.1:2819-4303 GCA_964483505.1 uncultured Candidatus Saccharibacteria bacterium | reverse complement strand
CTCGCCATCTTCAATGCCGCCACCTGGTAACTTATAGTAGCCGCGCTTAGTAGCATTAATTAACGCTACGCGCCAATTTTGATCCACTAGCACAGCGCGCGCTGCGTAACGCTTGGTAAAAGTTTCGGGATGGCCGAAATTTCGCATGCCTAATGTTTTCTCGTCTAGCCGAATCACGATTTTGGTCGGTTTTGGCTTAACCCAGTGTTCAGGTTGCATTTCGTTTTTAGCATTGAAGCGGAAGTGAGCTTGGATTTCTTCTCCCCGCAAAATCGCCGGCAGCCAGTATTGATCATCTTCCCATAGTTTGTTGTATGGGACTTCCGACATTTTTACCCATTCCGGCTTGATTTCATCGCTCTCTTCTGGCTGACCTTCCCAAGCAGTCGCCACGTAACAATGCATCATCATGCGCTCTGGCCGGTTGTGATAATATAGATTATCAAACACGATTTCACCCATGAGCTTCATTTTGGTCACTTTGACCCCAATTTCTTCGAAAGTCTCTCGAACTGCGGCTTCGTCAGTTGTTTCACCGGGCTCAACTTTACCGCCGATACCATTTAACTTGCCGACCCCGAATCCGCGCTTTTTCATGCCTAATAAAATTTTGCCGTCTTTTTGGAGTATCATCCAAGTTGTGTGTAAAGCTTTGGTCATATTTGGTACTCCTCGAAACGTTTCTGATTTAACGGTCGGGCGCGCAAAATGTAGAGAATACCATTATCGTATGCCCAATCCACGCTGACCGGACCATGCGTGATTTTTTCGACTTTGCAAACTACGCGATGTAATTGTTGCACTTGCTCTGGCGTGAGGCAGATTTCGGACTCTTCTTCGCTTTCTAATGCTAAGGAGCCAGTATTCTTGTCCACTAAAATCATATCAGGCGTATTCTCCCCGCCAAGTACTGTATCCCCCATCCAAAGATTGGCCTCAATCAACACTTCTTTTGCATCTTTTGTCACTGGGTTAATAGAGTGTATTGTGCCGGCAGTTTCAGCCGCTAAATTTTTTTGGATAATGATTGCGGCATTCCGCCCATGTCGGGCCGCATTTTTTTGGACGTAGGTAACAGTGTCAAGCAAAACATCGCGTTTGACATCGCGAATGACTTCACCGTCTAAATCATGTGACGACAGGGAAGCTCTCAGAACAACACTTCTTGATTCCAGGCGGTCAAACGAACGCAGGATTTCATTGCTCATACCGTCAATGAGCGCAAATCCAGACGGGATAATAAAACCGGATACTATGCGAAAGCCTGCTTTAGACAACATTGCGAGATGCGCACCCAAACTTCCGACCTTAGCGATATCCTCGCTTTCGTCTAACATGTATAACCGGCTCATATATCTTTAATATTAACATAATCTAGCCGGCTCGGCATTTGCTTGCTTTTCAGCTTTCTCGTCCCATATAATTAAGGTATAATCACAAGGAGCCAAAATGGAACTAGTTTTAATATTAATTGTCATTGCGTT
>CAZAAQ010000004.1:0-2719 GCA_964483505.1 uncultured Candidatus Saccharibacteria bacterium | reverse complement strand
TATTTGTCAAAAACAAAGTACGGCACGCCACTTTGGACCCGATTTTGGGCAACGGTGGTATTTTTGTCTAACTCGCTTTTAGTCTCATGATTTTCCATACAGGTGACGAAGGCGTCATGATCGAGTTTGCCATCATCGGCTGCGGCGTAAAAATAATCCATTTCGAGTTTGGGGATTTTTTCGGCATATTGGTCTACGCCAATCCCCTTGGAGTGATAATCTTTATAGATTTTGCTTAAGATGGCGTGGTAATATTCCCAAAACTTATTTTGTTTAGCTGCACAATAGGCACCTTCGCCAGCTGGCAGGCTGTTTTCGGAGTGACCAGATTTGTAATTCATATCCGTCACGCGAATTTCAAAGAAAATCTTTTTGCCTTCAACGTAATTGGTCTTAAAATCAGCTTCGTTGGCCTGGATTGCGTCAGAAAACTTGTCACAATAGGGGCAGAAAATATCAGTGTACATCACAAAATGGTGCTCGGCCGTAGCTTGATCGCCCATAGTCATTGCAGCATTCCAAGGCTTAAAGCTATCGCGGTTTGGGTGTGCGGTATTATAAACGGCTAAGGCAACAATGAAACCGACCACCAACACAATAGCGATGATTCTAATTACTTTTTTCATGTTTCTCCTTATATTTTGCAGCGCTCATAATGACAAATGCTACATAGCCTAATTGCACTACAGTGTAAATCAGTAGCAGGAAAGCAATCACCATAAAAACTCGGCTAGCACTTTCAGCTAGAGTTATGGCTCCAGCTCCTGCTAAAGCGGCAAAAACGGGCGCTAACAGCGTCACGCCACAACTTGGGCAACCAAGTGCCACGAAGCCTAAGATAGATGCAATGGTGCCAGTACTAGCGCCATCAATGGCACTGTCTTTTTCGCGATGCCGCCAGGCGAAGACCAAGAAAATCAAACAGAGTGCTTGCAGCAGCGACATAAAGATAATTAAGATACCGTATAGGCTAGTAAAATCAAATAAAATATTGCAAAACCCACGCCCAATGATGGCCCACTTTTGGCTGGCGCTGATACCAGACCAGAGCAGTTGCCAGTTGCTGCTGCCATCTCTAAAAAAGCTGAGCAAATAAGCAAAAACCAAAAAAATCACGCCAAAACTCCAGGCGTATTTTGGTTTGCGCAACAAAAAGCTTCCGCCGACTACTGCCAATTTTGCCCTATCGGCAAATAGGGCAGTAGACTTGCGGATTTTTTTGAACGGTTGCTTTATTTTTCGCTCGACCATAGACCATGGATGTTGCAGAACGAATATGCACGCAACTTACCATTGTGATTATTTGTCATCGAGAAACGCGCGACCGGCGCTTCGGCCAAGCCGAGCTTTTGAACTTCGACGCGTTCGCCATCAGTTAAGGCAATCCACTCAATCCGGTGTTCAGCCGTCATTGGGTGTGTCTGCATGCCGACTTTAACGGTTGTGCAGTCTGGCCCAATTTCAATAATCGGAATGTGTTTTTCGCCACTTTCACCGGTATTGTTGCACTTTAGAATTTCCATTTCAACGCCATCACAAACTGGTGTCACGTCTGGATCAATCATTACCAAGAATAAATTTCCGCACGTATTGCAACGGTAGAACTTCAGACCTTCCTGTTCCATAAACCTCCTTTTAAGATATGCACTTATTCTATGATATTTTTGAAAGTTTGCCAATAAGCATAAATAATATTTCACAATGCTTTTTGAAAAAGTAAATAGAAAATTTCATTTTACCCCTGTTAAAATTTGCGAAACTATACCACAAAAAATCTAAAAATCAATGTTGACACTCATCATGCTTGCGTTAAAATATAGTTAGAGTTCGGACGGAGTTGAGAGACCGCCAGAACTTAGGGAATCGATTTGATAAATACTTCATCCAGTGTGGAGTATTTTTTTATTTAGGATTAAAATAGGTTCAGCCAAAAGCACCCCGAATGGTCAGTATGTTGTGATATAATGACCTCACGGCGCGTTGGCGGAGCAGTTACGCAGAGGTCTGCAAAACCTCGTAGACCAGTGCAACTCTGGTACGCGCCTCCAACACATTAATAATTTGGGCGAGTGGCGGAATTGGTATACGCGGCAGACTTAAAATCTGCTTCCCCTACCGGATTATGGGTTCGAGTCCCATCTCGCCCACCAACAAAGTATTTTGCTCGGATTTTATCTTAAACAATTTGATGTAAGATTTGAGCAAGACATAATTAAACCCGTGGTGCTTTATGCCGCGGGTTTAATTTTTTAGGAGTTTCTATAAATACGGCCTTCTCCGGTGTCATCTTTTATTCTTTTAATGTGAGATTCACGCATGGCATTGTCCGGGATGATGCGACTGTGATATATAATTTTACAAATATTTTTTACTGACTCTTCGCTTAATGTCGCTGGACTATTGGCTAAATCTCTTAAGGCGTCGATAATTGTACTGTTTTGCACTACATAAGTGTGGCGGGGAACGCCATGAACATCTTTTAATGTTGCGCCATCCCCAAAAACAATCATGGAATAGACAGGAACCCGCTGATCGCTAATTAATTTAGAGATAAGAGATGCGTGTCTTCTATTTTGATATATTGGGTTATACAAACTTTCCTTTTGGCCGCCGTAATATGAAGCCCTCCAATATTTATGGTCGCTGTCCCCAGTTATCCAGCAATTGTAATCTTTTGCTTCTATCACAAACACCCCATGCTTGCTAACTGCGATAACGT
>CAZAAQ010000003.1:50547-55150 GCA_964483505.1 uncultured Candidatus Saccharibacteria bacterium | reverse complement strand
GACGCTAGCCCTAAAGCTATTTCGAGGAGAACCAGCTATCTCCGAGTTCGATTGGCATTTCACCGCTAACCACAAGTCATCCGAGCACTTTACTGCGTACTGCGGTTCGGCCCTCCACTACCTGTTACGGCAGCTTCGGCCTGCTCATGGTTAGGTCACCCGGTTTCGGGTCTAATCCTGCTGACTTGACGGGCTATTCACCCTCGCTTTCACTGTGGCTCCATCATTTGACTTAGCCTTGCCAACAAAATTAACTCGCTGGATCGTTCTACAAAAAGCACGCCGTCACAGACCGAAGTCTGCTCCGACACCTTGTAGGCACTGAGTTTCAGGATCTATTTCACTCCCCTCCCGGGGTTCTTTTCACCTTTCCATCACTGTACTAGTTCGCTATCGATCATTTACAATATTTAGTCTTGGCAGGTGGTCCTGCCGGATTCAAACAGGGTTTCTCGTGCCCCGTCCTACTTGTGAAAACACATATAAGTTCAAACAGTTGTTTTTGCATACTGGACTGTCACCATCTTTGGTGCGCCATTCAAACGCTTCCGCTAACAACTGTGATGCTTATCCACTCAGTTAACGCTGTTGGTTTTTATGCCGAACGGTCAAATAAATTAACTGCTCAGCATAAAAATTGTGTAAACACGCAACACCTTTAATAACTCTGGGCGTTAACCCGTAAGGTTATCTTAAGGTTTGGACTGTTCCAATTTCGCTCGCCACTACTTTCGGAATCATTGGTTATTTTCTTTTCCTCAACCTACTAAGATGATTCAGTTCGGTTGGTTCCCGTCTCATTATCCTATGTGTTCAGATAACGGCAATACGACATGACTCGTATTAGGTTTTCCCATTCGGCTATCTCCGGATCAAATCTTGTTCTCAGATCCCCGAAGCTTATCGCAGAGTTCTACGGCCTTCATCGGTTGTAAATGTCAAGGCATCCACTATCAGTGCCCTTGTATACCTTTTTATGCATTGACTTAGCTAGTAATTGATACTCAATTGAATATAATCACTGTGCCGTCAATTAAATTTCCTATGTTGTAATCAAATTGTTAATAGATAAATCCAAGTCGAAGAAAATATAGTTAGTTTTACTAAATATTCCTCGCATTTATCAAACTATATTCAGTGGTTCAGAAATGAACTTGAATTGAACTGTTCCTATATTAGCGTAGTTTTCGCTTTTGTGCAAGACATTTTTTAAAGATTTTTCAAAAATCTGACCTTTTTAGCGTTTTGGGATAATTTTGGCGAGTTTTTAACAGAAAAAAGCCCTTTCAAAGGGCTTTTGACTAGTTAGATGTCGTCTGTTTCGCTAAATAATCGTAAATACCTTGGTGGTCAAAGGCAATGATATCAAGTCGCGCCGCAATTTCAGCATAAGCTACTTTGATATCACGGGCGACCGTAGTATCCTGTTCATGCTGGCTGAAAAAAGCGTGGTACTGGTCTGATTCGGCTTGTGTTTTGACTAACCCGGCAAAATAGCGTGGATAATCCGAAATAGTCTTGTCGCCCTCTTCGGTGGCGAGCCAATCCCAGTTGGCGTATAGCCAATTAAAGACATCCGCCTTGACAATATAGTTGCCGGCTAGACGCAGCAAGAAACCGAATCGGTCTTGTGGACGGATGGAGCCGTTTTTGATATCGTCCAAATAAGTGACCGCGATATCATGATTGTGCGTCCGCGACAAAGCATCCGCCAGATCTTGTTTCAGTGACGCATCGACCGTGTTGCAGTACAAATCAAAATATTTTCGAGACAGTTCGTCATGATGTTTGACTAAAACTGCGCCGACCACCCAACGCAAATTCGGATTTACGCTCACAATATCGGTATTTATATACTGTTGTTCAATGGCAGCCACAAAATCTGGGTCACTCACGTACAACATAATGCTCATAATGATTGGACGCAATTTGGTGTCGTCATTGCTATCTTCTGGACGCGCTACAACACCCAAACGTTGGTACTGGCCAGCGACTAAATCCTTTAAGAATAGTCGAAATTGGTGCTTCTCAGGGGTTTTTGGCTCAAAGAAAATTTTCAAATCAGCAATAATGCTAGAAATAATTTTCCAGATGACAGGATCAGTTTCGCCAGTAAAGCTCTTGATAAGCGGCAATAAGCTTGCACTTGCCACCATGTGAGTCTTTGCAAGATAGCGTCGGTCAATCAAGAGACGTAATTTCTGCTCTTTACCCATTTCGCTGGTGTGCTGAAGCTTATTAACAAGCTCTTCTTCGCTGAGATTAATAAGGTAATGACCCGATAAATCTTCTCTCAATTCCCGAATCGGATATTGAAAATTCTCCGCTTCGCCATTTAGCAAGAACCGATGTTGCTCGGTACCAGTGATAACTGGGTAGCCAGGTTGTGTGAGCCACGGATTCATGAACTCGCGCACGTCAAAATTAGCGTAAGGGCTGAGCGCGCTCCAAAGGTCATCGGCTTTCGTATTGCCATATTTATGTTGGTTAAAGTAGTCCGTAATGCCCTTGAAAAAGTTGTATTCCCCCATAATGCGCATCAACATCAATAACAAGCGAGAACCTTTGCTATAGACGATTGATCCGTCAAATAAGTTGGCGATATCCGCCACGTCGCCAACATCAACCCGCACCGGCTGGACGCCAGGCAAGCAATCACGACGCAAAGCGGACATAATTGAAGTAGTGTAATAATAATCCCACGCGCCAGTATTTGGTCGTACTTTGTCGGTGGCATAGATTTCCATCATATTGGCAAAAGATTCATTCAGCCATAAATCATCCCACCAAGCCATCGTGACCAAATCGCCAAACCACATATGCGAAATTTCATGCGCTACCACCACGTCAACATAAAGTTTTTGGTCCAGCGCTGAATTATCGTCAGCCAGCAAAGCAATTTCGCGGAAGGTCATTAGTCCCCAGTTTTCCATAGCGCCAGCTTCAAAATCTGGCAATGCTAGCAAGTCTAACTTTGGCAACGGGTAAGGGACTTTAAATAAGTCATCATAAAAGTCTAGAACATCAGCAGCAAAGTCCGTCGCTAATTTCAAGTCGTCAGCTTTCTGATGCAAGCCGGCGTAAGCTGTAATTTTTACGCCGTGCTTGGATTTTGCTTCGTAATTAATAAATTTGCCAACCGCAAAAGCTACTAAATATGTCGACATGCGCGGCGTGGTCTGGAACTCGGCCACTTTGGAATCGTGATGATTAATGGTGAATGCTACCGGCATGTTCGCAACCAACGTATCTTCTGGGTCTTCTGAAGTTAGCCGAAGATCAAAGGTTGCTTTCGCAACTGGTTCATCAACACAAGGAAAACATTCGCGAGCATAGTGCGACTCAAATTGCGTGACAACAATACGCTCTTCCTGACCATCAAGCTGGTAAGTTGATAAATATGCTCCCTGCATATCAGCCGTAATCGGCGCCGTATATTCAACCGTAATTTGATGAGTGCCAATTGATTGGTCAAAAATCTGAATGACGCCATCCGCGTATTGGTAGTTAGCATGCTCAGCAGTATCAACCGAGACTTTTGTAATGTTTAAACCGACCGCGTGCAGTTTGACGGTGCTGTTTTTAGCTTCTCCATCGATGCTCACTACACCAGTCAGTTCAGTTTTTGTTGAATTTATTCTAAAATCTAGCGCGTAGTGGCTTGGATTAAAGTAATCAAAAAATTTCTCCATAGTTCTAGTTTACTATAGATATTTGGGGTATGAAAAATAAAATGTTTATGCTATCCTAAAAATAGAAATTAACAAAAATAAAAAATGAAACCAAAAATAAAGAAATTTATCCCTTTAATTTGCGCTAGTTTAGCTTTGGCAGCTTGTGCGGCAGCATTGGTCTTATTCGCCGTAAAAACTAACAATGAAGTCGAACATGTCTTAAGCGACTCACCTAAAGACGTTGCAGTAGTCGACGACTCTGGAAATAGTACAACGGTGCAAGACGGGACCGACAGCGGGGCGGCTAAGACCGACGGTGGCAGCACTAACACCACTACGGGGAATGACAGTGCCAAAGGCCAAACCGGTGCCAGCAATACTGGCTCAACTGGAAACACTGGAAAAACGAATACTGGCACTAGCACCGGCGGCAAAACTAGTGGGACAACCGCTGGCGGCAGCACGAGCGGTGGTAGCACGAATACCGGTGGCAGTACTAGCGGTGGTAGCACTGGTGGCGGCAGTACTACGCCAACGACGCCAGTCGTAACTGACCCGAATGATGCTTTGCGCAAATCAATGGAAAGTACTTACGGTGTCACAATTAAATATGGGACCGAGCTCGGCGATTATAGCCCAGGCGGCGGTGGTTATACTCCAATAACCGATACGACCAAAATTCGGGAAATGCTAAACGCAATAAAAGCTGAGATGGTGAAATACCCGGCCGGATTCTTTAAAGATTTCGGCGATATGAAGTTAACCATCAATTTAGTCGAAGCCGTTCCAGGCAACTGGTTCGCTGGACTGACCGAGCATGAGTTTTACACAGACATTAAAATTACCTTAGTAGACATGAGTTCCTTAGGATACACCTTTGATCACGAAATGATGCATTATATCGATTGCTATCTCGACATTAAAACATA
>CAZAAQ010000003.1:46436-50447 GCA_964483505.1 uncultured Candidatus Saccharibacteria bacterium | reverse complement strand
AATATTATTAATTAGCGTTCATTCTTTTCAGATTAAAAAATACGCCCTAAATCTGGGCGTATTTTTCAATCACGATACTAATCGGCTAAAAACGTTTGAGCGCGATTGATCATTTGCGCAGTCTCATCGGTTTGAACAATGTAAATTGGTTTGCTATCAACAGCCGAAATTAGCGCATGCTTGCCAGTGAACTCTGGGTTTAAGTTCTTATCTTCATCCAAACGGAAACCAAGATAACCTAACTTTTGCGAGACATAATGACGAATTTCGTCCGAACGTTCACCAATGGTGCCGGCAAAGACTAAAGCGTCCACGCCGCCAAGACTGGCCGCCATTTGGCCAACGTAAGCTTGGATGCGATAGACAAAGATGGAATGAGCCATAGTCGCTCTTAAGTCGCCTTCATCGCGTTTTTGGATAATTTCACGCATATCATCAGTGGAACCAGAAAGACCAAGTAATCCACATTTTTTATTTAAATAAAGCAGGAATTCCTCATCACTGTCAATCTTCAACGCTTTTTTGAGTGACAACGCGGCGGCCACATCAATTGTGCCCACGCGGGTCGACATCGCAACACCCTCAAGTGGCGTGTAGCCCATGGAATTATCCATTGCTTTACCATTAAAGATCGCTGAAACGGACGAACCAGAACCGAGGTGCATGGCAACCAATTTTTCCGGTAAAATTCTCTGTTCTTTCATGTAACGAGAGATAAAGGCATAAGACAGACCATGGAAACCATAGCGTTTGATTTCGCATTTATCGGCTAGCTCCATGTCGAAGCTATAGTATTTCATCGTGTCCGGTTTTTCCCAATGGAAAGCCGAGTCCGAAACGGAAATAATTTTGACATCCTTGAAATGCTCGCGAATACCACGAATTTCATTGGCAGTGGTCGGCACGTGCACTGGGTTACGTTTCTCGGCTTCAGCCAAGTTCTTCATGTACTCAGCGTCAACAATATGATCGGCGGTAAAATAATCGCCAGGAGCAACAATGCGTACAACTACGGCTACGAGTTTATTTTTGTCGGTCGTATATTGCTCATTTTTCAAAATATCTGGGACAACGGCAATCGCGTCGTTCAAATCTTTGATTTCAACTTTGATATTTTTCTTAGCACCTTTGTCATCTTTAAGTGTGCAGACTACTTTTTTACCTTCATATTCAAAATGAAGTTGGGCTAATAGTTGGTCGCCGTCATAGAGCGCATACTTGCGTGAGGCACTACCTGGATTAGTGATAAGGATTAATTTACTCATGTAGAAATTATAACATCTATTTACTTGTCGATGCCGTAAAGAGTAGCATAACGCGCATTCTCTTCAATCAAATCCCGATATTTCTGAGTCATCTCATGGTGACCGGTACGCTCAAGGATATTGATACAAATGTCATAGCGCGAGCAATAATTGCGCGTTAATTCGTCCAGCGGCGAAGTAGTAGAGCCTTGATCGCCATAGCCATGAATGTCAACTCTTCGCATATCGGCATAATGCGAAAAGATGGCACGAATGGATTCTGCATAACCATGAAAATTGACAATAATTGGCTTATCAGTAGTGAAATAATCATCAAAATCTTGCGGTTTCAATTTGTTCTCAGTAGTACCGATAGCGGCATAAGACAAAGCTGCAATGCCAACGTAACGAATGCGCAGCTCCGGCACTTCTTCTTTGGCAAGCTTAATCGCCGCAATCGCTTCACCGCTTGGAATATCGCCAATACCAGTGACAATAAGATCCGGGTTTTCGTCTGAAATGAATTGAAACACTGAAGCTCCGCCGTTGGTTAATTGGAACCTGGCATGATTAATGTCAATCCAACGCGTCTCAGGAATCTTATTAAAAGTGACTAGGTTCAGCACGTCTTTAGTCTTGGTCATAAATTCCCAGGCCGCTGCCGCCGCAACATCATCTATCGGAAAGAGACAGTTCGATAAATTAGACGGCTTAGCCAGCAAGCTGGAAATTAACGCTGGGTTTTGGTGCGTGAAGCCGTTATGGTCTTGACGCTGCCAGCAAGATGTCGAAAGCAGATTCAGGGCCTGATAGCGTGGTCGCCAATCCAATTCTTTGCTCTGTTTAATAAACTTCAGATATTGATCAACCTGTGAAGAAATAATCGGGAAAAACGATTCATACGACGTCATAGCACCCCGGCCACCGCTTAGAATATGACCAGCCAGTACTGCAAATAACGTGTTCTCAGACAACATCTCGATTACGCGGCCGTTTGGAGCCAAATGTTTATCCCAACCCATAATTTCGCGAGTCCAAGCGCGGTCAGAAGCTTCAAATACTTGATCTAAACGATTTGAGGTGGTTTCATCTGGCGAGAAGAAATAAAAATCATCATATTCCTGCATCTCATCAAAAAGGCATTCACCAAAAGTTTTGGCTAGTGAGCACTCTTCGGTGCCAGGATTATCGATTTTCGTGGGCAAATTCACTGTAAAGCTCCTTAAAGTTATAAGATTTCAACCAATCTTCCAAGATACGCAGTTGGCGCTCGTCGGTTTTTGCAAACGGCAACGGCACCTGATGCGCAGCACAATTTCCTTCAATTTTGACGCCGTCGAGTTCCTTCGGACCAGTGTAGCCCTTCGGGGTCTTAAGAATAATCATTGTGTTCGGTTTCAATTCGCTGAGCGCTAACTGAAAATCTTCATTGCTAGTGCCATCAACGACCCGTGGATCGTAGCCAAAACCGCGGAAGAGTTGCAATAATTCGCGTTCACTGCAACGGCCATAAATTGTTGGGGCGGAAATTTTGTAGCCATTTAAGTGCAAAATCGGTAAAACATGTCCATTTTTATCCGAATCTAATAAACGATTTAGGTTAAAGCTGGCAAGTGCGGTGGCAGTCTCAAGCTCGCCATCGCCAATTAGTACAGCCACAAATTTGTCTGGCTTACCTAGGGCGGCACCATAAGCAGTCGCTAGCGCATAGCCAAGCTCGCCGCCTTCCGACAACGCCTCTGGCGTCATTGGACTGACGTGAGATGGAAAACCATAAGGCCAGGAAAAACTTTTACACACATATTCAATACCATGCAAATTAGAGGTTGCTTCGGGATAATGTTCATACAAATCACCGTCCAAAAACAAATTAGCCTGCAAGGCCGGATAGCCATGGCCTGGCCCCAAAATAAATTGCATCGCTGGGAACCGCGCCTTTAAGTTGGCATAAGCAATGTTGATGCCAGGGCAAGTGCCCCAATGCCCTAACAACCGCGGCTTAATATCCGAAAAACTCAGCGGGCGATTAAGCAAGAAGTTATCTTGCAAGAAAATTTGCGCAACCGAAAGATAGTTACAAAAACGGATCCGTTCGCTAATTTCTTCCATGTTTACGCCCAACCCATGCATGGCTTTATTATAACATAAGCAGATTTTTTGGAAGTAGAAAAAGGGAGTCCGAAGACTCCCCGAGGGTTAAATGGATGTCAGCCAAAAGGCTCCGACAAAAGCGTCGTCCTTCATGACAAACCGATAAATGACGATTGACATCAAGCCCATGTCCGGCACTTGGCGCGCCAATTCGAGGTTGACCTTGCTGAATTTCTCGTCTTGCCACAAGCCACGACAGATTACATATTTGTAATTGCCATCGCAAACAACGAGTTGCGGACCAGCTTGGCGCGAAAAGTTAAAGGTTAGCCGATTACAACTGGAATAACGCGCCTCATCATTCGGTTCAAGGTTATACCTAATAGCCACGCTGCCATGAAAATCAATTTGAAACTCGACCGGCCGATAGGATTTTTCCCAATTGCAAAGAAAATTATAACTACCGCTGAGCGCCAGCCCAAAATTCGAGTCAAAATGCTTCGGTTCGCTATAGGGCTCAACCGAAAAAGGCAAATCCTCCGCTTGATTGATTACGAGGTTAACAACTTCTTGCATTACCTCATCCCCTTTCTAATGTGCTACACAAAAAAGAATGCTCTTTGAGTGATTAGTATAATTATAGCATGAGATAGCGTTTTTGTCAATCAGGCGCGGC
>CAZAAQ010000003.1:17094-46336 GCA_964483505.1 uncultured Candidatus Saccharibacteria bacterium | reverse complement strand
TCAATCAGGCGCGGCAGGTTCTAGTTAGCCGTCGAAGTTTGGTCGAGCAATTTCATTGACGCCGAAATTAGCTCGTTCAAAGTTTCATCGTAAGAATCATAGACTCGGAAGCCAGCCGCATATGGATGGCCACCGCCGCCGAAATATCCTGCTAATTGGTCCGCAATTGGTTTAGAAGTGCGGATTTTACCAGTCAATTTGCCGTCTGGGTAAGTTTTTAGTGATACAGCAATTTCGACCCCTTCGACTAGGCGTAGTTCTTCTAGAATCAGTACATTAGGATTATATTCATCTGAATATTCTTGGATGTCTTCGAATGGAATCAGCACGGTCGCTAGTTTGCCATCAAGATGATATTCGATGCGCTTGATTAAATCCGCTTTATAATCCAAAATCCGCGCAGATTTTTTCGAAAATTCGCGACGGCGATCCTCCATAGTGGCGACGTCGGCGCCGTCATCAATTAACGTGGCCGCAGCGCGAAAGTCATCCGCCGTAGTAGAAGGTGACGTTAGCCCAAGCGTATCAGACTGGATGCCATAAAGCAGGTTTTCAGCACAAGTGGCATCAATCGAAATTTTTTGATCAGTCAAAATCTTATATAATAGCCCGCAGCAAGAAGAAGTTGGCTCAATAATCTTTTCACAATCAAAATCGAGATCTGGTGGCGTCTCATGGTGATCAATTACTAATACTGGCTCCGTGTATAAACAATTTTTAATCGCTGGATTATTTAACAATTTTGATAATAAAATTGTTGCGGCCGTGTCAACGATGATGAAGCCGTCAGCCTTATAGGCGAAGTCAGTACTGACGCGGCTCCAGCCTTCAAAATAACGCATGTATTTCGGAATATCGACTGGGCAATACAAAGAAACGTCACAATCAGCCAAGGCTGCTTCAAGTGCCAAGGCCGAACCTAGAGAATCGCCGTCTGGGTTCTCAGCTTGAATCACGCAAATGTGATGTTTGCCTTTTATAAAATTTTTGAATGAATCATACATATTAATCTTATTTTAGCACAGGGACGCTAGCAAACCAGGTTGGACTCATGCTATAATGTGCGGGATAGGGGCGTAGCTCAGTTGGTAGAGCACTGGTCTCCAAAACCAGGTGTCGCGAGTTCAAGTCTTGCCGCCCCTGCCAAAACGTGAATCCAAAAATCTCCGCATTACCGGAGATTTTTTATTTAGCCAAACGAGACTGCGTCATTCTTGGTCACCGCAAACAACCTGTTCGGTGTTATACGTGAAAATTTCAGGATCATAGCCACGGTTTTTAATGATTTCTTTAAAATTTGCCACAATTTGGCTAGAAGTGCCGTCCTTGCAGGAATTTGAATAGAAAAATAGTGATACGGTGTTCTGTTTATCTTTTTGTTTCCAGACACGGTAATTGATGCCATCGGTAGTTTTGCCGTTATACGGCAAAATGTCACCAAGAGCGTAGTCTATTGTACTGGTTCCATCATCTCCTTGACAAAATACGCCCGGATATTTCATCTGATCCGGTTCGGGGCAAGTAAACGTAACGCTGCTATCAAATATCTCCTGACCCTGCTGAAGATTTACGGTGACAAAATAAGTCATTTTGATATCATCGGCATCCATCAGAAAAGTCACTCGGCGAAAAGTTTTGTCTTCTACTGGGTACTCAGTTTTTACGGTGGAATCGCGAACAACAATATTTGTTTTTTTACTTTGATCAAAAGTATGCCAGCCCGAAGTACGCGTATAAAAAATCGATTCAATTGCAGAAATCTCATCTTTCGTGAGAGCACTCGAAAGCTTGCTGTCTGCGTTATCGATAACCGCCTTCTTTTGAGAGCCGATAAAATAGATAACTACCGAAACGGTGACAATAAGCAACACAAAAAACACCGCAAATAGCCAAATTAATTTTGTTCTATTTCTCGTAGTGTCATTACCGTTTTGCATAATTTTATTTTACCTTTCTAAAAACGCCGTAATCGGAATTAATATAGTACGAAATGTCCTTAGCCCCGTCCGCCATCGGAGAACGCGCATATGAGCCCGACGAGCAGCTGTCGCCGTCATATGCCGCGGATGCCATTTCGCTCGAAAAACCTGGAATCGAGCCGACAAATACTAAGGTATGACCATGGTCGATTCCGTACCTATTTTTTATTAGCACGTCGCCTGGTTTGGCATCGTCATTGCTCTTTATCGTGTCCGTGACGTCTTTCCAGCCATTAGTCTCATCCTTCACATAGGCATATTGCGCGTCAACATCGCCATTGTTGCTGTTATAATTCGTGTCCCATCCACTCTCGTGCATTAGCGTCGTGACAAATCCACCACAGTCGTTGCCAGCACACCCGCCATGATAATAGTTAGTGCTGCTCACCACGTCAGTGTATTTTGACATCTGCGCAGAGTATGGAGCGTGGTGATATTCCGGCCAAGCAAACTCTAGAACTTTTTTCTGTAACGATGCAACGTCGCCGGTCGCAGTCCAGCTACATTCGCCGTCGCTCAAACCTTGCGCACGTTCAATAGCGCTCTTGACTTTGTCCCAAATGCCAGCCGGATCGGTGTGATCATTGTCGGCCGGAGCGTGCATATGGCCAAGGATACCTTGATAATTTTTAAAGTCGTCCGCAGAGAGTCTAGTCGGGCTGAGCCAGTCTACCGTACTCGTTAGTTTGATGCCAGTTTCATTGCTGATGGCTACTAGCAGCTTAGCGAGATAGTCCCAATCTTCATCTTTGAAATTGCTATCATTCGGCAAGTACCATTGGCTACCAACAATTTCAGATTGACTGCTCTTACCAAAGCCAATAATTTCAATCTGAATGCCCGCCATCGCATCGTTGACGATGTTGTCATCGCCTGACCCCTTGATTGCTTCGGCTGGTTGGTTAATTGAAAAATGCTGATAGACTTTTTTGTTTTTGATATCAATAGTAAAATGTGCAGGTGTTTTACCGGAAGTGTTTGGTCGCGAAACGGTACTATATAATGCAAGGCCGCTATTGCCATCACCGTTTGTGCCTTCGGTATCATGAAGGAGTATTTTGTTTGCACCTTTTCCACCTTTTGGAGAATCCGTCGTAAAACTAGTCTTGCTTGCTTCGTGCAGAACGTCGGAGACATCGTTGGCGTCTTCCTTAGTGTAGCCGTCCATACCACCTGAAATCCAACCGTCAGTCCAAGATACGCTCGAAGTGGTGCGATCGCCGTTTGAGCCATTGGAACTTTGACTTGGGGCGTTGTCTTCGAAATAACCAAATGGGTCACCGGTCAAATTCCCACCAGATGAATCACTAATTTGGGTCCCGTCGGGGTTCGCCCAAGTGTAGAAAATGTACGAAGACCCCATGTTATTGTTTATCTTCGTCTTGCCAGTCTTATAGTTTTCAAATTTTTTGATATTAGCCGCATCAGTATATTTGGTGCCATCAAGCTCAATACTTCCAATGTCATTAATTGAATCGTGTTCTAGAATTTGGGCTGGGATAGTACGATTACCCTCTCTGAGAATGCTTACGGCAGCGTCCCATTCGTCCGAACTATAGCCAGAGTAATCTTCACTATATTCCTTAGTGGAATTTTTGCTGAACCATCCTCCTTCGAGGACATATTTCACAAGCGCAGTACCAGTTCGCTCACCATTCGGACTATTATGCTCGTAGAGGTTCGGCATAATAGAAAGCTCAAGTTGCAGGCCGTGCAAGGTCCCGCCGTTCTCGGCTTTTGCTACTGCAATAATGCCCTTCAATTGGCCATCAGTTAGATCGTACTTTTGACCAGAGAATGAACTCATATCTTGGGTCTTAGTGTCGCAAGAGCATGTACCGGTTGAATTAGTTGATGCCGGAGTGCCAGAACTGAGCGCGCTAACGATGGTGTCTACGTATTTTTCGCCAGCCGCACTATCTTTCGGATGGGTGCCATCGCCAAGATATTTGCTAGGATCGTCTTTGACTACTTTAGCCCAATCCGCAATTATAACTTTTCCAGGATTCGCCGAAGCGGCATCGTTCATGAGTTTATTGTTGCTGTCGTAATTACCGCTTGTCGTAAAGTTCGTCACGAATACGATTTTCTTGGCATCCTTTGCTAATTCTAGAACCTTATCAACTGAAGCTTTTTGTAGACCGGTATTATTTGTACCTAGGGCAAAAATTAGAACATCTCGCAACTCCTTAGCATTAACTAAGTCAGTCAATATTTGGATTCCAGTGGGATTGTCCGAGCTAGTGCCATCAAACTGTTTGCTGTCTTGCGCATGGATGTCAACGCCAGATAACTTGCTATTGTAGGCGTTACGCGTAACCTCAGAATTAGTAATAGAGTCGCCAATTACTGTGATGTTATTGCCAGAAACCGCTGTGCTAGACGAGCTGCCAGAGCTGGTTGAACCGCTTCCGAATGACGTCTTGCCGGAATATTTAGAAAAAATTTCATTGGCCGTTTGACGGCGAAGAGGCCGAGTCCCTTCAATGTTGGCCGGTATTTCAACTTTTTCCAAGAAATAATCAGCTGCGCCATTTACAGTAGTTTGTTTAAGCACGCCAGCATAAGTCGTATTATTCTTGAACTCTTCGTTTATCAGAAAACTGAGTTCAAGGGAATATAACGCATTTACTTCGGTCTCATTATTGGCTTTTTTAATAAAACCATCGCCGTTCATGCCATATGCGCTACCATTTGCATAACTGTAGTCGTAAGGATTATCAAGATATTTGATTAGGCCAGAGCTTTTACCTTTGATGTAATTGTAGACATTTACGCGACGCCCAAATGACCATTGAATTAAGCCAATGCCATAAGAGGTTGTGGAATTGCTGTCAAGGGCAAAATGTCCCCACTGGCTTTGGAAACTGCCCTCGTGCTGAGCCGGATTAAAGAAATTGCCCTCATGCGCCATATTGCCCATGATGCCTGCCGTAACTTCGTCCGTCAGTCCCATAGACTTCAACCCAGACCAAACTTTCTCTTCTGCGGTGCTGCCGCTGACTACTGCTTCGCCGCCAGTAACGGTCCCGCCACTACTCCCGCCTTCGCATTCATCAGGATCGTAAAACATAATATCGTTTGCGGAAAATTTATCAATAAAGTCATCCACAGCAGCATAAGCTGACGGCGGCACGGATGCCGCAAAAATAAACATCCCCGCAAGAAGTATTTTCGATAGGCGCGAGAAGAAAAGATTATGATTTTTCATAGATAACCTCATAGTCATCATAGCTATACCCTGCAGCTTTTATAACTTCTCTAGCGCGCTGTTCATAAGCTTTTGAGGTGTCGACGTAAAGACAGAAGGCATACTTACATTCGGCTTTGTCAGTGCCATCGGTGATTGAGGCTTGAATAACCGAGCTAACACTTTCGTCATAATAATTAAGTAAAATTGGTAAATTGTTTTTAATCTTCAATTTGTTATCGTACTTTTGTAAGAAATCCGTAACATCGTTATCATTATTCACCCTGCGTAGAATTTCTAAGTCAGAAGAACTACGAAGGAAATAGTTAAGACCCTCGGTTTTATGCAAAAGATAATTCACTAATTGTGCATCTTGACGTTTAACAATTTTAATCTCGGATTGTTTACTGGTAAAATTATCGGCCTCTATGCGTACAGAATAAGTTCCTGGCTCAATTTCGTATGTACCGTTGCGGTATTCCTGATCGTTTAAATAAATTTTAGCAGTCGTTGGAGCGACAGCGATTTCGATATAAGTCTTCTTCGTCAAATAATTAATCAGCGGGATCACAGCAACGATGTAGATAATCACAATGGCGCAAAGGCCAATCAAAATTGACAGAACAATGGCAATACGCTTAGAGTTTTTGTCGATATCTTCCAAATGAACCATGCTTATATATTAGCATAATTAATATAATGTCATGCTCATAATTACGTATTCATTTCGAGTTGATTTTTTAGTTTTATTTAAGTTTTGATATGTCGGTGATATGCTAATGGCAGGAGGAAATGAATGAAGAAAAAACTATTAGCAATCTTAGTTGCGTTCGCAGCGCTTGCCATTCCAGTTGGCTCCGCTAGCGCGCTCAGCTCAGACTATTTTGGTAGCACGGATAGCACGGAGCCAATCAACCATTCTATCTTTGTCGCCGAAGAGTCGGTCAGCAATAAAGAAAACGTCAATGGGATTGGATTCATCGCCGGCAAGAGTGTTGATTTGGACGGTCAATACGACTACGGCTTTTTCGCTGGTAGCAGCGTAAACATAACTGGCACGGTCAAAAATGATTTGTTCGTTGCTGGTGGCGTCATCACAATTGACAAAAATGCCGTCATTGGGCGTGATTTATACGCTGCCGGTGACATCATCAACGTAAAAAACGACATCAATGGCAACGCTTTTATTACTGGTAATCAGGTAAATCTTAGCGGCATTAAGGTAAACGGCGATTTAAAGCTTGCAGCTGACACTATCGTGTTCAACGATGCCACTACCGTAACGGGCACGATTTCTTACAACGAAAACGCAAAAGTTAAAGGAAAAGAAAAATTAGTTGCTGGCGCCGAGGAAACCTACAAAAACGACACTAAAGAGGCCGCAAAGCCAAATATGTTCGTCGTAGCCGGCATGAGCTTAGCCGTCGCGTTCGTTTTCGCATGCTTGGTTAACCTTGCCTTTCCAAAACTCTACAAGAAAGTCGCAATTGATCAAAAGGCTAAAGATGTTGCTTTGACCTGCTTGAAGGGTCTAGTATTCACGGTTGCAACACCAATTATTGCCATCGTTATTATGTGCACAATTGTCGGAATTGAATTCGGCGTGCTTGCCTTCTTGCTTTACGCAGTTGTTTTGATGCTAGCTGGCGCGGTTGCCACAATGACCGTCGGTTATGCAGTCGCTAAAAAATTCTTTAAAGTTAAGAACAGCTATCTTTGTATTCTAATTGGTGCCATCCTGCTTGGGTTGATCAGCTTCATCCCAATTATCGGTGGTATTATCTACATCATCGTAGTATTCTACGGAGTTGGCGCAATGTGGAATCTATTTAAAAAAGAACGCAAGAATTAACCAGTTCTAATTCTTAAAGCCACCTGAAAAAATGGTGGCTTTTTGGCGTTTATATTTTACCTTTTCGGCAAATATCCGTTATAATAGTTAGATGATTTCAGCTTTCAAAAAAACAACCCTAATGGGGCGATTTTCATACAAAAAGGAGATAAATGTTTAGATTAATCATGCGCTCGCTCCGTAAAAAGGACGTAGCATTGTTAGTTTTAATGATTGCAATGACCGTGGTCCAAGTCGGGCTAGAGCTAAAAATGCCAGATTATATGTCGAAAATTACGGTACTAGTACAGTCAGAAGATGGCACGATGAACGAGATTTTACGCAATGGTGGATTAATGTTGGCTTGCGCTTTTGGCAGCATGCTAGCCGCCTGTGTAGTCAAATACATTACGTCCGTTATCTCTGCGAGTTTTCTACAACACACCAGCAAGAAGATTTTTGATAAAACCGAATCCTTGAGCGCACATGAGATAAAACGTTTCTCGACCAGTAGCTTGATTACGCGCACAACCAATGACGTCACGCAAGTCCAATCACTAATTTCGATTGGTGCGCAAATGATTGTCCGTGCCCCACTGACTGCCGTCTGGGCCATCATTAAAATCATGAACAAAAGTTGGCAATGGAGCGCAGCGACTGCAGTCGGTGTAGTAATCTTACTTGCCACGATTATTACGGTCACTAGCGTCGTGGTCCCGCGCTTCAAGATTATCCAAAAATTAACCGATAAAATTAATAATGTGGCAAGAGAAAACTTAATTGGTATCCGAGTTGTACGTGCTTTCAATGCCGAAAAATATCAAGAGCATAAATTCGACCGCACAAACGCCGATTTGACAAAGACACAAATCTTCAACCAAAAAATACTCTCGGTCATGTTGCCAATGATGTACATGGTAATGTACTGTTTGACCTTAGCAATTTATTTCATTGGCGCACATCTTATCAATGATGCAGATTACGCCGCAAAGGTCGGCTTATACGGCGATATGGTGGTCTTTTCAAGCTATGCAATGCAAGTCATCTTTTCGTTCCTAATGCTCGCGATGGTATTTATGATGGTGCCACGGGCGCAAGTATCCGCCGAGCGAATTAACGAAGTGCTGGATTCGACTAGTGACATCACAGATGGCGGCGCAACCGATGACGACAAAACCGAGACTGGAACCGTCGAATTTAAGCATGTCTCTTTCAAATACCCCGACGCCGAAGATTATCTGTTACAAGATATTAGTTTTAAGGCTAACCAAGGTGAGACCGTAGCTTTCATTGGCTCCACAGGATCCGGCAAATCAACTCTAATTAACCTAGTGCCAAGATTTTATGATGCCACCGATGGCGACATCTTGGTAGATGGCATTAATGTCAAAAGTTATAATTTAGACTCGCTCTATAATTTAATCGGCTATGTGCCGCAAAAGGCAGTGCTCTTCAACGATACAATTGCCAACAACGTGGCATACGGAGATAACGGCAAAGGCAAAATCGCTAAAGCGGAGATTACGGCCGCCATTAGAGTAGCTCAGGCAGAAGATTTCGTTGAAAAAATGCCTAAGCAGTACAATTCACACATTGCTCAAGGCGGCACTAACGTGTCTGGCGGCCAAAAACAGCGCCTGGCAATCGCTCGCGCCATTGCCAGAAAACCAGAAATTTTTATCTTCGACGACGCCTTTTCGGCACTTGATTACAAAACTGACGCCGAGCTCAGGAAGGCCCTAAAAGAATATGTCGGCAAAGCAACTAATCTGATCGTGGCGCAACGTATTGGCACTATCATGCACGCCGATAAGATTATTGTTCTCGACAAAGGAAAATGCGTCGGCATAGGAACGCATGCCGAATTAATGCGGCATTGCGAGGTCTATAAGCAAATTGCTTTGTCTCAATTAACGAAGGAGGAACTCAATGTTTAATGGTGGCCCCGGACCACGCAGAGGTGGCAATCAAAAAACCGAAAAGTCCAAGAATTTTGTTGGTGCAAGCAAGCGCTTAGTCAAAGAATTAGGTAGCTTTCGCTGGTTAGTGGCGGTCGCAATCTTACTCGCAGTCGGTGGCTCTGTTTTGTCCGTAATCGCACCAGACCGATTGGCTGATTTAGCCGATGAGATTTCAAAAGGTCTGATTCCACATCACAGTATTGACATGTCGGCAATCCAAGGGCTGGCAATATTGTTGATTTTATTTTACGCAACAAGTGCACTTTGTGAATTTTTCGAAGGCATCATTATGGCGGACGTTTCGAACAACTTTGCCAAAGTATTACGCACGCGGATTTCGAACAAAATTAACCGTCTACCTTTGAGTTATTTCGATAAAAATCAAACTGGCGATATTCTATCTAGGATTACAAACGATGTCGATACCGTAGCGCAAAATTTAAACCAATCGCTCTCAACCGTCATCAGTGAAAGCGCCTTGTTAATCGGCGCCGCGGTAATGATGTTTGTGACTAATTTCACAATGGCCGTCACTGCCATTGTGGCTAGCCTAATTGGTTTCGCGTTTATGGCCGCCATTTTAAAGAGATCTCAGAAATATTTCTTGGCGCGCCAGACGGAACTTGGCAAACTCAATTCGCACATCGAAGAGACTTATTCTGGCTTACTAGTCATCAAAGCCTACAACGGCAAAGCCGAATCAGATAAAAAATTCGATAAATACAACCATGGCGTATATGAAGCAAGCTTGAAGAGTCAATTTTTATCAAGCTTGATGCTCCCTATCATGGATTTTGTCGGTAACCTTGGGTATGTCGCAGTGTGCGTAGTCGGTGCGTTGCTGGTATCAAACGGAGCAATCACTTTTGGCGTGATCGTGGCCTTTATTGCCTATGTGCGAATCTTTACTTTCCCGTTATCTCGCATCGCTCAGGCCTTTACCAGTCTACAGTCTGCCGCCGCCGCGAGCGAACGAGTCTTCGAGTTTATCGACGAGCCAGAAATGTCAGATCAAAAAGAAATTACCGAGAAAGTTGATTTGGCAAAAATTAAAGGCGATATCAAATTCGAACACGTTAAATTTGGCTACAGCCCAGACCGCTTGATCATCAAAGATTTCAGCGCAGAGGCCAAAGCCGGACAGAAGATCGCAATCGTGGGGCCGACCGGTGCCGGCAAGACTACAATGGTGAATCTTTTGATGAAATTTTACGATATCAACGATGGCGATATTAAAATTGACGGCGTGTCGATTAGAAGGCTAACTCGCGAGGACGTACATGCGCTCTTTACGATGGTACTGCAGGACACTTGGATGTTTAGTGGCACGGTTCGCGAAAACATCGTCTATAACCGGAAAGACGTTGATGACCAACAAATTCTCAAGGTCTGTGACATGGTTGGGATTTCACATTTCGTCAAAACATTGGAAAACGGTCTAGATACCGAAGTTGCTGAAACGGATGCTATTTCGGCCGGCGAGAAACAGTTAATCACCATTGCGCGCGGCATGATTAAAAACGCGCCGTTCTTAATTCTCGATGAGGCGACCAGTAACGTCGATACTCGCACCGAGGAACTGGCGCAGAAAGCCATGGACAAGTTAATGGAAGGCCGCACCTCTTTTGTCATCGCGCACCGACTTTCAACCATTAAAAACGCTGACCTTATTCTCGTAATGAACGAAGGCAATATCATTGAAACTGGTACGCATGAACAGCTGATGAAGCAACACGGTTTCTACTCTGAATTATACGATTCTCAATTCGCTCTCTAGCCAGCAAAACTTGAGATAATCCATCTAAAAGTTTATGATAAGAGTAGATGAAGTTGAGGAAAAGAAACAAGAGCGTTAAACTAATCACTTATGTGATTACCGCCGTTACGCTAATCGTGGCAGGATTCTTTGCGGTATCCTACATCCGGCAAGAAGATAAGTTACTCGCTGAAATAAAGTTGACGCACGCTGCAATTGACGCTCGCGACGAGTCAAAGATGGATGAGATTCTCGGTCGCACAGTCGGTAAGAACGAATACGCCACGGTCGAACGGGCAATTAAGTCATACCTAAAAGACAGTATCGGCATGGAGCCAGAAATTTATCAAACCATGCATGATGAAAAACTAGATAATTTGTTAACCGCGGCACATATTGCTACCGATCAGGATAATTTTGAAACAGATTTGAAATATTTGGATGAGATAGATACTAAGGAAAATGATTTTCGGTTGCAATATGACAAAGTGTTTTCCGCCGATGGCGCCGCAAAATATCTCAATAGCGACGGGCTAAACACGAAATATAAACAGATTTTTAATGACGAAGTCGCGACTAATCTGGAAAAAGAAAAGAAAACCAACACAATTGGTTTAAAATTAGATGATTTGAAATCAATGGTAAAATTGTCCCGAATTGCCATCAACCTGTTGCACGATAATCCTAACGGCTGGTCAATTCAAGACGAGAAAATCGTTTTCTCAAGTAGTACAAACCAAAAACAATACACAGCAATTGCGGAAGAAATCCAAATAATCGTAGCCGACCAACCATAGATAATAAAAATGCTGATTTTTATGGTATTTTTTTAATTATATTTGCTTATGCTTTACGAAAACTAGTGTATAATTGGAGATAAATGAAGATTTTGATGCTAGGATGGGAGCTACCCCCGCATAACAGTGGCGGTTTAGGAGTAGCCTGTTTGAACTTATCGAAATCCCTGGCCAAAATGGGCGCAGACATTGATTTTGTGGTCCCATACGAGGCTGAACATAACATTGATTACATGCGAGTTCTAGCCGCGACCCATATCGACCCACTCTTTCGCTACGGTGGTGGTTCCGCTTACGAATCTGAGCATATTGAAGTCAAACGTTTTCAAGAGATTACTACGCATAAACTTTACTCTATCCGCGACATCCAAAAAGATTATTGCCGATTTGTTGACCGCTATCTTATGGAGTACAAACCAGATGTAGTGCATGCGCACGATTGGTTGACCTATGAGGCCGGCATCTTGGCAAAAAAGAATTATGGTATTCCGCTTGTGGCGCATGTCCATGCAACCGAATATGACCGTGGCGGCGAAACTGGTGGCAACCCAGCCATTCATCAGATTGAGCGCGAAGGTCTGCTCTGGGCCGATAAAATCATCGCTGTGAGCAATACCACTAAAGATATCATCGTGAAAAAATATGACATCCCTGCTGATAAAATTGATGTTGCTTACAATGGTTTCACTGTCCCAGAAAACGACGATTATCATTTTGATGGCTCTAGCTACCAGTACCTTGAGAACCTCAAGAAGAGAGGCTACACAGTCGTTTCCACGGTTGGTCGCTTTACTTTACAAAAGGGGCTATTCCACTTGATGCGGGCTGCCGCACGCGCAATTAGCATTCATCCGAAAATGGTCTTCCTATTTGCAGGTGATGGCGAGCAGAAAGATGAATTAATGCGGATGTCAGCCGATTTAGGCATTTCGTCTAATGTGATTTTTACTGGCTTTATCCGGGGCAAACAGCTACGCGATATTTACAGCATCTCGGATGTCTTTGTGATGTCCTCCGTGTCAGAGCCATTCGGTCTCACGGCACTTGAAGCTGCCCATCATGGCAACGCGTTAGTGATTACGCGTCAATCTGGCGTGGGTGAAGTGCTCAACTCGATTGTGCGCTACGACTTCTGGGATGAAGACAAACTAGCAGGAGCATTAGTAAATATTGCCGAGAGCCCAGCATTGGACGAAACTCTAAGAGACGGCGTAAAGCGTGAATACACGCGAATCTCATGGGACGACGTTGCGAAAAAGTGCCTAAACGTGTATGATGAAGTTCAGAAACATAAGAGAAATAGGTTCTAGGTAATACTAAATGAGATCAATCGTTTTATACATGCACATGCATCAGCCTTACCGGGTAAAGCATTACAGTATCTTTTCGGTCGGTCATGACCATGATTATTGGCATGACAATGATTGGTATGCCGGAACTAATAATGAGCGCATTTTCAAGAAGGTAGCTGAAAAATCTTACCGGCCAATGTTGTCGCGCCTTGAAAAATGTCTGAATACTTATGCCGGCTTCAAGTTTTCGCTTTCGATTACCGGTACGTTTATTGAACAGGCCGAAGAATGGGCACCAGATATCATTGAAACTTTACAACGTCTGACCAAAACTGGTCGGGTGGAGATTGTGGCCGAGACTTATTATCATTCCCTAGCATTCTTCTATGACCGAGACGAGTTCGAGGCTCAAGTACACAAACACCAAGATCGCATTCGTGAATTGTTTGGCGTAGAAACCAAAGTTTTCCGTAACACTGAGTTGTCTTACAACAACGATTTAGCCAAATGGGCCGAAGATTATGGCATGAAAGGCGTGCTTGCGGAGGGCTGGGATAAGATTCTCGAGTGGCGGAGTCCAAACTTTGTCTACCGGCCAGATGGTTGCCAGAATCTAAAGTTATTACTTAAAAACTACCGGTTATCTGACGATATCGCTTTTCGTTTTTCTGATAAAAATTGGAAAGAATGGCCGCTAACAGTCGACAAATACATCCAATGGCTAGAAACTTCAACATTGCGCGGTCCACTGATTAATTTGTTCATGGATTTTGAAACTTTTGGTGAAAATATTTGGGAAGATACCGGCATCTTTGAATTCTTTGAGCATCTAGTTTACCGTTGGGACCGAGATAACGAAAATAATTTCTTAACTGTCAGCGAAGCCTGCGATAGTTCCGACGCCCAGGGTGATATTTCAATGCCATGGACAGTAACTTGGGCCGATACCGAGCGCGATCTTTCAGCTTGGCTAGGTAATTCCATGCAACAAGAAGCCATGAAAAATCTATATGGTATGAAGAAAGACGTCTTTACAACCGGTGACGACAAGCTGATTGATGATTGGCGCCGTCTCACCACTAGCGACCATCCTTACTACATGTGTACGAAGTACTTCAATGATGGCGATGTCCATGCCTACTTCTCGCCTTACGACTCACCGTTTGACGCCTTCCTATTTTATTCAAATGTGCTGCGCGATATGCGCGAACGGGTCGAAGAAGACACCGAAAAGAAACAACCGAAAGAAACCCCGACCGAGCCGCCAAAAGTATCATAAAAATATCTCCGATTTGGGAGATATTTTTATGATACTACGGCCAAATTAGATTAATTTGGCGAGACATTCCGTTGTAAAGACAATGTCCTCCGGCGTAGAACCGCGCGACAAATCAGAAACTGGCCGTTTAAAACCGAGCAAAATTGGTCCGGCTAGCTTGCCGTGAGCAAATTGCTCAAGCGATTTATAAAGAATATTGCCAGCGTTGATGTCTGGCGTAATCAAAACGTTAGCTTGCCCAGCAACTGGAGAATTGTGATTGACGGTTTTCTTTGCCGCAATGCGCGGGTTAACAGCTGCGTCTAACTGCATTTCCCCGTCAATCAGAATATCTGGTTGCCGTGTTTTCACAATAGAAATCGCTTGAGTAATCTTGTCGATGCTAGGGTCTTTACCACCGGAGCCAAAAGTCGAAAATGAGAGCAAGGCAATTTTTGGTTGGTCAGGCAAGATTTTGGCGGCCGCCGCATGAACCAATAGGATAATATCGGCGAGTTGTTCAGCAGTAGGATTTTTGCAAGTGGCGCCATCGGAGATGATATAACGCTGGCCGTTCGGCAAATCGCAGACAAAAAGACTGGAAAACGTTTTCTGACCATCCGGGACACCGATATGGTCCCGACAAGCCAAAATCACATCACGAGATGAGTAATCCAGCCCAGCCACCATGGCTTCAGCGGCGCCAGCGGCGATTTGATCAGCGGCTATCGCAACCGTGCTTGGCGCCAGCACTGGCTCACAAACACCCCGCTCACGCAAGGTAGCAGCTGCGATTTTGATATATTCACTATTAGCTTCTGGGAAAAGAATCTTATTCATACTTATAGTATAGCAAATCTTGCAATTCGGTTTTTTGCGACGCCGATTGACATAATTAATATGGCAGAAGCGACTGATACCAAAGTTGCAATTCTTCCAACAAATATGGATCCTTACCAGCTGCAGCCAACTCTTGCACGGCTTCAATATAGCTATTAGCTTTGGCCTTAATCCGCTTGATGCGATATTCTTCCCAAGCCTTTTCTTCACTCTCAGATAATACTCCTTCAAAGTTGCGCGCCTTGTAATGCAAAAGTAGCTCGTCTAACCTTGGATCGTTAAACTGTGGATGAAAATCGGCCAAATCTTGCTTCTTAGCCGCTCGCACTGCGTTGCAGTGTGTCCGGTCAGCCTGATCGAGAAAACCGTCATAGAGCGCCGATTCTGGGTCCTCAGACGGTGCAAATTCCGTGGCTTGCTCATTTTGCGAGCGCATCAACTCAATAAATTCCGGATGCGCAACTAAGGCTTTGAGGTTCTGGTCAATTTGAGTTTGCTCAAGTGTTAGCTTGTGCCAACCGTCTGCTTGGTTCAATACGCCGAGCGGAGCCACGGCTGGGCAATGATTGTATTTTAATTCTTTGACAATTGGGAAGAACGACGCATTATCCGCTTTTTCTGCTAGCAGTTGATCTAGGTTGTAACGCAAATCAAACACCAAAACGTTGCCATTTTTGGCTGGTGCGATTGGAAAAACCACTGTGGTCTTTTCGAACTCCGCCGCATAACGGCCAGATGAGTAAACAAACGGAACCGGATTCTGCAAATTGACCAATTTTTGCACGGCTTTTTTGTCACGCATTGTAAAAAGATACTCATATAATTTCGGCTGTTTTTCTTTCACGAGTCTTGTTACGTCAATTAAGGCATTAACATCCGAGAGCGCGTCGTGGGCCGATTCATGTGAGATATGGTTCATTTTAGTTAGCAGCTCCAATCGATTGGTAGCTTTGCCATCGTCACGAACTGGCCAATTAATACCCTCTGGTCTCAAAGCCCGCGTCATCCTCACGACATCAAGTAAGTCCCAACGGCTACGATTATCTCGCCACTGCCATTCGTATGAATCATAAAAATTGCGCCAGAAAGTGTAGCGCATAAATTCATCATCAAAACGGACCGAATTATAGCCAACCGTGATTGTGCCAGGTATAAAGATTTCTTCGCTGACATATTTGCAAAACTCTGCTTCAGTTAGGCCATCCATCAGCGTTGATTGTGGCGTAATCTTGGTCACCATAATGGCTTGCGGACTTGGTAGCGTGTCGTCGCTCATTTTGACTAGCACATTGATCGGTTCACCGACTGGCTCTAACGCAAGATTAGTGCGCTGGCCAGCAAATTGCATGATGCGATCAGACCTATGATCGAGGCCAGAAGTTTCAAGATCATAGAAGAAAAAATTCTGTTCCATATTTATATCTTAACATACCGGCTAGAATACCCAGAAACGTAAGCATGTTATGCTATAAATTTAAGATAAAAAATGACAAGGGAAAAGGCCGGTCAAATTGACCGGCCTTAAGTGCGATGCTTATGCATCCTTCTCTGCCCTCCGCTGGGCTTTTTTGTCGCTGTGTTGCTGGCGAATCGCGTGAAGAACGTCCTGCATTCTTGCAGGAATATCCTTACGGATTTGTACTTTGTAAGCGACACGAGCCGCGCGAAGCTGATGACGATAGTCATTAACTTTGCACGCTTTGCCTCTTGCAAACGCACTCTGATAAGCCATCATCAGCACAAGCCAAAGAAAGCCTATCGTTGCGCCAGCGGCGATAATAGACCAAACTCCCGATTCACCGGAAGAGAGGCTGTTATCAAACAGCTGAATCAGCCCGCGTGAGCTCTCCTTGACCACCAAAGCAGTCACGAGAGTTGCGGCAAGTGTTGCCCACGCACGGTCTGCGCTAATGCTACGAACCGTGATGTTAACTACACCTTCAAGATGTTTGTTAACGGTGAGCTTGGCTCCGATCTTGTAACCGACAAAGCCGATTGCAAAATACATAATCGGCAGTACGATGTACCACCAATTGAAGCCCATGACGAACGAATGATAATACATATTCATGGTTGTCCCTCCCTTTTCTTGCGTACATCGTCGCCGATTATCCCGCATTTCTGCTAGTTAGCTGAGTAGCTGGCAGGAATGCGAGATAATAGTTGAGACTCTGACCGAAGAGGAAGAGAATTTATCGCACTTTTGAAATGTACTTAGTTAATCAAACGGTTAACTATGCTTTGCATTATAGCATAAGCGTTCAAAAAAGTCAATAATGGTTATGCATATTTGCCTATTTGTCAAGATAATGTCGAACACCAATTGCGGCAGCTGCACCTTCGCCAGCGGCAATAACGGCCTGTCGGATGGCGCCATCTCGGCAATCACCGGCGGCAAACACGCCCGGCCAAGCCGTCTCCAATTGCTCATCGGTGCGAACTGCCCCGTCGGCGGCTAATAATTCAGTCGACAAAAAGCTCGTCGCAGGAATAGCCCCAATATAAATAAAGATATGCCCTGCCTGATAGGTATCACCAGCGGCGTTTTTGATAGTCAAAATATCTTGCCGCGTGATATCGGAAGGAACAAAACCGCAAATAATTTCAACGCGCGGTTCCGCTAAGAGCCGTTTTTTAAGTTCTTCATCACATTTCAAAGTTGAACGCACTAGGATTTTAAGTCGGCTGCAGAACTTGAGCAGGTACAACGCTTCTTGCGCTGCAGCATTACCGCCACCAATCACAATCACGTCTTCGCCCTTAGTTAGCGGACCATCACAGGTGGCGCAATAAGACACACCCGGCAAGGTTTCACCTGGAATGCCGAGTTTCCGGCGATCAGTGCCCGTAGCAACAATAACAGCGCGCGAAATAACTTCGTCGCTATCAATCGACAATGCATAATTGCCGTCATCGCGGCGCGAGACGGATTGGCATTCACCATAATCGATCTTAGCGCCAAATTGCTCGGCTTGAGCCCGCATTTGCTGCATTAGCTCAGCGCCGGTGCCAGCAAAACCAGGATAATTTTCGATATGCGAGACCTGCGAAATCGTACCGCCAATGCTACTCTTTTCATATACGGCAACCGCAATGCCATCACGCGCCGCATACAGTGCCGCCGTCAAAGCGGCTGGACCGGAGCCCAAAATAATTAAATCCTGAACTTTTATTGACCCATCCATGCGATTTTTCTCCTAATTAGAAGTTGTTGTATCTTCAGTAGTACTAGTACTAGTGCTAGTTGAGCTGCCATTGAGCTCTGTATAAAGTTGCTCTAGCTCAGTCGGAATTTCAATTTCTGTAACTGGGTCAATCAGCATCACCACAAATTTGAGCGGGCTATTGGCCGGGATGCTGCCTTGTGCGGTGCTGCCATAACCAAGTGTCGATGGAATTGTAATTTCACGGACTCCACCAATCTTCATGCCAACGATTCCCTCAAGCCAACCCTCAATCATGCTGCTCGAACCCGCTAATGGGCTCTTCAACGAACTAGGATTGGTAGTATCATTCAATGATGAATCAAAGATGGTTTCATCGGACAACCAACCAATGTAATAGGCGGAATATTTAGTGAAAGTTTTGTCCGTGACCTCGGCGCCGGTACCCACTTTCAAATCTGTAGTAGTGAGTACGGTCACGTCCGCCGCATTGAAAGCTTTGACTTCGGATTTATAACCCACAAAACTATCAAAATATTGCTTGGATAATTCGGTGGCCTGCGCGTTCACTTTAGATTGATATTCCGAAAGTAATTCTTCATAACGGGCCTGCTTTGCAGAAGTCGAAGAGGAAGATGAACTGCCTAGTACAATGCTAACGTAAAGAATCCCAGTTGATACCAGCAAAAATAGCGCAATCGCGACAATCACAATCCGTTGTCTTGGCGTGGTATGTTTTTCTTCATTTACAATCATGTTTCCTCCGTTATCCCCGACCCAATTATTATTTTACTTGTTCTAATTTATCTATTATATCTTGAATTTCACGTTTCGTCAGAGTCTTGTCTGGATGAGCAAAGCTAATATGGAAACTTACGTTTTTGATATTGGCGCCTTGAGCTTGATAAATCGATACTGGGCGCACCGTATAAACTAGGCCCTGCTTTGCGAGCACTCGGTCGATATTTTGCAGCAATTCCGCATAGGAATGGCTGACGTCAACGTCATAGGTAATATCGCGTAAAACTGATGGATATTGACTATATCGAAAACTTTTATCATAATTACCCGTAAATTGAAGCAGAGCTTTAAGATCAATTTCAAAGCCAGCGGCGCCAAGTGGTAATTTGAATTCGCGTAAAATGGTGGCCTTGCATTCACCAAGATAACCGATGACTTGACCAGAGACTACGATGTTTGCTGCGCGTTGTGGCTCAAAATAGGCATTGCTGGCATCGGTCGCAAGCGCAAATGGCTCTAGCATAAATTGCACGCCCAAGCGAGCCAATGTTTGCTCTAAATATTTTTTCGCAAGATAATATTTAGTCGATTCAGTTGCGTCAACGGCAAAACATGCCAGTTGATAAGTCCCTTGCGGAACTTGATCTTCATCGAATCCCAGCGCACGTGGATAAACTTGGTTCATTTCGAATAGCACGAACCGATCATGCCCGGCGCGTAAGTTGCCATAAGACTTCTCAATTAATGATGGCAAAATGCTCTGACGAATGTACTGCAAGTCCGGCGAAATTGAATTCACGACCCGATAAGAATTAGCGGTATTTTGATTAACTTTCTTAATTAAATCACCGTGAATAAAGGAATAAGTCAAAGTCTCGTTGGCGCCGTAGCTGCTCAGCGTATTGCGAAGCTGAGTCTTTAGGCTGAACATTTCGTTTGGCTCGGCTGTGGCATGGAGCGGCAAGATTGGCGTGATATTATCAAAGCCAGTGAGACGACCAATTTCCTCGATAATGTCTTCTGGAATATGAATATCGGTGCGCCAAAATGGTACGATGCAAGTCAAAATGTCATCTTTGGCCTCAATCTTAAATTCTACATTTTCGAGCGTGCGCTTGACGGTATCCAATGAGAACGTCGTGCCAAGCAATTCGTTAATTTGAGACAGCGGCAAAGTGACTTTAATTTCATTTGCAGCAACCGCCCGACTATCAAATACAGCAATTGGCGTCATGCGATTTTGCAAAAGGTCAGCCGTTTCTAATGCGACTGGCAGGGTTTGACCGGCTGGTTGACCTTTAGTGAAGCGCGTGATGGCTTCTGAGAAGATGCCGTGCGCCATTTGAGTTTTGCGCAAATTATACAGGCTAAAAGTGGCAGATTCGAGAATCACCCGTTTGGTATTAGCATCAATTTCGGTATTGGCACTCCCCATCGCACCAGCTAGGGCAACCGGCACGTTATTACTAGTAATAACAATATCATCGGCAACTAGTTCTATTTCTTTTCCGTCCAATAGCTGCATTTTCTCTCCCGTTTTAGCAGCACGGACAATAATTTTTGGCGTTTTGCTGCCGCCAACGGACACAAATTTATCATAATCAAACGCATGCAATGGTTGGCCGGTTAGTAACATCATATAATTAGTGGCGTCCACAATCGGATCGATTGGACGCATGCCAGAACGAGCGAGCAAAGTGTCTTGCAAACTAAGATATTTTGGTTGTGCGGTCGTAGCAGTCGGAACCATGATTAAAGCTGTGTAACGTGGGCAAAGCTCTGGGTCTTGAATATCAATTTCCATTTTGACATCAGAGGCATTTTTGAGAGTAGTATTCTCGGCCAATAGCCAAGTTGGCGTCTTAAATGGTTGGTCCAAAATGCCCGCGACTTCACGCGCAAAACCAATAATACCAAACGTGTCCGGGCGATGCGTGAGTGACTTATTTTCAATATCAAGCACGATGTCATTTAAATCAAACAAGTCCGCTAAGTTGTCACCGATTTTGGTAGTCGCCGGATTAAGTTCAACAATGCCAGAATGATCAGTGCCAAAATCCAGCTCATCGGCACCAGCCATCATGCCATAAGAATCATATTGCTTGAGCATCTTGCGCATGCCAATCTTAAATGGTTCTGGCGTGCTGGCAGTAGATGGGACAATCGCGCCAGGCGCAATCCAGGCCGCGAGCATACCGGCACGTACGTTCGGAGCACCGCACATAACTTGCACAAGTCCGTCATCCCCGCGCACGACGTCGACCGCACGTTTGCCATCGTCAATTTTACAGAGCGTTAAATGTGTGTCGGGAATTTTTTCGGCAGTCACGACTTTAACGGCGTAGATTTTATCGTACTTATGCGTCTGGTCAATGGCATCTTCAACTTCCACAAGTCGAGCGCCAATCAAGCGAATCAAATCATCATCGGCGATTTTAATATCAACAAATTTCTTAATCCAATTCAGCGAAATTAACATGAGAACTCCTTTAGAAAATCAAGTTTGGCCGACTCAAAATGTCGAACATCATCTAGGCCATAGCGTAGCATCACGAGTCGATCAATGCCGCCGCCCCAAGCAAAACCGTGGTAAATCGTCGGGTCAATGCCGGCCATTTTTAGCACGTTTGGATGAATCATACCGCAGCCCAACATCTCAAGAAAGTCGCCTTTTTTGCCGCCGATAATTTTTGGTTTTTCAATTAAAAATTCCAAAGAAGGTTCCGTAAATGGAAAATAGCCCGGCTGAGTGCGGATGTTGAGCTTTTGGCCATAATATTTTTCAAAGAATTCGCGCAGAATTCCTAACATGTTGCCAAGCGTACAAGTTTTAGAAACATAGACGCCTTCACATTGATAAAAAGTATGTTCGTGTGTGGCATCAACATCTTCATTACGATACACGCGCCCTGGCACTGCTACAGCAATTGCCTCGCCACGATCGAGCTTGTATTTATTCATTTTAAGTACACGATGTTGCATTGTACTAGTGTGAGCTGGCGGGATAAAACCTTCTTCCGTGCGAAAAGTATCATAGCCATCACGAGCCGGATGGCCTTTAGCAAAGTTGAGGCTGTCAAACATATGGAACTCATCATCAAGCTGACGCGATTCGACAATATCGAAACCCATCATTTGATAAATATTAATGACGCGATCTAGCTCAGTCATTAATGGGTGCTGGCTGCCGTGATTGGCAGTTAATAATTCTGGCAAAGCCGCATTAACGTCGCAAGGTGCCGTAATATCAATCGGACTAACTGGCAGTTCGGCCGCGGCGGCAATGGCGGTAGCAAGTGACTGTTCGAGTGCTTGCTTTTGCTCATTAATTTTTTTACCAAAATCCGCCCGATCGGCGGCTGGTAGATTTTTAATTTTGGCGTACTCCAAATTGAGTGCTTTGAGTTGGTTTTTTAACTCAACTACTTTTGAATCCTCAACGCTTGACATAATACTTTTTATCTTACTACTTGAGTACAAAAATCACAATAAGCGACAAGATGGCTAGCACAATTAGCACAAACCAAAACCAGCTAAAACGATTAGTTTTTTGAGTGTTTTTCAAATACTCTGAATCTTCGACTAAATCAACATCTTCTTGTTTTGAAGTAGAATTAGCACGTTCACGCAAATCAGCAGTAATACGGTTTTGCAAGCGGCTTCGTTCGTTGTTGTCTTCTACTAATATTCCCACGTTACCTCCTTAATAAAAATAGCTTTCTCTATTGTACCAGATTTATGGTATTATTACCTTATATATTTTAAAAGGAGGTAAGATGGCCACATCTAAAGCCAAATCGGCAAAGAAGCCAGCTGCAAAAAAGACTAACAAGTCTAAAGCAGCCGTTTCAAAGCCAAAAACTGTTACTGCAGTCGAAGCCAAAACCACTGCAAAAGAACCAGCAGTAGAAGCTAAGACGAAAGTAGTCTCAGCAAAAACAAGTCCTGTCAAAGAATTCTTTAGTCGCAAGTTCGATGCTTCTGAAAATATTTTGACAATTTTTAAAGACACAAAAATCATCGGCGCAATCCTTGGCGAGATCATCGGTACCGGTCTAATCACCGCTATCATTTTGACGCTCGGTCTTGCTAACCCACTATATTTGATTTTTGGATATCTAGGTGTCACCCTAGCCGTGTTTGCACTTTCTGGTGCTAACTTGAATCCAATTATCACAGTTGGCATGCTTGCTAGCCGTCGCATGTCAGCAATTCGCGGAATTCTTTATTTGATTTCGCAAGTAATTGGTGCATGGTTAGGCTTCTTGGTAATCAATGCGTTCTACAGCTTTGGTATTGCTTCTGGCAATATTGAAGCTTCGTCCGTTGCATTACCAAAGCTAACAGCCGCTGCTGATTTAACGGTCACAACCAAAGATTTCAGCATGTTAAGCGGAATTGTGATGATTGAGTTCATCGGCGCAATCATTATTGCGTTCTTCTTCGCACGTGCTTTAGCCTACAAGCGCAGCGCATTCACATTCGCGAGTATCGTAGCCACTGGTGTATTTCTTGCAATGCTATTTGCAGTCATCATCAGCAGCACTTACCTAGGTGTTTCGAGCAACAACGTGTTCGTAATGAACCCAGCCGTATCATTAATGTATGGCCTGTTGCCAGCATCCGCTGACGGCTTTGACGCTTTAATGAAAGCTTTGATGCCACAGTTGCTTTGCTATGTAATCTGCCCAATGTTCGGTGGTATTATCGGATTCTATCTTTCCGATTTCGCCGCTAAACTTTCTGGTCACGAATTAGCAAACTAAATCGAACACTGCAACAAAAAAGTCGCTCCAACGGGGCGACTTTTTGATGGGAACCGATTTATTCGGTCACGCCAAGCTCGATGCGCTTGAATTGTTTGACAGTGATATTTTCACCAGTCTTTGCAATTGATTCCTTGATAAATTCGGCAACAGTCTTTTTGTCATCGAAAATATATGGTTGGCTCATCAATACACGATCAGCAAAAGCTTTCGAAACTTTGGACGCTAAAATGGCATCCCGTTTGTCGGCTGGTTCTTTACCGGTCATGGAAGCTTCCGCTTCTTTGATGGCTTCAGCGCGTTTTTCTTCAGGAATATCGTTTTCTGAAACCCATAATGGGTTCATGCTAGCAACCTGCATCGCAATTTTGTGTGTAAGAGTTTTGAACTCATCCGTCTTGGCGACAAATGAAGTTTCGCAGTTGACTTCCACGATTGCAGCAATGCGGCCATCATGAATATAACCATCAACTAAACCTTCGCGCGTTTCGCGATCGCCACGTTTCTCAGCTTTGGTGAGACCTTTTTTGCGCATTTCTTCAAGCGCTTTATCGAAATCTCCCTTCGCTTCGACTAAAGCCTTCTTAGCATCAGTCAAGCCAACGCCAGATAGCTCTTTAAGTTTTTTAATGAGTTCAATGCTGATTTTTGCAACTTCCGTTGGTTTGTCGTCAGCTTTCGCAGCTTTCTTTTCTGCCATTGATTTCTCCTTTTTTTGAAAATTAATTGGCTTGCTTGGCAACTTTAGCTTTGCCTTCTTTAATCGCTTCGGCAAAGTAACCGAGAATCAATTTCACGGATTTAATTGCATCGTCATTGGCTGGAATTGGATAAGTAATACCAGTTGGATCACTGTTGGTGTCTACAATAGCAAAAACCGGAATATTCAAACTTTGCGCTTCTTTGATAGCATTGCGATCTTGAATCGTATCAGCAACAATCACGGCGATTGGCTGTTCGTTCATATCTTTAATGCCACCGTAGCGTTCGTTCAAAAGATCAATTTCTTCTTGAAAACGTTGGACTTCCAACTTGCTATAGCGTTTTTCTAGCTCACCGCTAGCCATGCGACGTTCGAGGTCTTTGAGCTTGCGAATTTGCTTGCTAACAGTCTCAACGTTAGTTAGCATACCGCCAACCCAACGGACCGTAACGTATGGCATTTCGACAGACTCAGCGATTTCTTTAACCGTATCGCACATCTGTTTTTTGGTGCCGACAAACAATACCTTTTTACCTTTTGAGGCTAAGCGAGTCATTTCTGGCAAAGCCAAATCGAGTTCCTCGACAGTCTTTTCCAAGTTAATAATGTGTGCGCCTTGGCGCTTGCTGTGAATATATGGGGCCATCTTTGGGTGCCAACGGCTGGTCTTGTGACCAAAATGTGCACCGGCAGCAAGAAGCTCCTTTATATCGGCTTGTACAGGCATAATACCTTTCTCCTTGACCTAGAATTTGGCTCTAGGCTGTTTCATTAATTTTTATTACTCTTGTATTTTAACATATTATCAAGTTAAACGCCAGAGTGTTTTTCATTTTTCTTCCCTGTTATATTGTGCAAATAAGATTTTTATGATATAATCATATGAGTTGCACGTTCAACGTTCTTTTTTATGGAAGGGGGCTTTTAGTTATATGAAAACTAAAACCAAAGGTATCGTAGTAAAATGCGACAAAGACGCAGAGCCGACATCATTCGATGCTAACGACATGATGCTCAGCATTTCAACGTCCGACGAACAGTTGATGCAGAATCGACTGGAAAGTCTGTTCAAGATGTACGGCGACCGAGTGGAAGTGCCAAATTCATTGGTGAAGGAGCTGTTGGAAAGCTACGGCAGAAAATCCCGAAAGGCCAAACGCGAAGAGCGCGAGCTTGACGCGATGAAGGCTGAGCTTGAAGAAGCGAAGTGTGAAATTGCCCAAGCAAAAATGGCAAATACCGCGCTGAGAGAAGCTCTGGAGCAAGCCGTTAAGCAAATCCACTATCAGGACGATGCCATCCACAACATCATGAAAATTCTCAAAGATGATTATGTCGATGAGAAATTTACTGAGGATGAGCGTTGCCAGTTAACCGCTGCTTTGGTTGAGCTAACTACGACCGCCGCTTATGCAAGCGACGCGGCTGATGACCTGAAGCAGTATTTTCATTTAGAGTAAGTCCCAAAACCCAAGACCGCCCCGAAATTCGGAGCGGTCATTTTTTATGCAATTATTTTTAAATTATTTGCTATAAGCCGCTAGCGTAACGGCGACTGTATGCTCAGATCCATCGCGGATATAAGTTACTTGAATGGTGTCACCAACTTTATACTCGCCAACTAATGTGGAAATCGAACCGGCTGTACCAACTTCGGCATTACCAATTTTCGTAATAACGTCGCCAGTTTGGATGCCAGCACGATCGGCTGGGCCACCTTTGACAATAGCGCTACTAGAAGTCTTACTAGCGTTGTAGACATAAGCCCCGTGATCAACCGTTAGGTTATAGGTCTTTTTAACATCTGCCGTGATGGTAATGTAGGTTAGTCCAATGTAGGCGCGCTCAGCTTTATTGTTGCTGATAATACTGTTCAACATGCCCTTAACGGCAGTGATTGGAATTGCAAAGCCCATACTTTGCGCGGAAGACGAAACGGCCGTATTCATACCAATAACATCGCCAGAAGCGTTGACCAACGGACCGCCTGAGTTACCTGGATTAATCGCCGCATCAGTCTGAATCATATCCGAAAGATATTCTGTAATGCTGCCGGTAGAGTCACCCGCCGTCACACTTCGACCCGTACCGCTTACAATTCCCTGCGTGACCGAATTTTGATAAGCCCCAAGTGCATTCCCGATAGCAAGCACTGGCTGGCCTACAGCAATGCTTTTAGAGTCGCCCAAAGAAATGGTTGGAAGATTGCTAGCGCCATTAATCTTAAGGTAGGCAACGTCATTAAGCGGGTCTTCACCAGCAACAGTTACATCTGTATAAGTGTCACCTGCATCGGTGATGATTTTAATTTCATCGGCGCCATCAATCACGTGCTTGTTAGTCAAAACGTAGCCATCAGCAGTGACAATCATGCCGGTACCAGCACTTTGTTCAGTCGTAGAATTGTCGTAGCCAAAATAAGCGCTCGAAGAACTAGTGCTCGAAGTGACGATCGAAACGACCGCTGGTGTGACTTTTTGTGCAATAGCCGCAACAGAAGTAGACTCAAATTGCGTCGTATTGCCGCTATAATAGCTGCCACCGGATCCCGAAGTCGTGACGGTCGTGGCAATATTTCTTGAAGAGACCACCGCATAAATAGCCACTGCCGTGGATGAAGCAGCCAAGATAATGGCAATCACTGCAATAACTACGGATGGAGAAAGACGGCGACGATTCTTAACTTGGCTATGATGCGCGTCAGAATCAATCGACGGCGTTTTATCGCCTGATTTAAAGCTAAGTTTTGGCACGATTGGCGTAGCTGGCGCCTCCGTCTTGTTCACTGAATCACTGTTGCTATTATCCCCACTCTCCATACCTCTCCTTTCTAATTAAACGTTAAAACTGGCATTCGAATAGAAGAATACCATCACAAACATAAGCAAAGCTGAAAAAATTGCTGGAAGCATAATGTCGTCCACTCGAATTTTGCCGTCATGCAGCAAAGCCGATTTGTAACCACACGTAAAGACGAATGCCGTCAGCGTAGCTGCAATTGGTAATTGCGGAATTGCAAAAGTTACCGCCTTATCAAGATTCGAGACAATCGCCCCATGGTAGAGAGTCCAGTTAAGCCCAGCCATATAGTAAACAATTGTCCAATGATAAAAAATCCAACTGAGTTCGGCCAAGACTAGGCCAAAAATAAAGGTCGTGAGCACGAAATCGTGGTCGTCTCCCTGCGTCAGCACATGTCGGCTAGCACCATAGCCAATTATAAAACAGCACACGCAGCCAACAATGGGATTCAAATTAGAGGTCATAAGTGATGTAGCCATGCAACCGAAAAAGATAGCGAAAAAAGCCTGTAATTCTGTCATTTTTTCGACACTCTGTGGCTTAATCACCGTTAACCAAACGGCATAAATAATCGTTAATGCAATATGCCAGCCGTTTAATCCCTCAACGCTGGACATCGCGCTCGCCATATAAACTAACAAAGCCAGGCTAATGCCAACCGTAAAATCTACAAGATTAGCTTTAATATTTAGCCACCAATATCGTGGTCGCACAGCAATCACGCGCCACTTGGATAAAAAGACCAATAGCACGCCAAAAACCCAATTGCCGCTAATGACGGTTAAAGCCGTGGAAGCTACCGCCAAAGCAATGTTCAACACAATATGCGTAATTGAGCTCAGCGCGTTGCGCCCCTTACGAAGCATAATATAATCTGCCATAACTTGTATAATTTTAGCACAGACCGACATGCCGCGCTACTTATGCTAAAATAGACCTATGGAAACGAAACCGACCTTTGGGCAGAAATATCCGGCGCTAAAAGATATCTTAAGCTTCTTACTCTTCGTAGGCGCTGTAGTGCTTGGCACTTTTATTCTGAATAGCTTTATTTTTCGCAGTTATAACGTAGTTGGATCAAGTATGGAAAATACGCTACAGTCTGGCGACCGTATTATTGTTAACCGCGTACCGGTTAGCCTAGCACACCTTGAAGGTAAAGAATATGTGCCAGAACGTGGCCAAATTATTGTATTTGCCAACGGCGGGAACACGAGCGCCACCAATTGTGAACCTTTAGCTGACGTCAAAGACCAGTACATCATTAAGCGCGTAATTGCATTTGCCGGTGAGCGCGTAATGGTGGAAGATGGTAAATTAACCGTTTACAACAACGAGCACCCTGATGGTTTTTCGCCAGATGATGCAACGCGAAAATCCGATAACGATGGGCCAAAAGCTAATACCAGCGGCAGCGTTAATATCATCGTGCCAGAAGGTGAAATTTTTGTCAGCGGCGACAACCGTGAAGGTTCAAACTCATATGATTCACGCAGTGGGCTCGGGACAATTCCTTATTGCCGCGTCATCGGGCCAGCTGCAATCAGAATCTTCCCATTCACATCGCTCAGGATGTTTGGCTTATTCAATAATTTTTGGGCTTAGTCGTCCAACTGTGGGCGATCAACTAATGCTGGTTCGATAGTGGTTTCGCCTGATGTAATTTTTACAACATCTTTATCGATTTGCGATAGCGTCTTATAGGCCGTGTTGTAATGCCCCACCGTTGTGCCCAATGAAGCGCCCAATTTATTCATCGAGGTATCAAAAGCCGTAATATGCGTGCCTAATTTTGCCACGCGCGCTTGAATAGCTTGCGTGTCTTTCTCAATTTCTAGGCTACGAAGCCCCTGCAAGATGGTCTGCAAATAGGCCATGAAACTAGTCGGGCTTGTAATGATCACCTTCTTATCGCGATAGGCGTACTCGATTAAGTCTTTGGCCGAAGCGCCGACGGCGCCAATTTTGTTAATTAGCAAGTCATAGTACAGGCTCTCCGATGGGATGAACATAAAAGCGAATTCCATGGTATTTTCTGCTGGTCGGATGTATTTTGAAGTTTCATCGATACGACCTTTTAAATCGTCGTGGAGTTTTTTTGAATAAGTGTCCCGCTCGACCTTATCTTTGGCAGCTACCATCCGATTATAGTTTTCGAGTGA
>CAZAAQ010000003.1:0-16994 GCA_964483505.1 uncultured Candidatus Saccharibacteria bacterium | reverse complement strand
ACCCCGCGTTGTTTCGGATTTTGTAAAACCGTTTGCAGAGTTTTAAGTTCATCGGCTACCGAGATGACGTGCTTGTTAGTCTCTGTGATAGCGGCAATTCGTTCAGAAATATCTGCCACGATTTTGTTAGATTCCTGCATTTGCTGACGGGATTCGCTCAGCTGGTGGGTGATTGATTCTTGCACCCGTTCATTGTTGTGATCAATCTTTTGGTTGACGAGAGCATTCATTTGATCAATTTTCTCGCGCATTCGTTCATTATCGTCATCGATTTTTCGGTTAATCGTCCCCGTAACTTGACTAAGTTGACGACTGACTAAAAACATCGTCGCAATTAAGCCGATAAAAATTGCTGCTACCAAAATAATTGTCGTAATATCCATAAGTGTTATTATAGCGTATTTGGACCACAAAAAATCCCCGCTTTACGGGGATTTTTAGGTTTGGGCTAGCCGAGATTACTTATCGACGACTTCGCCTTCAACGGTTTCGCCACCATCTGATTTCTTGTCATCAGATTTAGCGCTATCGTCTGGCTTTTTATCATCAGCGGCAGATTGGTACATCTTGGCGCCGATTGGCATAATCGCATCGTTCAGAGCCTTGGTTGCGGCTTCAAGTTTGTCTTTGTCTTCGCCGTTCTTTTCAAGTTGCTCTTTAGCTTCAGCCACAGCTTTTTTGATAGTTTCTTTATCGGCATCCGAAATTTTGTCTTTGTAATCATCTGGCATCTTTTCGGCTTGGTAAATCGTGTTCTCAAGATGGTTCTTAACTTCAATGACTTCCTTTTTATCCTTGTCTTCAGAAGCGTGAGCTTCGGCATCGCGTTGAGCTTTTTCGATATCATCTTTGCTCATGTTACCAGAATTTTGGATGGTAATGCTCTGCTCTTTACCGGTACCTTTGTCCTTAGCAGTAACATTAAGAATACCGTTAGCATCCAAGTTGAAGGTCACCTCGATTTGCGGAATGCCCCGTGGAGCGGGAGCGATGCCGTCGAGGATAAAGCGGCCAAGTGATTTGTTGTCTTTAGCAAATTCACGTTCGCCTTGAAGCACATGAATCTCAACTTGTGGTTGATTATCTGAAGCAGTACTAAAGACTTCCGATTTGCTGGTAGGAATTGTGGTGTTACGATCAATTAATGGCGTACGCACACCGCCCATAGTTTCGATACCAAGCGTTAATGGGGTCACATCAAGCAACAACACGTCCTTGACGTCTCCAGCCAACACGCCACCTTGAATAGCCGCACCAACAGCCACCACTTCGTCTGGGTTCACACCCTGCATTGGGTCTTTGCCAAAGTATTTCTTCACACGTTCAACAACAGCTGGCATACGGGTCATGCCACCGACCATCACGACTTCGCTAATGTCGCTCGTACTAAGCTTAGCGTCCGAGAGTGCGCGTTCAACTGGACCAGTCAAGCGATCGAGCAAAGGCGCTACGAGCTCTTCAAGTTTGGCACGCGTCAAAGTTAACTCAAGGTGCTTAGGACCGTCCGCATCGGCAGTAATATATGGCAAGTTAATGTCAGTTTCAGTTGCAGAGCTAAGTTCCTTCTTCGCTTTTTCAGCTTCATCTTTAATGCGTTGCATAGCGGCAGCATCGCTGCGAAGATCAATACCAGTATCGGATTTGAATCCATCAATGATGTAATTCACAATAATGTTATCGAAGTCCTCACCACCTAGATGGGTATCACCGTTAGTAGATTTTACTTCAAAGACACCATCGCCAAGTTCCAGGACGGAAACATCAAAGGTACCACCACCAAGGTCAAATACGACAATCTTTTGGTCTTCTTTCTTTTCAAGACCATACGCTAGAGCAGCAGCGGTCGGCTCATTGATAATACGACGGACTTCTAGACCCGCAATCTTGCCGGCATCTTTCGTAGCTTGACGTTGTGAATCATCAAAATAGGCTGGAACCGTAATGATGGCTTCAGTGACTTTTTCGCCTAGATAAGCCTCGGCATCAGCTTTGATTTTGCTCAGAATCATTGCGGAGACTTCCTCTGGCGTATATTCTTTGTCGCCAAATTTGACTGCTACGCCAGCGCCTTTTTTCACAATTTTATAAGGCACAATCTTGGAATCGCGCTGAATCTCTTCATCTTCGAATTTACGACCGATTAACCGCTTAATACCATAAATAGTATTCTCTGGGTTAGTAACGCGTTGGCGTTGGGCAACTTTGCCGACCAAACGGTCGCCTTTTTTAGTAATAGCAACGACTGATGGCGTAGTCCGGTCACCCTCGCTGTTTGTAATAACCTCTGGTTTGCCGGCAACCATATATGCAAATGCGCTGTTTGTCGTACCAAGGTCAATTCCAATAATCTTACTCATGACTTTTCCTCCTTAGAAAAATGCTTATTTTTTAGCACTCTCTCGCACTGAGTGCTAAAGTTTGAATTAATTGTAGCGCGCTAGCACTCACGTGTCAAGTCTGCTAACACATTTTTCTTATCTGTTATTGACAAAATAATTAACGATTTTTGACAATTTTGGCCGATTTGGCAGTCGCAATGGTTTTGACAGTTTTAGCGGTCGTTTTGACTGCCCTTGCGGTAGTTTTAGCGGCTTTTGCGGTCGTTTTGACGGTTTTAGTAGCGAGTTTGGTAACTTTTAGCGGCGTCACCTCGTCATCCGCCACGGGATCAGCCTCAATCACGCGAATTGGTTTGGGATGGACAAAGATTAGTCCGCCGACGATAGAGCCAACGAAAGCCGAGAGCAAATCAAACATTGTGTCATCGACGCCGACAGAGATAAGTTGTTGCATGTGCTGACCGAGTAATTTATCACAACCAAATTCAAAGAATTCCCAAAGCACGCCAACAGCCAAAGAAAAACAGATAATAAAAATCGTACGAAAATTTCGACGCGTGCTGTCTGCGTGATAATAAACAAGTACATAATATGCCACTACGGCCGTGAAAACGCCCGAGAAAAAGTGCACGACTTTATCAAAATATGGCACCGTGCGATAAAAATCCATGCTGATGCCAAGGCTAAGTGCTACGAACAGAAAAACATAGTAAGCCAGCTCAATGTGTGGGGTCGGACGTTGTTTAAAAACCCGCTCGATAAAGTCTGGCAAGAACGGTAAAACAAACCCGGCGATGACTCCACCGATTTTGGTGTAGCCAGGGTCAACTAAGCACCGCACTAAGAAAAGCCCCGCCAAAATTAACAATAAAACTTTAATTAACGTTAAAAGATGGCGCATCGTTTTATCCATATGCCAGCATTATACCACTATAGAGCATGCTAAAATAAAGATATATGTTCACGTCAGCCGTACTGCAATGGATAGCCGTCATCACGATGCTCATTGATCATGTTGGATACTATCTGCTCAATGATTTCGAGCCTTTTCGCATGATTGGCCGACTGGCAATGCCGCTTTTTATTTTTATGCTAGTCGAAGGTTTCAAAAAGACCTCATCGCGGCCTCGTTATTTTGCCAGGATTTTCGTGACAGCTCTGATTGCCGAAATCCCAGTTTATTTATTGCACATCAGCGTCATGACGGACTATTATCACAATATTCTATTTACGATGCTGCTAAGTTTTTTGGCCTTGTATGCAACCGAGAAAGGCAAATTTTGGTTCGTTGCCGTGCCGCTGGTCGCTCTTGCCGCTTCGGCATTTAATTGTGAATACGGCGCGTTCGGCGTGATGCTAGCGGTCGGTTTTTATCTTGTTAATAAATATTCACCAAAGCAAATTTTCGTGCGTTTTACCGCCTTACTCGCTGTATTGCTCGTCACGATGATTCCACTCGCAAGTTATGAAAATTGGCCCATTCAGCTGTGGTCAATTTGTGCCGTGATTCCGCTAGCACTTTATAACGGCAAGAAAGGTCAGCGCTTACCACGCTATTTTCTATACGCCTTTTATCCAGCGCATTTGTTTGCAATCTGGTTATTAACACTGGTGCTTCACTAATAATTCGCCGGAAATTCAATAACGGCTAAGTTACCTTGCACTCGAAAAATTAAATTTCGATGGAAATTAATAAACTCATCAACTGCTTTGGCACTACCTGGCAACGCTGGATTATGGTAATCGTGCACTACAATAATTGACCGCGGTGACATCTTCGGAAAAACAAGATTGAGACTAGTTTTGATAGAATCATAAAAGTCGCCATCTAGCAAGGCAAATGAAATATGATTCGGCAGGTCAACTTTTGGATCAAGTTGGTTGAACCAAGCCTTTTTTATCACCGGATCTGGTAAATTAAGCTTTTTAAATTTGTGCTCAATGGTACTTTCGGAGACTTTGAGTTCTCCTTCCTTAAAACGCCAACCCAGAGTCGAAAGATCAGCTTCGCTTTTTTCTGGCAAGCCCTCAAACGAATCATATAGCCACAGCCATTTGTCGGGGATATTTTTGATAACAGACGCAAGTTCCACTGATGTGTCACCGGCATAACAGCCAAATTCCACCACGTCGCCATCAATTGCCAAGGTTTGGCGTAAGCAATCTAAGATGAGGTCTAGCTCAGAGTGATTAATTTGTCGATAATCTGCCATATTACTCGCGCGGGAGGAAATCAATATCCTGCATTAACTTCGCAAATCGGTCATGGAAATCTTTCAAATCGGTCGAATTGTCTACATAATAATCCGCAATCGCAATTGGGCCACCTTTTTCTAGGTTCTCAATCTCGCTCTGGTCTCGTTCGGCGGCAGCTTGAGCATTAAACGGACGGTCGGGGCGATTAGCAAGTCGTTTGCGGCGCAAAGCTTTTGGTGCCACAATTGCCACCACGGTCATTTCGGTTGGAAACTCGGCGCGAAGAATTTTGTACTCGGTCCAACTGTAAACACCATCCAGCACAATCCGTTTTTGGCCAGCGTTAATTAAGTTTTTGACCTCCGCGATAGCCCGCTTGACCACAAAGTCATTGCCCTCTTTGGCGCGGATTTCTTCCCGGAATTTACGCTCGCTCTCGCCATCTTCGGTGCGCTCAATGCCAGCATCAGCCATGGCTTTATAAATAATGCCACCAAAATAAATCTTGGGAATGCCATGCTCGGTTAAATATTCAATTGCAGTTGATTTGCCGCTGCCGCTCATGCCGACAACAGCTAATATTTTTGTATCATTCATTGTTGATAATTATAGAGAGATAAACTGGTTTTGACAAATTAACTAGATGGCGCCAAGCACGCGGCCCCATAATTCATCCACCACGTTCTTATTCATATTACCAACCGCAGCTAGGCCAGAAATGCCGGACTGCATAAATTCCCGCGCCAGGCTGACAATTGTACCTTTGTCAATCGCCGAAATCATCTTTGGTGCTTCGTCCATTGGTTCATAAGCACCGGTGATAATATAATCACGCATGTAATAATTGCTAATCTGATCAGCGGTCTGAGCAAGCATTTGATGTCGACCGAGTGCATAAGTCTTTGCAGCCGTAATATCGGCTTCATCAACATCGCCATTGATAACCTTGGCAAGTTCGACAGCAATTAAATCAAATAGCTCATTAGCATTTTCGGCGTTGACTTCGCCGTCAAAATCCCAAGTGCTGCTCCAGTTATCGCAATCCGTGTTAGATCCGACACTATAGACAAGTCCGCGTTTCCGGGCGGCGCCAAAAATCTTGCTGCTCATCGTGCCATTTAGGATATGGTTCAGGCAGCTCATCGCATACTGTTCCCTTGGTTCCAGCGAACGCTGAATCACAAAAGAAAAACCAAAGCAGACGTTGCTGGCGTCTTTGCGCCGAATCAGAATCGGCGCGGTGTTGACGTAAGCACTCATTGGCATATCAAAACGTTCGCCCTCTTTCAAGTCCCATTGTTCAAGCATCTGAATAATGTCACGCTTACGACCATGTAAATTTCCCGCAATGATAAACTGCATGTTATTTGCAGTATGGGTGCGATGATGATGCTCGCGCACGTCTTTAAGCTCAATGCCATTGATGGTACGCAGGCGCTCAGAATAAGTTAGCACCTTTTCGCCTAGACTTTGCTGCAATTTTGGCCAAATTAATCTTGAATAATCATTTTGGTAGCCAGTCAGTTCGGACCGAACGTTGCCTTTTTCGCTAGCAAGTTCTTCTTCATTGAAGCGCGGTTTTGCAATGGCTAGTTCTTGTAATTTTAAGATGCGTTCCCATTCGAAATCAGCGCATTCCGCCTCATAAGCGATAAAAACGTCTGAAGTCCAGGCGTTATGATAGGCGCCGTTCTTAGTAAATTCTGATTCATAGGCTTGTTCGTCGCGAAATTCTGCATTACTGCCAAAAGCCATATGCTCCATCAAATGCGCAACCTCGTAAATCTCTGGACGTTTGACGAGCTTGTTGCCAGCGCGAAAAACTACTCGGATGTTCATCACGCTCGAGCTTGGCGCGTCGATTAATAAACCGCGCGCGCCATTTTTTAGCTTTATTTCTTCAATTGAATGTTTCATAAAAAGGTTAATCGAGACGATAGACTACCGACGGTTGCCTTTTTTATTCTGGCGAGCTTTTTTCTTATTCTTGCGAGCTTGGTTACGCTTCGCATTTTTATTCGAATTCTTACCAGTTGCCGGCATTCGAGGTTGAGTTTTGCTCAAGCCATTTTCGTCTTTTGAGAACTCGTCATCGAGATTAGTTTTGCTAGATGTGACTTCATTTACGCCTTTTTCAGTGGCATTCTCGGCCATCTTGGTTAATTCGGTATCATAGTTATCATCGGCAGTTTCGGCGACATCTTGTTGGCGAATGTTCAACAGAATATGCATGACTTCTTCACGCAAAGCACGCTGTAAACCGTCAAACAATTTTTGCGATTCTGAACGATATTCAACTAATGGATCGCGCTGGCCAACGGAGCGCCAATGAATGCCCTCGCGCAGATGCTGCATGTTCTCAAGATGTTGCATCCAGAGCGTATCAAGCACTTGCAAGTAAACCTCACGCTCAATCTTACGCATCGTTTCTTCGCCGAATTCGAGTTCTTTATCACCGTAAAGTTCTTCAACGGCAGTAAGAGCTAATTTATTGCGGTCCTTCTCTTTACGCATGAGACCGATTGAGTTGACAAGATCATCATCCAAATTGAAAACTCGCTTAAAGTTTTCAGCAAAGTCTTTATTGACGCGAGAGCTAAATTGCACCAATTCGGCAATTTCTTCTTTGTAGAGGCGGGTAATCTCTGGTCGAATGTTATCACCTTCCAAAATACGGCGACGCATTGTATAGACTACTTTGCGGTGACGATTGATTACGTTATCGTATTGGACCACGTTCTTGCGGCTATCAAAGTTAAAACCTTCAATGCGCTTTTGGGCTTGTTCGAGCGTTTTGCTAACAGTCTTGTTGCGAATCGGCATGTCGTCGGCGATACCGAGACGTTGCATCAGCACTGCAATCCGGTCACCTTGGAAAATGCGCATCAGGTCATCTTCACAGCTCACAAAGAACTGAGTGGTGCCAGGATCACCTTGACGGCCACCACGACCACGTAGCTGGTTATCAACACGGCGAGAATCATGGCGAGCGGTGCCAATTACAACTAAACCACCTAACTTAGCAACGCCGGGCGCCAATTTGATATCGGTACCACGACCAGCCATGTTTGTAGCTAGCGTAACGGCACCTTTTTCACCGGCTTTAGCGATAATGCTCGCCTCATGTTCGTTATTCTTAGCGTTCAATAATTCAAACGGAATGCCTTCGTGCTCAAGATAGCGAGCAATATGTTCGTTATTTTCAATGGAGTCAGAACCGACTAATACCGGTTGGCCGCGATTATGGTACTTTTTCACTTCATCAGCCACGGCCTTCAGTTTGGCGGCTTCAGTGCGATAGATTAAGTCATCTTTATCGACACGAATAATTGGCTTGTTCGGTGGAATCTGAACTACATCGAGTGCGTAAATCTGTTGGAATTCCTCTGCTTCAGTGAATGCCGTACCGGTCATACCAGAAAGCTTGTTGTAAAGGCGGAAGAAGTTCTGGAAGGAAATAGTAGCAAGCGTGGTAGACTCTTCACGGACCGTCACGCCCTCTTTGGCCTCAATGGCTTGGTGCAAACCTTCGTTATAACGGCGACCATTCATTAAACGACCAGTATGCTCATCGACGATAATAACTTCACCGCTATTTGTTACAACGTAGTCTTTATCGCGTTTAAATAAAGTCTGAGCACGCAACGCTTGTTCCATATGGAACACTAAGCGCGTGTTATCAGTCGAATACAATACATCTACGCCTAAAATCTTTTGGACTTTCTCAACGCCAGCATCAGTGAGTGCCACCGTGCGGCGTTTTTCATCAACAATGTAATCTTCATCCGCAAGTTGTGCGGCGACTTTAGCAAACTGATAATAACTATCTGGATTATCACCGGCTGGTGCCGAAATAATCAAAGGCGTACGGGCTTCATCAATCAAAATGGAGTCAACCTCATCCACGATAGCAAAGTTTAATTCACGCTGGCGTAAATACGCAGCATCTTTGACCATGTTATCACGCAAGTAATCGAAACCGAATTCATTGTTGGTACCATAAGTTACGTCGCAGAGGTAGGCTTCCTTGCGCGTAGCCGGTTTTAAGTGTCGAAGGCGATCATCGTCGTGTTCATCGTTATCGAAAGTAGGGTCATAAACGAAACTAGCCTCATTGATGATGACGCCAACAGAAAGGCCCAAGAAATTATAGAGTTCGCCCATCCAACCGGCATCACGCTGGGCTAGATAGTCGTTCACGGTAACCACATGGACACCGCGGCCAGTTAATGAATTCAAATAGACCGGCAGAGTTGCAACCAAAGTTTTACCTTCGCCCGTCTTCATCTCAGCGACGTTACCCTCATGCAAAGCGATACCACCAATTAATTGCACATCAAATGGTCGCATTTTGAGCACCCGCTCACTGGCTTCCCGTGCAATGGCAAAGGCATCTGGCAATACGGCGTTCAAGACCTTATCGTCTTCGGCCCGAATCTCGCTTTTGGTTGTCTTTTTCTGGGTTTTCTTTGCTGGTTTGCCTTTAACCTTGGCAATAGCCACCTTGGCTTGAGCTTGCTTTTGAAGCTTCTCAATCCGTTTTTTTAGAATGTCCGTCTGAGCGCGCAACTCAGCATCAGACATTTTGGCGTATTTATCTGACAGCGCATTAATTTCGCTAACGCGCTTGCTGAGGCGATGCAAAGTGCGTTTTTGCGCATCACCAAAAATATGTTGCAAAAATATCGTAAGACCGGATTTATCCGCTAGTTTGTCTGTCGGTTTTCTCTCTTTTGGAGCCTTTTTAGCATGTTTTGGAGCACGCTTTGACTCAATCTTCGCCACCCTCTGTTGTTCAGACCTCTTCTCTTTCATTGTTTAAGTATATCATCACGCACTCTATTTATTAAAAATGCGTTTAAGAAACCCTTTCTTGTCGTAATTAGTTTTTTCTGTCTTAAAGCGACGAATTTGGCCTTCTAGCTTGGCCTCAAGAATATCTACGCCAGCAAAAACGTTGGACGCTTCGTCCTTAGCAGCTAAAACTTTGCCACCAGGAATGTCCAAAGAAGCGGAAATCTCATATTTGTTACCATGAGCGCGGTCGACTTGGGTGACGACAACTTTCGCGACCACATCTTTACGGTTGGCGCGTGGCAAATAGCGGTCAAGCTTGCCGATGCGTTTGTTGACATACTTCTGGAAACCTTCTTCTACTTTGTAATTCGAGCCACTAATGTCAATTTTTTCAATCATTTTAGAGAGTATCCTTTCCATCCAAATATTTGCGCAAAACTTCTGGAACACGAATCGTCATGTCCGCGTTTTGGTTATTTTCTATAATTGCAATCATTATACGCCCAAGCGCGAAAGCTGTGGCGTCATTTGTATGCACTAGTTCAATATCGCCATTTTCACGGCGAACGCGCGTGTTAAGGCGGCGTGATTGGTAATCTGTCATGTAATCAGCAGTATGCGTTTCGCGATACTTACCCTGCCCTGGCATCCACACTTCCATATCAATGCCCCGAGCGTCTGGCTTGCCAATGTCAAAAGTACACTTGCGAATAACGCGATATGGTAAATTGAGTTGTTCAATTAGCCATCGCTGAATTGAAACAAATAGTTCGTGCTCTTTGCGGCTAGTCTCCTTTGTGCTAAAGCTTTCCATCTCTAGCTTATCAAATTGATGCATCCGAATGATACCTTCCATATCTTTGCCATAGGTGCCAGCTTCTTGGCGAAAGCTAGTCGCATAGCCTAAATAACGGGCAGGTAAATCTGGTTCAGCAAAAACTTCGCCGCTGTGCATAGATCCAAGCACATGTTCGGCGCTGCCTTGAAGCCACAGTTCTTCGCCTTCAATCTTGTAACGATCGTCTCGTGGCTCAAGACGATCCATAGCATCATACATTTCAGTGCGAAGCATCAGCGGCGGCAAAACGAGCATAAATGGCTTCGTCGACAAACCATCTAGATGATTCTTGGTGATAATTTCTTTGATAACTTCTTCGTTAGATAAACTATTCATGACAAAAGTGACAATGGCCATTTGCAATTTCACCATATCGCCTTTAATGTAAGCGAAGCGAGCGCCAGTCACTTTAGCGGCGCGTTCTTTGTCAATCCAGCCCCGGGCTTGGCCAATTTCGTAGTGAGTTTTTGGCGTAAAGTCAAATTTAGTTGGTTCACCAATTACTTCCGCCACTTGGTTATCATCTTCGGTCAGACCGAATGGGACATCTGGTTCCGGTACGTTCGGTACGGTTTTGAGTTTGATAACATACTCTGATTCTAAGGTAGTTAATTCCGATTCAAGGTCACTCAGTTCTTTCTTTAGTTCCTTGCCCCTTGCAATCAAAGCTTCATCCGGCTTGCCATTTTTCATGTTGGCCGAAATTTGATTGCGTTCCTGGCGGAGAGCATCAATTTTTTGGGATAGTTCTTTACGTTGGTCGTCTAGCTTGAGAATTTCATCGAGGTCAATCTTGTAGCCCTTGCTCTTGATGGCGTCTTCAACCTTTTGGCGGTTCGCGCGAATATAGTTTATATCTAACATGATAATTCCATTTTAGCATTGAATATCGGGGTTGACCAGTGAAGTCTGAGATAGTTAAAGTGCTATAATCTACTTATGGATAAAAAACTAGCAGCCTACGTTAAATATATTGAAAAAGAGGCCGAAAAGCCGAGCCCGGAATTAATTGAATACCACAAAATCATGCTGGAACAATTTCAACACGAGCGCTTTATTCATCTAATCGTGACAATGTTCTTTGCATTATTCTTGATGCTATTCTTTGGGCTGTTCGTTGGGCTGTCGTTATACTTGCCAGGTGGAGCAGCCAGCAATCTATTAATCGGCGGGACTGGGCTGATTGCTTTAATCCTGCTCGTGACAACCATTTTTTACGTCCGACACTATTATTTGCTTGAAAATGGCGTCGAAAAGCTCGAAGATATTACGCGCAAACTCTATAAGCGCGATTTCTACAAAAACAAGTAAAACCTAGGCTACGTTTTTCACTACTTTACTTCAGCCGGCTAATCTGATATAATTTTGCTAATTATGAAAAAATCAATCCAACCTAAAGACTATCGCTTTGTGGTTTTCGCCGACGAACAGGCTAAATTTTCGTTTTTAACTCGTTCGACCGCAAAGTCTGAAGAAACAATCAAATGGACGGATGGAAAAGAATACCCACTCGTAAAGGTTCAGATTTCGAGTGCTTCACACCCATTCTTCACTGGCGAAGAAAAAATTATCGATACTGAAGGCCGCGTGGACCGCTTCAAAGCTCGCACTGAGAAAGCTGCCGCAATGAAAGCTGCGCTTGGTAACAAGTTTGCAAAGGCCGCCAAAGAAGCCGCCAAAAAAGCTTCCAAATCGGATAAATAATATAGCAACAAAAAATATCTCCGCAAACCGGAGATATTTTTTATGACGATTCATCTAGTATGGTGAGCCGGGAGGGACTCGAACCCTCGACACCAAGCTTAAGAGGCTCGTGCTCTAACCAGCTGAGCTACCGGCCCAAGAATCTGGATGAAATCAGATGTATTATAACAAAAATGTCTTAGCTTGGCAAATCTAGTAATCAACCCGAAAAATTGGGCTGGTCGCGCTATAATTTTTATTATGGAAAGTACTATATTCGGTATTCTCGTAGCAATTTTGTTAGTATTTTGCCTAATGGCCTTCACCGGCGCGCCATATGTGCCATCCATGAAAAAAGAACTAAAGATTGCTTTCAAAGAGCTCTACCCTCTAAGCAAAAAAGACTACTTGGTCGATTTGGGATCCGGTGATGGCATAGTGTTAAAAATCGCAAACCAATTCGGGGCGAAGGCTCTAGGTATTGAACTAAATCCATTTTTAGCCTTTTTTACAAAACTTCGCTTTAGAAAAAATCCCGACATTAAAATTTCCGATGACAACCTATTCGTTGCGAATTTTCCACAAGAGACCACGGTTGTTTATGTGTTTGGTGACGATAGAGATATTGAGAAAATTGCCAAAGCCATTCAGAAACAAACCGTCAAACTGGGTCACTCACTATTTCTAATTTCGCACGCTTTTACCATCCCAGGGCTGAAACCACTCAAACAACACCGCGCATATTTCTTGTACAAAATTGACGCTGATAGCAAAATCGGTGCCCCAAAGAAAAAATCAGTTCGTTAGCGCCTATTTATTGTCGGTCGAAATGTAGCTGATATAACCGGAAATTGGCGTCGTATATTCTTTGTCAGTGACTGCACGATAGCGTGAGCCAGTGTACCCCGCCACGAAGCCTTTAAAGGCTCGGTATAATTTGCCAGTTTCAGTATCACACACGCGTTCGTACCCAAGTTTATTATCAGCATATTTTTGGCGCGTCGTATCATAATCACTGCTGCGACTGTCCCATGCCTTAGCAATACTGTCGGCCGCTTCTTGAACTTCCGTATTAGCATCTGGCGCATGCTCATCCCAATTGGTGTCGCCACTGATAGTTTGCAGGAATTCATCTTTCAGTTTGATGCTCTTTATTGCTTCGATTAAAGTTGGCTCATAAGCAATTAGGCTGTCTTCTGGCGCAGTAATGAATGCCGTGCCATATACAACGTAGTAACCACTTACATCCGACGGGCTATAACTAACAACTGTACCAGTGAACAGCCCCTCCGCACGGGTATTATCGGTAATTTCCGCTGTATTAGCAGCATTTGAAAAAGTCGCACGGACAGTGGTGTCATCTTTAGCGCTGGTCGTTAATGTAGTTTTATTGGCCGAACTAACTTGTTTGGCAAAACTAGTTAACTTTGGAAAATGGAAATCTGCATATTCTGGTAAATAGGATTGGATATTATCAGTATAGTCATTAAAAACATCGTAAAATGATTCAGTCGTGCCCAGACGAATGACCGGCGCGTAAGCGTAAACACCATATTTCGCGGAGTCAGTGTTGGCATAACGCTGATAAATGTTGCGTTCATCATAGGTACGCATCAAGGGTTTTGATTGCAGCTGAATAAAAATCTGAAATCGAGAGTCGTCAGGATTATAGGCATAGACAACAAGGTTGACACCTTGTCCCGTGGTAGCAACTTTCCAATCTTGCGGGACTTTAATTGAATAAGAGCCTTCATCTTGCTCAACCAAATCAGTTTTCTGGGTATCTTCGCTGATTTTGATATTACTATCTGAAAAATAAATAACTTTCGGTTGATTCAGCTGGATGATTAGGTAAATCAGTGCTGCAATCGCTAGTAGAACCGCAATGATAATACCTCTGGCTAGCCAACGGTGCCGCAACGATAAATTCTTGTATCGATAAAAAATTCCTTTAGCAAAGGAGTTGATTTTAGACAAGCATAACTGAATGATATGGTAGAGTTTATGTCGCATTGGCATAAGCATATTTTATCATATCTGAGGTGAAAAACCTAATTGGCGAGGCTTGCAGAAGCCGAAAAACGAAAATTAGTAAAGCTAATTCCTGGCGCAATAAACAACGATAACATACTGGCGTCTTTGGCAATAGTAGCAGTTTTCTGAACGCTTTGAGCAAAGCCTTCGGCGTCACCAGTAGTTGTGGCTATCCGCGGAACGTCAAGACTCGTCGCGTCAGTTGTCGTATCGCGTAAAGCCAACGAGATTTCGGATGCAGTGGTTGGTGCCCCACCGATATAATTGTAAGTTAGCTTGACATTATCGCCGCTACGAAAGCGTGGGCTAGCGGCCGCTGTTGCGTTGTAAATTAAAGTATGATCGCTTTCAACTAATTTTTTGCTATCCAAATCAATATAGGTTGAATTCGCGGAAGTTCCATTGACATCAATCACGCCAGAATCATAGAACTTAACGGTAAGATTGCCGTCTGCCGTAGTCAGCGTATTCGTTAGGGTGCCAACTCCGCTTAGAGCGCTCGTGACGGAGACTCTAAAAATGAAATTATCAAATGTGACACCCTTGCGAACGTAGATTGTTGCCATACCCAGATTTGAAGTCACGGTGGAGTTGCCATAAAAACCGCTTACGAAATCGTAACCAAACGCAGAAGAGCTAGATGTCGTGCCAACATTCCGGAACACAAATTTAAAACTATCTGAAACTGTTGCCGCGTTATGAGTGCCAGAAATACTTTCGTAATTAATATCATAGCTATTGTTGACGGGCACGATTGTCGTATTGTTTGGAGCAGACCCGCTCATTAAGTAGGTGTTATTCGAATTCGTAATAAAATAGTCACTAACACGCGCGAAGGCGTTACCGGTGCTCTTACCGTTAATTTTATAAATGCCACCACCATAAGATGTAATAGTGATGCCGCTGACCGTGCTTTGACCGGTCACATAATGACTAGCTAAAATATCACCGCTAAGATAAATATCAAGATTTCCCGCCACAGTTGGGACTGAAAGAATTCCGTCGCTATAAGTATAGTCAACCGTCGGAACAAGTGTTTTACCGCCCATTTTCACGATTAAATCGGCGTGCTCACCAATAGTGTAAGAATACGAAGAATCCTCTACTACTGTCGCCGGGAATCCAGTGGCATCAAATCCGCCATAGGTTACCGAGAAGACTTTGAGTTTACTGTAATCGAACTGAAGATGCACTGATGCGGCTTGGCTAGTCGGAAGACTAGTGACAGTCGGCTTATAGCTAATGGCGACATTGAAAGTAGCCACCGTGGATCCATTGACCTTGTCGCCAACCGCCGTATCGATTGAGTACTGAATATTGTCATTACCAAATAAATCTTCAACAATACTACGCAGTTTATAAACATCGCCCGAATAATTTTTAACCGTGATGCTGTAGGTTGCAGTCGAATTTAACTGTGGAAGCGTAGCATAGGCTGAGATGGAATTATCAGTGTGCTGGCAATTATAAGTCTCGCTGGCGCCGTTAGTGGAACCAGTGAGTTTAATATCCATTACGACAATGTTATCGGAAGCTGGTGGTGCAATGGAAACCACGCCGCTCAAATCTAGGATCTGATTATAGACCGCAAACCCAACCGTTAAAAAGCACAGCGATGCCGCAACTAGCACGGTCAAAACCAAGTTAGTCTTTGAGGTGGCCGATAATTGCGTTTTATGCTTTTTCACGTCTTTTGGCTTTTCTTTCTTCTGGATTAAAGTCTTTGGCATCAACGATGTATTCCCAAGCCATGTTCTCGTTAATAATAATAAAGTTGCTTGTAGTCCGAGTTCGATAGAAGTTAATTGGCATTCTAACGGCATTGTAGACATCCACCAACTCATCAAATCGATCTACTACCGAGACGTTCATGCCACGAGTATCTGGCTCAGTCTTAATATCAACAATAATACTGTCATACGCCGACAATAGCTTCTTAACTGTGTTTTCGTATTCCAAACCAGTTTTAGCGTGGCGACGGCCATAAATAATCGAGACTACTAAGAAATAGGCAGAGATAATTTCCAAGAGACAGCCTACGAGGCGCATGATTAGCTTGAGAGTGCTATCGGTCACAACTTGGCGTTTGATAGTTTTGCTGGCATCGGCGCCTTTCGGTACACTAACGCTGGCTTCTACGGCCTGTTCGGCAAGTGGGATGTTGTATTCGAGGCTGGTCTGGTAATCAATGCCATCAGTGAGATTTGCCGATGACAAATCGCCCGTAACGACCAGCGCCACGCTCAATTTCCCAGTCGCTGAAAGCGAATAGGCGCTCTTAAATTGGTGCAAGATATCATTATATTTGCCGTAGTCAATTTTGATATTCTTTGAGATACCAATATTTTGGATATTATCAACTTTATACGTTTCCACGTCAGACAAGTTGTAGCTACGAGACCAATAACTACTGTTATCGGCGCCCTCACGCTCGGCACTGACCGTAGCGACTAATTGGTAGTTGAGATCGCCACTAACTGGCTCTGAAAAATCAACATTGTAGTAATAAGTCGCATCAACATATTTGATTAAGCTAGCAATGTAAGTTTGGCCCGAATTTAAATATTCAGAATCGAAGAAAGAGTTATTATTCAAATAAACTCGATAATCAACCTTGCTGCTGCCCTCTATTCTCCATTAAATATGTTATTAATCCATAAGGTTGGAAAGCCAATATATTTGCTCACTAACACGACTTTGCCATCTACTTGATCGCTAGGAGTAGTAAACGCGTCTTCATGCGCATTCGCGTCTCCTTTCGTCGTGAAGTATAGGACATCGTCTTTTGCAGTAATGTTTGTAACTCGATGCGTAATGGTTATGCCATTATTTCTGAATACCAGTATATCACCTTTCTTAATGTCTTTAGCTTTAGCTTTTTCAAAGATGATGGCGTCACCGCGCGCGTAAGTTGGGCGCATTGAATCAGAGCCAATCGCAATCAGTTTATAGTTGAAAATGCCAGAAATCAAAATGGTTAAAAATAGCAGAAAGGCAATCAACGGAATCGTGAAAATACTAATGCTGATGTGCCGGAACCTTTTACGGTCGCGGTCGTAGAATAAGTCAATGCGGCTAACTGCTTCGTAAATAACGAATGGCATCAC
>CAZAAQ010000002.1:43951-60118 GCA_964483505.1 uncultured Candidatus Saccharibacteria bacterium | reverse complement strand
ATGTTGACTTTCAGCGCTTCATTTGACGTTCAGACCAATGAAATGGAACTGATTGGCCACGTGATTGATGCAATCAATGACGAACTGGTTGAATCGTATCCTGAAGGGCACGACCCGGCAGTGTACTGGCTCTATGGCACCATGTTTGGAAATACTTGTTATGACGCTCCGATTGGGGAGTGAGCTATTTTATCTATTCTTTGTCCCCGCGGCTAGTCCGCGGGGGCTTTTTTATACTTATGTTTTTAATTTAACGGTTGGATTTGTATAACTTTTCTATGTCTAGAACTAAAATCTCACATTACATTTCGCGGCACGAACTTGAATCGTGACTAGCCGTTTTTGCTTGGCGAAAATCAGTCAAAAGCCTTTTGTTTTGGCTGTTTGATGCCTGTCGGCGCATCTATAATTTTGTTTTTATTTTCCGCATGAAACAAACCGGTATGATTTTTGCTGGTTGTAAGTTGGATGTTCAACAGGTCGAGTCTGTGGTGGCTTGTGAGGATATTCAATTAGTTTTAGCTTCGGCTGGCAGTGGCAAGACATTGAGTCTGCTCGCCAAAGTTGATTATTTGGTTCGTACTTTAAAGATTCCAGCAGCTCAAATTCTGGCAATTTCCTTTACTAAAAAGACCGTTGATGAACTGGTCGAGCGCTGCGGCATTGAAGACGTCGAGTTTCGCACTTTTCATAGTTTGGGCAATAATCTCTTGCATCTGGCGCAGCCGATGTCTGCATCAAAACGGCTCATAAGCGAACAGCAACTTACGGATTTTATTCAACAAGAGCTTAATTGTCTTTGCCGAAACGATGCCGAGTTCTCCCGCCAGTACTTTGATTTCTTATTGTTAGATTATTCCGCACCAATAAATCCTGGCGGTTATACCAGTCATGCCGGTCGCATTTCTCTAAATCGGTTATTCTTGAGGCAAGCTCTGATTTTGCCAACACCATCGAACAGCCAAATCAAGATGGCATTAGCTGGCGAGAATATTCGTTCAAAGGACGAGCAACTCATTGCTAATTGGTTTTATCTTTATCAGATAGATTACCGTTATCATCCCAAGTTGGCCAATTCGGATTCGACTTGTCGGCCGAGCTTTCAAATTTTGACTGATGCCGAGCCCATTTATTTAGATGTTTTGGCGTTAAATCGAAATGGCAGTAGCCCATATGGGCACGAATATTGTCGGGAAGCAATTTGGCGTCAGCGCTTTTTTAGTCAGCAAAACCTGACCTATATCAAAGTCTATAATTACGAGTGGGCAGATGGTAATTTCTTCCAAAAATTGGCCCAAAAATTAGGACATTTTGGGGTTAAACTAAAACATCGTAGTGCCGAAGATCTTGCCCATGCCGTCGAAGCATCTCCAACTTACCGCGACGAGAATATCCATCTGCGCGAACTATTACAAACGGTTTTGTTGTTACAAAAGAATAATTTATGCGACATCGACGAGCTGTTTTCGCCGTCGAAACATAAATCGATGGGGCGTTATTCTGAAGCCCGCGCTAAACGATTTTTGGCAATTTATCGACCAATTTTCGCGGCGTATGAAAATTATCTAACGGTAACTCGTCAGTATGATTTTGCGGACATGATTAATGCTGCCATCACTTCAGTTAAAGAGGTCGAATCCTGCGCTAAAGGCTACCGTTATATTTTGGTTGACGAGGTCCAAGACTTGTCGAAAAACCGGCTGGAACTAATTTTGGCTATTCTGCGAAAAAATCCTGAGTGCAAATTATTTGCGGTTGGCGATGATTGGCAGTCGATTTATCGTTTTACTGGCAGCGATCCTAGTCTAATCACTGGTTTTGAAAAATATTTTACGGGGCAAGTCAGGCGGAGCTTAATTGAGACGACACATCGTTTCGCCAATCCGACCATGGACTTAAGCGGAAAATTTATTCAAAAGAATCCTAGCCAGTCTCGCAAACGCGTGCATTCTGGCGTCAAGGATCAACAAACGCCAATCAAAATTATTTTGAATCAACCCAGTGCTAGAAACGACGATTCGGCATCGCTCGAGATTATTATTGCGGACTTATTGGACCGTTACACCTATGAAGTTTTACGCCATAAACGATTGCAGCTTGTCTCACGTTACAACCGCGACGCGGAACGAATCAAGAACAACGGCCCATTTGAGCTCATCAAAACCAGCTCAACGGATTCTTATGCCTCTAGGGTCGTGTGGCGCCATGAAGCGATGGAGCTAAATTTTGATTTTTGTTCAATGCATAAATCGAAAGGCATTACGCGGGATATTGTCGTAGTTCTCAATATGAATTCTGGTTTGACTGGCATGCCGGCCGTGCGCGAAAGTGACCCGATTATTGATTTATTATTGGCCGAACCAGATGGCTTTGCTTTTGGTGAAGAGCGTAGGCTATTTTACGTCGCCATTACGCGAGCACGCGAAGCAACCTACCTAATTGCTGACGGGAAGACACCATCGCCGTTTTTGTTTGAGATTTCAGAAGAATTAGAGGCAATTTATCAAATACTTTGTCCAAAATGTCAAACCGGTGAACTAATTAAAAAACAGACCAAGCAGGGAAGTTTCTATTATTGTTCAAATTTCCGTTACGGCTGCGATTATTTCCGGCGGTTATGATATGCTACTGCTTTGCAACCTTGCTTGGGCGTCCTAGATTTCCATAGGCAAAAAAGTGCTACAATATATCCATGGCAGTTTCAATGCGCAAACAAATCGCGCAGAATAAACGCAATACTATTATCGAGATGATTCTATTTATCATCTTTGTTTCGGTAATTGGCTACCTTTTTGCATGGTTGGCTGATGATATTTCTATCATGATTTGGTTTTTTGTCGTTTCGGCCGTTTATGCCACAATACAATATTTTTTAGCAGATAAGATTGCTATTGCCTCATCCGGTGCCCATGAAATTACAAAAGTTGATAACCCACGTTACTACGAAATTGTACGCGGTTTAGCTGACGATGCTAAATTGCCAATGCCGCGAGTTTTTATCATCAATGATTCTGCTCCAAACGCTTTCGCGACCGGTCGTGATCCAGAACACGCTTGCGTCGCCGCAACTACTGGGCTGCTAGAAATTATGAACGATAAGGAGCTGCGCGCCGTTATGGGCCACGAGCTTTCGCATGTGAAGAATTTTGATATCCGTGTTAGCATGATTGCTTTTGGGCTATCGTCAATCGTTGGCCTTATTGCCGATTTTGGCATGCGAGTGCTGTTCTACAGTGACCGAGACGAGGAAAATAATTCGCCAGTAGGGGTGCTGTTCTCTTTAATTGCCATTATTCTTGCGCCAATTGTCTCGTCCATTATTCAGCTTTCAATTTCACGCCAACGGGAATATCTGGCAGATGCTTCCTCCGCCAACCTGATTGGCAATTCCGAAGATATGATCAGCGCCTTGCGCAAGCTTGATACGCACGCACGGCCAATGCATCAACAAAATGTGGCCTCGGAATCAATGTATATTGCTAATCCGCTCAAGAAAACGGCTATTGCGCAACTATTTTCAACGCATCCATCAATCGAATCTCGCATTGCAAGACTAGAAGATGGCACAAAATAAATCGCGCTAAACCAAGAAAATATTATAGAATAAGATAGTATAAAGATGAGGAAGGCTAAAAACGGGATGGCAAAAACTGCGAGTAAAATGACCAATAAGACGACTGAGACTAAACGCTCGCGCAAGAGTGCCAAAAAACCTCGTCGCATCTATAAAACCTTTAAGCAGGCTTTTGTCGATTCGCGCGAAAAAGTTTGGAACAAAAAACGCGCTCGCTTGAAGTTACACCATTCATTTCGTCGCTCTTATCGCGAAGATTATGCACGACCGCTTGCTGCGCCTGGATTAGTGTCGCACGCAATGTCGACGTTAAAGATTTTATTTAAGAATTGGAAATTATTTGGCGGGTTATTAGTACTCATCGTCGCGTCAAATATTGTGTTAGTCGGCTTAATGAGTGAAGACACATATAAGACGGTTCAAGATAGCCTAGACCAAAGCTACTCTTATCTATCCAAAGGCCAATTAGGCAGTGTAGCAAAATCTGGTTTGCTATTAATATCTACTGTGACAAGTGGTGGTTTAACCAGTGGCATGACCGAGGTCCAGGCGGTTTTTGCAGTTTTCTTGTTCGCCGTGGCCTGGCTGACTACGATTTATTTCTTACGCCATTTGTTGGCTGGTAATCACCCAAAGTTTCGTGATGGCATTTTCAACTCTATGACGCCATTAATCTCTTCTTTATGTTCTATGCTAATCATTTTTGTTCATGCGATTCCAATTTTGCTGTTTGTGGTTCTTTATTCGACGGCTCTATCGACTAATTTCTTAAGTCAACCTTTGTATGCATTTTTGTTTTGGCTGTTTGGGCTTCTTCTGATTTTGCTCTCGTGCTATTTATTACCAGGTTCGATTCTCGGTTTGGTTGCAACTTCCGTGCCGGGCATTTATCCAATGGCTGCAACTCATGCAGCGACTGATTTAATCCAAGGTCGACGGACTAAATTCATTATTCGCATTGTCTTCATGCTGGTTTTTCTGGCGGTGATTTGGGTCATTATTATGCTTCCTCTAATCTGGCTGGATCTCGTATTAAAGCAAAATTTCGATTTTCTTGCCAGCATCCCATTCGTCCCGCTCTTGACGCAAATCATGACTACTTTTTCTATAATTTACATCACGGCCTATATTTATCTGTTCTACCGAAGGATGTTGGATGATCCCCGCTGAAGTTCGTGAACGCGTTGATAAGTTACGCGCCTTAATTAATGATTATCGCTATCACTATCATGTGCTTGATGAATCAATTATGTCTGAATCGGCCGCTGATAGTTTGAAACATGACTTGTCGTTGCTTGAGGAAAAATATCCTGAATTAATCACACCAGATTCGCCGACCCAACGCGTGGCGGGGCAAGCGCTTGATAAGTTCCAAAAAGTCGTGCACTCGGAGCGCATGATATCCTTAGCTGATGTCTTTTCGGAAGCAGAAGTCCGTGAATGGTTGGATCGGATTGCCAAATTGGGCGCCGTAAACCCAGAATTATTTGTGGATATCAAAATGGACGGTCTAGCCTGTGCTTTAATTTACGAAAATGGCCTGTTGTCTCAAGCCGTGACGCGTGGCGATGGCAAAGTCGGCGAGGACGTCACGATGAATGTCCGCACTATCGAAAATGTTCCGTTACGCATTCCTCAAACTGAACACACTGAAGTTCGGGGCGAAATTGTAATTTTTAAGAAAGATTTTGCAAGACTTAATCAGATTCAGCGAGCAGCTGGTAAACCAGAGTATGCCAATCCACGGAATCTTGCCGCTGGCAGCATTCGTCAATTAGACCCCAAAATTGCCGCTGCACGTCCGCTGAAATTTATGGGCTACGATATGGTGTCGCCAAATTTAGCTACGAATGCCGAAGTTTATGACCGGCTTTCGGCGCTCGGTTTTCGTATTTCTAAACAGCAAAAGATTTATAAAGATCTCGCTGGCGCGATGGAATTTATTCATCATCTCGAAACTGCCCGCCAGCATCTGCCGTTCGGTACCGATGGCGCAGTTATCAAAGTTAATGATCGAAAAGTCTATCAGGCTTTGGGCATTGTTGGCAAAACACCGCGCGCCGCCATTGCTTTTAAATATCCTGCCGAAGAAGTCACGACGGTTATTAAAGATATTGTGATTTCAATTGGCAGAACCGGCGCCGCAACTCCAGTGGCAGTATTTGACCCGGTCCAGGTCGCTGGCACCACGGTTCGTCATGCCTCTTTGCATAATGCGGACGAAATTGCTCGGCTCGATGCTCGGATTGGCGACACGGTCGTAATTTACAAAGCTGGTGATATTATTCCGCAGATTAATCGAGTCTTAGTTGAACTGCGCCCAAGCCAAAGTAAAGCGTTTAGCTATAAAAAAGCCCTGCGCGAGCAATACCCAGAGCTCGAATTTGAACGTCCCGCTGGTGAAGTCGTTTATCGTGTTAAAGGTAGCAATACTGATCAGATCGTGAAACGTTCCATTGAATATTACGCCAGCAAACAGGCCCTGAACATTGAAGGGCTGGGCGAGAAAAATGTGGATGCTTTGGTGGATAGCGGCTTGGTTGGCTCTATTGCGGATCTTTATACGCTAACGCCGGCTCAAATTACCGAACTTGACCGGTTTGCAGAAATCTCTGCTCATAAACTTTATGACAATATCATGGCGAGCAAGCGACCGCCTTTGGCTCGTTTTATCACTGCTATCGGCATCCGTCATATCGGCAGTCAAACGGCCATCGATTTGGCTGCGCATTTTCAAGATTTTGGCAAATTCCGTGATGCTACGGAAGAAGAGCTGATTGAAATGCCAGGCATTGGCAAAATTGTAGCAGAATCAATCTTGGGCTTCTTTGCAGATGAGGACAACTTAGCCTTACTTGATAAACTTAAAAGCTATGGCGTTGAACCATTTTATCAAGATGCTTCTGGCGGCAAACTATTTGGAAAATCATTTGTAGTCACCGGTACGCTTGATTCGATGGGGCGCGACGAAGCAGCTGAACAAATCCGGGCTCTGGGCGGAGAATTTCATAGTAGTGTTGTAAAAAGCACAACATACCTGGTGGCGGGTCATAATACCGGTCAATCGAAGTTGAATAAAGCTAATCAATACGGTACCAAAGTGATTGATGAAGCCGAATTCTTAAAGATATTAAATCAAGCCTAAAAGATATTAAAAATGTTAATTAGCACTCTTGACTTGCGAGTGCCAAACAACTACAATTTTAGTAGTTAAGCTTGTTGAACCAAAAATATACTGTCAAGCTAACAACTAATTGGAGAAAATTTATGGTAGACGAATTTAGTGAAATAATGAATCATCTTAGTGAGAATGCGCGATTTGCTTTACAGAAAGCCGATTTCTATAGCAAGCGCTACAACCAGGGTTATATGGGGACCGAACATCTCCTGATGGGCATTCTGGCTCAGGATACTTCTACTGGTGCAAAGATTTTGCGTGACGAAGGAGTTGATTTGGATGAGGTGGAGCGCGCACAAGGCAAAGTCGCCGTGGATGTGCCAGCCGCTCCAATGGCTATGATGTCATTATCTGAAGCAACGGTCTTAACACTGCGGATGTCCTTAAACTTTGCTCGCGAAAATGGTCTTGATGTTGTCGGTACGGAGCATATTATTTATGCACTGATTCGTCAACCAAATTCCCGCGCATCGGTCTTGTTGACACAGTTGAATGTTGATCTCGAAGAACTAGCGGGGAATATTGAAGAATTTGTGGAGAAACAAGCCAGCGAAGCAAAAGTCGAGCAGCAAAAACAGAAAGCCGGCAAACGCAGCAACTTCCGCTGGCTGTCAAAGTTTGGCACGGACCTAACGGAAGATGCCAAAAACGGGAAGCTGGACACCGTGGTCGGACGCGAAAAAGAAATCGAGCGCGCTATTACTGTGCTGTGCCGCCGCACTAAAAGCAACCCAGTATTAATCGGCGAAGCCGGTGTGGGCAAAACCGCTATCGTTGAGGGGCTTGCGATGCGCATTGCTAAAAATGATGTGCCCAGTCAATTAATTGGCAAACGTATTTTTCAAGTTGACTTGGGATCTGTCGTAGCTGGCACGAAGTTCCGGGGCGAATTCGAGGAACGGATTAAAGGTATCGTTGACGAAGCGGTCGGCGATGATTCGGTTATTCTATTTATTGATGAATTACACTTATTGTCTGGTGCTGGCTCTGCTGAGGGCAGCATGGACGCGGCGAACATTTTGAAACCAGCGTTGGCGCGCAACAGCCTAAAACTCATTGGCGCTACGACTTTGGACGAATACCGCAAGAATATTGAAAAAGATAGAGCTTTGGCGCGCCGTTTCCAAACGGTAGTCGTTAACGAGCCATCGCCGACTATTACTTTACGTATTCTCAAAGGCATTCGCCCACACTACGAAAAATATCATCAAGTTACTATTTCGGATGAAATTCTAGAAGAAGCCATTAACCTTTCAGAGCGTTACATTTCGGACCGTTTTATGCCAGATAAAGTCATCGACGTAATTGATGAGGCAGCGGCAATTACGCGCGTTTCAGTCGATAAAAAAGGTGGCAGCGCCTATAAAAAATATAAAATTGAATTGTCTGATCTTGACAGCAAAATTGAAGCGGCGGCCGAAAAAGAAGACTACGAAAAAGCGGCACTTTACAAAACGCATGCTGAACAAATCCGCCATGAAATTGAAAAGCTTGAAAAAGCCAATAAAGATTTGGATAAAGTCCCAGCCGTAATGTCTGAAGAATTGGCAACAGCAATTAGCCTAAAAACCGGCATTCCAGTGAATCGGGTGCGCGGCTCAGAGCAGGAATTGCTTACGCATCTAGAAGCGCATCTCGAAAAAGACATTATTGGCCAAAATGATGCCATCAAAGCCGTTAGCAAGGCCATTCGGCGTGGCCGTTCTGGCATCGCCGATTCGCACCGCCCAATTGGCTCGTTTATCTTTATGGGGCCGACCGGCGTAGGCAAGACGGAGCTAGCCAAAGTCATTGCGCGCGAAATTTTCGGCGGCGAAGATTCTCTTATCAAAATCGACATGTCAGAATTTGGTGAAAAGCACAACGTCAGTCGCTTGGTTGGCGCGCCAGCCGGTTATATCGGCTATGATGATGGCGGTAAATTAACCGAGCAAGTCAGGCGTCATCCTTACTCAGTTGTGCTATTTGATGAGATTGAAAAAGCGCATCCAGATGTGTTTAATATCTTGCTGCAAATTCTCGAAGATGGCACGCTAACAGATGGGCAGGGTACTAAAGTCAAATTTAATAACACAATCGTAATTCTAACGAGTAACTTGGGCGCAGAAGACATGTACCGCGAAGCCGAATTGGGATTTTCCGTCAAGACAAAACATGATAAGCAAGAATTGGCGACTGAGCATGCCGCTAACGAAGCTGCGGCAATGAAAGCCCTCCGCAAGCTAATGCGGCCAGAACTTGTTAACCGGTTTGACTCGATTATCACTTTCCAAGCCCTTAGCAAAGATGACGTTGAACACATCTTTGACAATATGATTGAAGACCTCAAAAAACGTTTAGCTGCCAAATCAATCGGTCTCCAACTCACGCCAGCGACGAAACGTCACTTAATCGAAAAAGGCTATGATACCAAAAATGGCGCACGCCCATTACGCCGCACGATTGAAGATGAGCTTGAGACTCTACTCGCTGATAAGATTTTAGGCGGCGAGTTGGACAAAGGTGACATTGCAAAAGTTGATTGTCAAAAGAAAAAGCTTGTGCTAACGATTGCTAAAGAATAGGGTGCTATACTAAAGAAGTGAAAAACGACCAAGCGAATAAAACAAGCCAAAAACGTCGATTTGCTATTTTCGTTGGGATTGTTGCGGTTGTCGTATTAGTCGCCTATTTCTTCGGCGGCGATATTGCCGATACTGTAGTGGGCATGTCTTATCAGCCAACTAGTGAGATGTCTAGTTTAATCAGCAGCATTGAGCTAACTGGTGATGGCAGTCGGATACTTAACGCTTCTAAACCGGCGTTACAGACGGCAACGGATTTTAATCAAAATTGTCCATCGACTAACGAAAAATCTTCCACTTTGGGGTGCTACTATGATCGCCAAATTTATATTTATGCTATCAATAATGACGAACTGGCTGGGATTAAAGAATCGACTCTAGCTCATGAGCTGCTGCACGCCGTCTGGGCTCGTCTCAGCGCCGCTCAAAAAGTGTCATTACAATCAGACCTCGACACAGTCTATAAAGCTCATGAAAAAGATTTGTCTGACCATATGAAATTGTATTCGGCCGATGATTATTATGATGAGTTGCATTCAGTCGTTGGTACCCAAATCAGCTACAGCGAACTGTCTTCGGCACTTCAGTCTCATTACGCCAAATATTTTACTGATCAGACTAAAATTGCCAAATATTTCGACAATTACAATAGCAAATTCACGGCACTCCAAACTCGGGCCGATGAACTAGATGCCCAGATTACGGCGAACAAGAAAACAATAGAGACCAAGACTGCCACTTATCAGGCTGATTTGGCTCAATTAACCCAAGACATTACCGATTTTAATCGTGCGGCTGGTGATGGCACTTTTCAAAGCGAGGCCAGTTTTAATATTGAAAGGGACAAGTTGCTCAGTCGTCGCCAAGATGTGGTCGACGAATATGACGAACTTGAAAAATTAATTGACGATACTAACGCTTTAGTTAAAGAGTATAACGAAAACGTGGCCCGCTCGAGTGAGCTATTTGACAGCATTAATAGCAATGTATCGGCTCCATCCAGTTCGGTTAACCAGTCGCAAAAATAGATATTAGCACTCTTGACATTGGAGTGCCAAAAACTTACTATATAATACATAAGGAGATATTTATGAAAGATTATTTAGTCCCGACCGTCATCGAAGAAAGTAATCGTGGTGAGCGGGTTTATGATATTTATTCACGCTTGCTTAAAGAGCGTGTGGTCTTTCTTGGTGAGGAGGTCAATTCGGCAACAGCCAATATTGTGATCGCGCAACTGTTGCACCTCGCTTACGAAGACCCGAAGAAAGATATTAAACTATACATTAACTCCCCTGGGGGCTCGGTCTATGATGGCTTGGCTATTATCGACACCATGAACTATATCGAGCCAGATGTCCAGACTATCGGCATTGGCCTTCAAGCTTCAATGGGTGCGATGTTGTTATCGAGCGGTACTAAAGGAAAACGGTTTGTACTGCCGAATGCTCGCATTATGATTCATCAACCAAGTTCTGGCACCGAAGGCAAAATTACAGACCAGGAGATTATGCTCAAAGAAGGCATTTATCTCAAGAAAAAGTTAATTGAGATGATGGCAAAAAACACCGGTAAGAGTCAAGCGCAAGTCGAAAAAGACATGGACCGCGACAACTGGATGTCGGCCGAAGAAGCCAAAGCTTACGGCCTAATTGACGAAGTCATAAAATAAAACTTAGCTTGTCATGAGAGAATGCCCTCAACCGAGGGCATTCTTTTTTGCTCACGCTTTTGCCAGCATTTTATCGTGTTAAACTAGAGCTATGGTAAAGGCCAAAAGTCGATTTATTTGTCAAAATTGTGGCGCCAGCTTTTCAAAATGGGCGGGGCGTTGCGAAAATTGTGGTGAATGGAACACGCTGCTGGAGCAAGCTACGCCTGAAGTGGAGGCCAAAACGGCGATTGCCCGCGGCGCCATATCCGGTAAAAAATTAGATGCGGTTTCTATCAACACTATTGTGCCGTCCGATTCAAATAGCCGCTTAGGCACTAGTTTCTCTGACTTGGATGATGTCTTAGGCGGCGGGATTCTACTTGGCTCCGTGAACTTGCTGGCTGGGCAACCAGGCATCGGTAAATCTACGCTTTTAATGCAGATTTGCGCAGCTATTGCCGCTAACCATAAAGTGCTGTACGTCTCAGGGGAGGAGTCGGCTGGCCAAGTCAAACTCCGCGCCGTGCGGCTCGGTGCTTCATCCGAAAAATTACACTTTGCTAGCTCGACTTCTGGCAATGACATTGCTAAAACGATCGAATCGGCCGAATATGATTTAGTTATTGTCGATTCTATCCAGACACTGTCGATGGCAGAAATCAGTTCGGCACCAGGCACGGTTAGCCAAGTTAGCAACTGCGGCAACTTAATTATTCGCGCCGCTAAAGACAGCAATACGGCAGTTGTGATCGTCGGTCATGTCACAAAGGATGGTGCCTTGGCTGGTCCAAAAATTCTTGAGCACTTAGTCGATGTGGTTCTAAATTTTGAAGGTGATCGCTACGGTGGCTTCAAGACCGTGCGTGCGGTCAAGAACCGCTTTGGCTCTACTAATGAAGTTGCTATCTTCGAAATGGCCGAAAAAGGCTTGGTTGAAGTCAAAAACCCGAGCGAGGCACTTTTGTCGGAACGCCAAAATACTGACGGCAGCATCATCATGGCGACCATTGAGGGGACACGCCCATTGCTAGTCGAAATCCAGGCATTGGTTAATCCAACTAATTTCGGCTACCCAAAGCGGACGGCTTCTGGTTTTGATATCAATCGTTTAAACCTTTTAGTAGCCGTGTTGGAACGTCGGACTAAATTAAAATTGCAAGACAAAGATATCTATATTAATGTGGTTGGCGGGCTAAAACTCAACGATAGTGCTGCGGATTTGGCAGTTTGCATGGCTATCGCTAGCGCTGCCGCTGGTCGTAAACTTGATGATGAAATTATTGTGTTTGGTGAGGTCGGACTTGGCGGGGAAATCCGGAGCGTGACGGCGCCAGACCGCCGGATTGCTGAAGCTAAGAAATTAGGTTTTAAAAACGCCATTGCGCCTGCTTCAATTCGCGACAAGTTTGTTTTGCCAGTTAAAGACTTACGTTCGGCGCTTGTAAAATACATGAATAATAAATAAAGTTTGCTTGCAAGCCACCCCTATCTGTGTTAAAATAAGCCCAATATGATTACCAAAGACAATAAAGCGAAAGCAATTGCAAAACTCGCCCGTGGCGACAAAGATGTCGGTTCTCCAGAGGTCCAGGTCTCCATTTTGACCGATCGCATCAACGAAGTTACTGAGCACGTCAAGCAAAACAAGCATGACTTTATGGCAAAACGTGGTTTGATTCAAATGGTCGGCCAACGCAAGAAACTCCTGAAGTATCTTGAAAACACCGATTTTGAAGCTTACAAGGCTACGGTTGCTAAACTCGGTCTGCGCAAATAATCGCGAATAATTAAAAATCCTCCAGCAGTGGGGGATTTTTTGATAGGATCATGAAGCCAAGCGGTGTCAAAACTATCTAACCAAGAAAAAGCCCGGTCAATGGTTGACCGGGCAAGGGCAAAGTAGAACTGAAAAGATTTACCTTGTGCTAACGCGGGTTTGGGGCGAATCGGGAGCCAGTTCGTTGGCTTCGATACGGTCTGCGATGTCCTGAGATATCTTATTCAGCTTACCAGCTGCCGGCATGGCTGCGGGCAAAGCTTCTTCTGCGATCTGACGGATTGTTTCGACCAGTTGGTCGGTTGACTTCTTCAGTGCAGCGGAGACATTCTTGCAACGACTGTCTACGTAAAGGGAAAATTTAATTCCCTGAATCACATGGTACTTGCCAGCTTTGTCGACATTGATAGTCAAGACGACCTCTTTGTTGACGGACTTCTTGATGGGCATCCAGTATTTCTGAATGAACTCATCGTAGCCGATACCGTTACCGGTAATTGTTGGCATTTCGCCATCAATCACGATGTGGCGGCTGTAGCTTTCGGTCGGCTGGTTGGATCTGCCACTTACCGAATAGGATTCCTCCTCGAGCACGACGCAGGGAAGCATGGTGATGGTCGTCTCATCCTTTTTGCTATCGTATTCGATAGTATGACTCAGATGATCGCCATCTTCCTCAAACTTCTTCCAGTAACGCTCAATTGACTGCCTGGTGGCATAGTTGAGCTTACCGCTTGTCACAATCTTGGTTCTACTTACTTTAGTTGCCATATTTAAAATCCCCTCCTTGTTTAAGTTCTGCCTTCTTGGCAGAAAAAATAAATATGGTAATACTCGCATGGCGGTTTGCCAAACGCATTTCTAATTTTATCATAAAAAACCGGTAATGTCAATGGCAGAGCTTTAGTCTGGCGATTTGGCGGCTGTGGTATAATGAAAAGAGAATTTTAATATCGAGAAAATGATAGATATTTGTTTCGAATCAGCCACTAGGCTAGCTTCGCAGCGGATACATATTATTTTCTCGAGGAAAGGCATAAATGGATATTATAAATCCAAGCGGCAAGCAGACCTTAAAGGTTGAGACCGATTTTTGCGGTCGCAAACTAGGGCTTGAAGTTAACCGTGTCGGTTTCCGTACAACTTCATCAGTTGTCGTAACCTACGGTGATACGGTCGTGCTCGGTTCTGTCGTCGTTGGCTCGAAGCCAGTTGTGCAAGATTTCTTCCCATTATCAATCGATTATGAGGAAAAATACTACGCTTCCGGTAAGATTTCGAGCAGCAAATTCATCAAACGTGAAGGTAAGCCTTCAGATAACGCGGTGTTGATTGGCCGTTTAATTGACCGTCCAATTCGCCCACTCTTTCCGAAAGGCTATCGTCAAGAAATCCAGGTAGTTGCGACCGTCCTCTCGATGGACCCAAACTTCCGTCCAGACGTCATTGGCATGATTGCCGCTTCAAGCGCTTTAATGCTCGCTGGCGTACCATTTGATGGCCCAATCGCTGGACTTCGCATCGGTCGTGTCAACGGTGAATACAAAGCTTTCTTGACGCCAGCCGAACGCGATGCGTCTGATCTTGATTTGGTTGTAGCTGGCAAAGATTCTGGCATTACGATGGTTGAAGCCGGTGCTAACGAAGTGCCGGAAGAAGTTATTGTTAAGGGTATGGAATGGGGTCAACAAATGTTGCAACCAGCCATTGCTTTGCAGAATGAACTTCGAGCCAAAGTTGGCGTTGAAGAAAAACCATATACTCTGATTCTTCCGAGCGAAGAGATTCAGCAACGTGTGGATGCTTGGACTGCCGGTAAATTTGGTGCCGATTTACGCACTCCGGATACCATTGAGCGCAATCAGATGATTGATGAAATCAAATACGCCATGCACGATGAATTCTCGCAGACCTTGGTTTCCGATGAAGAAGCTGGCATCACCGCTAAAATGAGCGATGAAGAGAAAAAGACCACCAAGACCGAGTATTATGATGAGCACTTCCGTGGTGAATACAACGACGCCTTCGACCTAGCGGTCAAACGCGATGTGCGCAAAAACATCATCGAATCTGGCGTGCGCCCAGATGGTCGTAAGCTTGATGAAGTCCGACCACTTAGCTCTCAAGTTGGCTTGTTGCCACGCGCCCACGGTTCAGCTTTATTTACCCGTGGTGTAACTCAGGCTTTGAATATCGTGACGCTTGCACCACTTAGCTATGCTCAGCTCGTTGACACGATGGAAGTAACTGATGGAAAACGCCGTTATATGCATCACTACAATGCGCCTGGCTATACAGTTGGTGAGGTTTCTCGCCTTGGTAGCCCTGGACGTCGCGAAGTTGGCCACGGTTATCTAGCTGAACGTGCTTTGATGCCAGTGTTGCCATCGGAAGAAGACTTCCCATATGCTATTCGCAGTGTGACTGAAATTATGTCACAAAACGGTTCGACTTCCATGGCCGCAACTTGCAGCTCCTGTTTGGCCTTGATGGATGCTGGCGTACCACTTAAGCGTCCAGTTTCCGGTATCGCCATGGGTCTGATGATGGATGGCGACAAACCTTACGTCTTGACCGATCTTATGGATGCTGAAGATTTTGCCGGTGATATGGATTTCAAGGTCACTGGTACCACCGAAGGCATTACGGCTTTGCAAATGGATATGAAAGTTCATGGTTTGCCGATTACGGTTTTAGCAGAAGCAATTGCTAAAGCACATGAAGGCCGAATGTTTATTATGAAACATATGCTTTCTGTTTTGGCGGAGCCACGCAAACAACTTAGTCCATATGCGCCAAGAATTGAAAAGTTGAAAGTGAAACCAGAAAAAATTGGTGCCATTATCGGTAAGGGCGGGGAAATGATCAATAAAATCACAGCCGAAACCGGAGCGGAAATTAATATCGAAGAAGATGGTTTAGTCACTATTGCTGCTTCCAATAACGAAAGTATTGAGAAGGCGCTCAACTGGGTTAAATCACTTGTTGAAGAACCAGAAGTTGGTAAGATTTACACCGGTAAAGTTGTCACCATTAAAGACTTCGGTGCTTTCGTAAACATCATGCCGGGTATTGATGGCATGCTGCATATTTCGCAAATTAGCGACAAGCGACTCGACAAAGTGACCGACGTCTTAAGCGTTGGCCAAGACGTCAAAGTTCGCCTTGACGCGATTGACGAAAAAGGCCGTTTGAGCCTTTCAATGCGCGGCGTCGAACAATAGACGTTAGCAAAATAGCCAGAATCCTAAAAATCTGGCTATTTTTGTTCTATAATTAAATCAATAATATTAATGGAGATTATATGACAACAACGTCAAATGCATCTTCGACAACCAATAGCTCTGAAAAAGCCGTCGTTGATCCAATTAAGATGCCAAAATTACAAATTCCTAGTAGCAATATGGCCGTAGTTAACGC
>CAZAAQ010000002.1:24899-43851 GCA_964483505.1 uncultured Candidatus Saccharibacteria bacterium | reverse complement strand
AAAGCTTGGTCTTGCATCGCTAAGGTTTTCTTGGGCGTTGGCATTTTATACGTCGTCAATATGGTAGCGATTCTAATCTATTCACTACTATCATTGGGCCGCGAGATTAGCGGGCTTCAGGGAGAACTCTGGGGCAGTAACTTTGTCTCTTGTTTGATTATGGGCGCCGCATCATTTGCGATGTTCTACTTTAGCAACCAAATTGCTGCTGGCAAGACGGCCGTGCTGCGCGTCTTTAGCTTTGTCGCGATTGGCATTGCCAGTGTCGCCACTGCTTTAGTGCTGATTCAACATCTTGTAACTTTCTACAACAAAGATACTACCAGCAAGAGCAGCAGCTATGACTATAGCAACATGCTCAATTACTTTAACGACGAGAATTAGTCACTTCAAAGCCGGCCGCAGAAGCCGGCTTTTTGGTGGTTAATTTTTAAGTTACTCTATAATTTGCTGAGATATATGTTAAAATATGGTTATGGCAAAAAAACGAGGTAAACGCAGAAAATCCCAAGAAGTCGTGAATAAACACGAATTGCCTGGTGGTTTTTGGCAACAAATTGTAGCATTTTTGATGATTATTGTTTCTGTTTTAATGGCAGTATCTTGGTTTGGCCAGGGCGGCCCAGCGATTGAGGCGTTGCGCAGTGGTCTGAAATTTATTTTTGGCTATACGGCTTATCTATTGCCTGTAATTTTGACTTATCTTGCCGTGATGATTTTTCGTGCTCCAGACAACCGGCTGGATCCAAGTGTTTGGCTAGCCTCGTGCTTAATTATCTTTTGGTTCTGCGGGATGTTTGGCGTGCCAAGTTATGGTGAGGTGCTCCAAACTGGCGGCATTATCGGTGCCGGTATGAATAAGTTTGTTATGAGCCTATTCGATTCGGCCGTGGCCATCTTTATCTATATAGTTTTAGTATTGATTACGGCCCTGTTCATGTACGCTGAGACCCCCGCAGCTTTGTTTCGCAAAATTGGTAGTATGTTCAAGACTACGAAAAACGCCGAAGACGTGGCTAACGCCAAAGTCATGCGCCGCAATGCCAATGGCGATAATGTGGTGGATGCCGATGACGACGATGGCATGCGTAACTTTAAGGTGAACAAAAATGTTGAATTAACCGAAGATGAACCACGCCGTTCTTTGATCAAAAACGATGTGGCACGTGCAGCGGTGGAAGAGCATAAGTCTGCTTACATGGCGGTTAGCGACCCAAATTGGGAAATGCCTTCACCAGATTTGCTGGACCGAAAGCATTCACCGGCCGACCCGGGCGATACACATAAAAATGCTCTTATCATTCGCGATACATTAAACCAATTCGGTATTAACGTAGAAATTGAAGGCGCCAATGTCGGCCCACGTATTACTCAATATACTTTACATCCGCCGGCTGGCATTAAAGTCTCAAAGATTGCCCAACTCGACAAAGAGCTGGCTTTGAATCTTGCAAAGGACAAAATTAGGATTGAGGCGCCAATCCCAGGCACGCGTGCCGTTGGCGTAGAAATTCCAAACAATAAAGCCGCAAGCGTTGGTTTGCATGAACTGTTAAAAACTGATAAGTGGAAAAAATCCATTCAGGACAAGCCGCTAGCTTTCGCTATTGGTAAAGATATTTCTGGCAATGTAATCGTTGGTAACTTGGCAAAAATGCCGCACTTGCTGATTGCTGGTACCACCGGTTCAGGTAAGTCAGTCATGACGAACACCTTGATTTCTTCGTTGCTGTTCCACAATTCGCCTTCAGATTTGAAGTTAATCATTGTGGACCCAAAACAAGTTGAGATGGCTGCCTATAATGACATCCCGCATTTGCTCACGCCAGTGATTACGAGCGTCGACAAAGCTCTGAGCGCTATGAAATGGGCGGTGGGCGAGATGGACCGCCGTTATACTTTGATGGCAGAGACGCGGGTGAAAAACATCACTGACTATAACAACTATGTTATGAAAAAAGGTGGCACAGTAGTCATTGATGACGAAGATGGCAATCCGCAGTCACACGATAATGGTAAGATGCCATATATCGTGATCATCGTGGATGAAATGGCTGATTTAATGATGATGGCTGGTAAGGAACTGGAAAACTTGATTGTGCGCATTGCCCAAAAGGGTCGCGCTTCTGGTATCCATTTGGTGCTAGCTACTCAGCGCCCAGAAGTGAAAGTCGTAACTGGCTTAATCAAAGCCAACATTCCAGGCCGTATCGCTTTTGCGGTGAATAACGGCGTCGACTCGCGTGTGATGCTTGATATGGTCGGAGCTGAAAAACTGCTCGGTATGGGTGATATGTTGTACTTAACAACTGAGATGATGGGTAAGCCGATTCGTGTCCAGGGTGCTTTCGTGAGCGATGAGGAGCTCGGTCGCATTACCGATTTTCTCCGCAATGAAAAGGCGGCTGACTACAACGATGAAGTGATTTCTCAATCCGTTCAAATTAAAGGTATGCCAGGCTTGAACTTGGGCGCATCCGACAGTGGTAATAGCAGTGATACTTATCGCGCCGCGCAAATTGCAATCGAAGCAAGAAAACTTTCCACTTCACTGTTGCAACGTAAAATGGGCATTGGCTACGGCCGGGCCGCTAAACTAATGGATGAACTTGAGGAAATGGGCGTAATTTCAGCCCCTTCGGGCGGCAATAAGCCGCGCGACGTACTAATTTCGTCAATGGATGAGTACCCCGGCGAACAATTTTAGCCACTTTTTATCAAAATAATCGGATTTTAACAGGGCGTAAGTTGTCATCTTATGCTAAAATATAATTATGAAAATTAGTCAACTTTTTAGTAAAACTACCAAAAATGAGCCGAATGATGAGGCTAGTCAAAGTGCAAAATACCTTTTGCGCGCTGGCTATATCTATAAAGAAATGGCTGGAGTTTACGATTTTCTGCCACTTGGCATGCGCACATTAGATAAAATTATCCAGGTCATCCGTGAAGAAATGAACGCCCTTGGTTGCCAAGAATTGCGCTTAACTTCCTTACAGTCAAAAGATGTCTGGGAAGACAGCGGCCGTTGGGATGACCAAGTCATGGATGTTTGGTTCAAAACCAAATTAAACGCTGGCGGCGAAGTTGGTCTAGCGCCAACCCATGAAGAGCCAATTACGCGCTTGATGAAAAGTTATATCTCAAGTTACAAAGATCTCCCGGTTTACGCTTATCAATTCCAGACTAAATTCCGCAATGAGCTGCGCGCTAAATCTGGCATTATGCGCACGCGCGAATTTATGATGAAAGATTTGTATAGCTTTTCGAAAGATCGCGCAGAGCATGAAAAGTTCTACGAGGCCGTTGCGGCAGCTTACAAACGCATTTTTGACCGGTTAGACATTGGCAATGACACCTATCGCACTTTTGCGAGCGGCGGCTCATTCAGCCAGTTCAGTGATGAATTCCAGACTCTCTGCGAAGTTGGCGAAGACATCATTTACGTTAACAAAGCCAAAAATATTGCCATTAATGAAGAAGTTTATAATGACGAGACGCTAGCAACTCTGGGCGTTAAAAAAGAAGAGCTTGAACAATGCAAGGCGGCAGAAGTTGGCAACATTTTTACGCTTGGTTATAAATACTCAGACGCACTTGACTTGACTTTTAATAATGAGAAGGGCGAACGCGAAAAAGTGTTCATGGGTAGCTATGGCATTGGTCCGAGCCGCGTCATGGGCGTGATGGCCGAGAAATTGTCCGATGAAAAAGGACTCTGCTGGCCAGAAGAAGTTGCCCCTTATCGTTACTATCTAGTTGGCATCGGTGACGCTGGCATTAAAAAATGCCAAGAATTACACGACAAAAATCCAGAGTTAGTGTTGTTCGATGATCGCGTTGATGCTCGCCCAGGTGAAAAATTCGCCGATGCGGAACTGATGGGCATCCCATATCGCGTGGTTGTTAGCGATAAAACTTTAGCCAATGACCAAGTTGAGCAAAAAGATCGCAAAACTGGCGAAACTAAACTCTTGACATTAGCAGAGTTTGCCAATAAACTATTTTAGAATTACCAAATATCCTCATTAAGGGGGTAGGGAGGAAAGAAGTTTATGGTTAAGACTGTTAGCATTACCGAAGATGGTCAGAAAGACCTAAAAAAAGAATTAGAAGAGCTGATTGCTCGTCGTCCTGAAATTGCTGAAAAGATTGCGTTAGCGCGCTCTTACGGCGATTTAAGCGAAAATGAAGACTATAGCGCCGCTCGCGGTGAGCAAAAAGTCGTCGAGGGCCGTATCCTCGAAATTCAAGATATATTATTGCACGCCAAAATTATTAAAACTGGTAAAAAAACCAAGGTTGATATGGGGAGCACGGTCTCTCTAGAATCAGATGGCAAAACTAATACCTACACGCTTGTTGGCGTTGTTGAAGCTAACCCAATTGAAGGAAAAATCAGCAACGAATCGCCTATTGGCAAAGCTATTTTAGGGAAGAAAGTTGGCGATGAAATCTCATTGCCAAATGGTAAAGTTCTTAAAATCGCAAGTATCGATTAACGAGCTCCTAGAGCATCAGCGCGCCATTACTAAAGCGCGCTTTTTTGTGTGCCAAATACTATCCTAGTTGATAGCTCGGGTTTTATGCTAATATATAAGATATGGCAACTCTAAAAGATTATCGCGATGAAAGAATTCGCAAACTAAACGAACTTCGTGCTGAAGGTATTGAACCCTATCCAGCACATACTAACCGTAACACCAAAATTGGTGATATCTTAAAGAGTTTTGATAAGTATGTCGAGCAACCGGTCTGCATTGCGGGTCGAATTGACAGCATTCGCAGCTTTGGCAAGCTAGCCTTTGTGGTCGTCGAAGACGATTCTGGTCACATGCAGGTGGTCTTGAAAGACGCGGCCGCAAAATTTACCAAAAAATTAGATACGGGCGACTTTTTGGAAGCTGCTGGCACGATTGGTAAAACCCAAACCGGTGAAATCTCAGTGTTTTGTGACCAACCCCGCATTTTGACTAAAGCATTGCGCCCATTGCCAGGCCGTGATGGCTTTACTAACAAGGAAGAGCGCTTGCGTCGGCGTTATGTCGATATGGCCGTGAACCCGGAAGTGCGTGAGCGTTTTATCCGTCGCAGCAAATTTTGGACTGCCACGCGCGAGTTTTTGAATGAGCACGGTTTTATTGAAATTAATATTCCAGTACTAGAGCGGACAACTGGTGGCGCGGACGCCAATCCGTTTGTGACTCACATGGATGCACTCGATCAAGATTTTTACCTTCGTATTTCACACGAGTTGCCACTCAAACGTTTAATTGGTGGTGGTTACGAGCGTGTTTACGACATTGGCCCACGTTTTCGCAATGAGGGCATGGACGATGAACATTTACCGGAGCACGTCGCAATGGAGTCCTATGCAGCCTACCAAGATTACCATGATGGCATGAAACTCTATGAAGAAATGATTAAGTACGTTTGTATACAGACCTGGGGAACCCTGCAATTTGAGCACGGTGGCATGAAAGTCGACCTCGACTGCGAATGGCCACAGATTACTTTCGCGCAGATTTTGCACGATAAATTCAATGTCGATGTTTTTAATCCCGATGTCGATCAGATTAAAAACATTCTCAAAGAGCATAAGATGACCTTCGACGAACATGCTTCAGCGCCGCGTCTCCTCGATTATGTTTGGAAGATTATCCGCAAAGAGTCGGCTGGACCATATTGGCTAATTCATGAGCCAGTAGAATTGTCGCCGCTCGCAAAGCGTCACGCGGAAGACCCGCGCGTCACTGAGCGTTTCCATCCAGTGATTTTTGGCACAGAGATGGGCAACGGTTTTTCCGAATTGAATGATCCGATTGACCAGCTTGAACGTTTTCAGAAACAGCAAGCGATGCGGGATGCTGGTGATGACGAAGCGCAGATGCTCGATATGGACTTTGTAGAAATGCTAGAATACGGCATGCCGCCAACCTGTGGTTGGGGCAACTCAGAGCGCAATTTCTGGCTGCTCGAAGGCGTCTCTGCCCGTGAGGGCGTGCCTTTCCCACCAATGCGCCGCGACGAATAAAAAACAATGTACTCGTGCTTTTCCTGATTCTTGGTGGTTGCTAAGCTTTTGGCATGGATTACCAAAAGAGCAACCTAGAGTCAAATTTTCTTAACGTTTTGCAACAAATCCCGGATCCACCGAGTGATTTGTGGCAATGCGGCAAGTTACCTGATTCTTCGCTGCGTCCAAAAGTCGTAAGTATCGTTGGCAGTAGGAAATGTACTAGTTATGGCCAAGAAATTGCTTATCGCACTGCGTATGAACTAGCAAGACTTGGCGTCGTGATTGTTAGCGGCTTGGCTTATGGCATTGACTCTTGCGCACATCGGGGCTGTCTAGATGCTGATGGTGTCACGGTTGCCGTCCTCGGCACGCCGATTGATAAGATTTATCCGCAGATTAATCAGGCTCTAGCTCATCAAATCATTGAGAAAGGTACCATTATCTCAGAATACGCCGCTGGTTCTGAAACACGCTGCTGGCATTTTTTAGAGCGCAATCGGTTAGTTTCTGGTCTTGCGGATGCTTTGCTTATCGTTGAAGCCTCTGATCATTCTGGCACATTAACTACGGCTGCACTGGCGTTAGATCAGGGACGCGATGTGTTTGTCGTGCCGGGTGATATTACGCGCCCAATGTCTGTAGGTTGTAACCGGCTGATTCAGCAAGGTGCGCATGTGTTTACTTGCTTAGACGACCTTGCTACCACACTATTTCCACATTATGCCGGGCGTAAGCCAAAGCTTTTATCAGAACTCAGCAATACGGAGCAGCGACTGTATGAACTAATTAAACAACATTGCAACGATGGCGATGACTTGGTGCGTCAGCTAGATCTTACAATCAGCGAATTTAACCAAACTGTCACTCTATTGGAGTTAAAAGGCTACATTAAATCGCTCGGCGGCAATGAATGGACATTAGCTTAGAAAAAATATTATACTTATGCTAAAATATATAAGAAGAAAAATTCTAAAAGGGCATCTAGAAAAAATGGCAAATAAAGTAATGATTGTGGGCACTGGCAACGTAGGCATGAGCTACGGCTATGCGCTTGTCCACCAACGAACAAACGTAAATGAACTTGTGCTGGTAGACATTAATACAGCCGACGCTGAGGGTGAAGCGATTGACCTTCGCGATACACTGGCGGTTTCGCCAAGCTATCTCAAAATCCGAAGTGGCAGCTACGCAGATGCTAGCGATTGCGACTTAGTTGTGATTACGGCTGGCGTTCCGCAAAAACCAGGTGAGTCCCGCATGGACTTGTTGAAAAAGAACGCTGCGATTTTTAAAGATATGATTAGCCAAATTATGGCGAGCGGTTTTAGCGGCATCTTCTTAGTCGTAAGCAACCCAATGGATGTTATGACTTTCTTGGTTTGGCGCTATTCTGGCCTACCAGCCGAACGCGTGATTGGTTCTGGCACCGTGCTTGATTCCTCGCGCCTGCGTTTCCGCCTCTCTCAGCGGTTGAATGTTCATCCAAAGAATGTACATGCTTACCAAGTTGGCGAACATGGCGATACGGAGTTCGCATTGTGGAGCTGTGCGAATGTTGGCTGTCAGCCAATTACTGATTTGATGACCACTGAAGAACTAGCAGAAATTGAAGATTACGCTCGCAAAGAAGCTTACTCTATCATTCAGAAGAAAGGTGCCACCTATTACGGTATTGGTAGCTGCGTTGCTATGATTACGAACTGCATTTTGAATGATGAAAACCGTATCTTGTCAGTCAGTAGCTATGATGAAATGAGCGGCACTTATAATGGTTTCCCAGCAGTTGTTGGCGCTAACGGCATCGTTCGCCGGATTGGCCTAAAGATTTCTGATGCTGAGCAGGAAAAATTCAACAACAGCATCAAGACTTTGCAGGAAGCTATCCACGAAGTCGATCAATAAATAGCAGTTCACGAGTCGCATGGTAAAACAATTGTCGTGCGACTTTTTGTTGTTTTTTGGGAGCATTTGTTTTTTATGAATTAGCTCATCCTTTCTAAAAGATAGATGGCCGTGTTATGATTAGGCATATGAATTTATTTATATTAATTATTTTGATTGCGATTTTTTTAGAAACATCCGCAGTCACTGTCAAAACGTTTACTAATAATAATATTAAAAAAGCCGGTATTCCGCGCCGCAAAGTGTTCGTTGATACGTCTACATTAATGGACGGACGAATCTTATCAGTAGCCAAAACTGGTTTTCTGGGCGACGAAATCCTCATCCCACGTTCTGTTATCCGCGAGTTGCAACTGCTTGCGGATGGGTCAGATGCAGACAAGCGGGCGCGGGCTCGTTTCGGACTCGATATAGTAAATGAGTTGGAGCGCGTGGAGCTAGCGAGCGTTGAAATCTTTGGCGATAGTGAAGAGCGCGAAAAAGTTGATGAGCGACTGATCAAGCTAGCCAAGTCTTGTGGTGGCATTATTCTCACCAACGATTTTAATTTGATTAAAGTAGCAGCCACAGAAAAGGTTGATGCAATTAACGTCAATGACTTATCGCAAGGTTTACGCAGTGAATATCTGCCAGGCGATCATATGCAAATCAAGATTGTGAGCGTTGGCAGCAATGCGCATCAAGGCGTCGGCTATCTCACTGATGGGACTATGGTGGTAGTTGATGATGCGGAACGCTTTGCGGGCAAGCCGCAACAGGTCGAAGTTGAATTTGTGCGGTATTTGCAGACTAATGCCGGTAAAATGATGTTTGCAAAACTATCTCAGCCTATGCGCAATAATAATGCTAATCGCGCGAATAATCGCCGGCAAGCCGAGTCTCGTCCAGCTGGGCGAAAGACACAACAGCAACGCAACAACGGCCAAAGACATAATTCGCCGCGCAATCAGCAACCGCACGACCAGCAACCAAAGCCATCTCAACGAAATAACTAATCTAAAAAAATACCTCCCAAACGGGAGGTATTTAGTTTACGCTAGTTGTTATCGCTTGCGGTGTAGCCTGCACTATCGACTACTTTGAAAGTGACGCTGGTCGGTTTTGTTGAGGTTTCATATTCAATCGTATCGCCAGTTGCGTTCAGATTGCCACTCTTCACCATGGTGCCATTGACGGATAATTCATATGACGATAGAGTTTTTGACCCAGCTTTAGCAGTGCCAGTTACTTTATATGTGGTGGCACCATTTGCATCGCTGCTAGTAACGCTGACGCTAGCGGTTGGCCTAGTATCACTACAACTGTGGATGTCGTCTTCATTTTCGGTGTCATAACCGCCGGCATAATAAGTTGTGACGTTCGTCATTGGATCGACAACCTTTGTCACGCTAACTTCGACTTTTGTCTCTTCTGGAGTACAACTTGTTGCTAACTTTTTGCTCACGGAATCAAATGTTTTCTTTTCCGTATCAGCACTAGATTTAGTTTTGCTGTACCAGCTTGGCCAAATATCGGTCTTGCCATTGACGGAATACGATTGTAGACCGCTAGGTTGCTCAATCTTCATGCCAGAAGTCCACTTGCCGTCCGCCCCGTAAACCTGTTCATGTACTGCTTCAATATAAGAAGCGCTAATCTTGAAACAGGTAGTATGCGATGACCCAGCAAGAGCGGCGCCATTGTGATTACCATTCCAAATGGCCGTGGCAAGCACTGGTGAATAAGTCATAATCCAAGAGTCCTTTGCGCTACCGTTTCCGTTATCAGTCGTACCAGTTTTAGCGGCGAACCAAACTTTTTTGCTATAGAACCCAGCTGCAGTGCTTAAGCTACCAAAGGTAATTTTACGGGCATTTATATCCGAAAGAATGCTAGTTACCATATAAGCAGTCTGCTCATCGACTACGCGAGTACCAGCTGAATCCGTCCAGCGGTCCAATACATCGCCAGAAGAATTCTTAACCTCGAGCCAATAGGAAATATCTTTATAGACGCCGCCGCGGGCTAGCGTAGCGTAAGCATTCGCATGCTCAACTGGTCTGACGGTACAGCCACCGCCGATTGCCATAGACAATCCAGCGCTTTCGCCATTGGCGCAATAAGATACGTCACCAAGCGCATGCACAATCTTTAGGCTATTATCGACGCCATTGATGTATAAAGCTTTGACTGCTGGGATGTTCAACGATCCAGCGAGAGCTTGGCGAATAGTGATATTGCCGTAGAACTTACCAGACGCATTGCGTAACTTACAGGAGCCATAAGTCCCTTTACAGTAAATGCTATCGATATTCTCATCTTTTAGAATCGACCCAGGACCATAGTTTGTCCCACTCCGTTCCATCATTAATGGCGTGTAATCAAGAATTGGCTTAATTGATGAAGCTGGTTCAAGTAGGGAAGTGGCAGCATTCACTTGCCCGTAGCCCTCTTTATTCCAGTCGACGCTTCCCACCATTGCAATGACTTGGCTAGTCTCGACATCTACCGATACGAGCGTCGCGTTATCAGAACCGTTGGTCTTAAAATAGTTAGACCCTTCCTTTACGGCATTCTCAGCTAGATTCTGTGCACGCAAATCAAGCGTTGTCGTAATCGTGAAGCCACCTTGGCGCATGGTTTTGATGCCATATTTAGCCTCAAGTTGGTTCTTCACTTCAAGCACGAACCATGGAGCTTTGATATTTTGATATTGAGAAGATTCTGGCTGAATACGCTCCAAAATATCGACTGCTTTTGCCTCATCACACTGTTGTTGAGTGATATAGCCCATTTCTACCATTGAATCTAGCACTCTTTTTTGGCGCGCTATCAGGGCCTTGTTGCCGGCCGTATTGTATGGGTTGAGCACAGCTGGGTTATTTGGAATTGCAGCAAGTAAGGCAGACTCTGCCAAATCTAGGTCCTTTGCGCTCTTATTAAAGTAGGTCCGAGCAGCACTCTCGACACCATTCCGACGACCGCCATATGGCGATTCGTTCAAGTAAAGTGTAATAATTTGTTCCTTATCATACATTTTCTCGACTTCGATTGCGAGAATCATTTCCTTGATTTTGCGTGGGATGCCGGTAATACCACGGTCTTTGGCTTCATCGGAGAAATAGACTTGTTTAATCAACTGTTGGGTTAAAGTGGAGCCACCTTGGACTGGGCCGCCCGTTAATGTGACAAACGAAGCGCGCGCGATAGCTTTAAAATCAACGCCGATGTGGTTGTAGAAGTTCTTATCCTCAATTGCAACGGTAGCTTGTCGCATATAGGTGGAAATATCGCTGCCATCTACGACCAAGCGGTAATCGCCGCTACCTTGATCTTCCCACAGCACTTGGCCATTACGGTCTAGGTAAGTGTTGACCGTGTTCGAGACGCGGTTAGCAAGCTCCTGCGGGTCAATTGCTGACAAATCTTTTTTGTAATAAAGGAATAATCCACCAATGGCAATGATACAAAGTAAGAAACAAGCTGCGATAAAACGTAAAATTTTTAATTGTCCCTCTTTCGAGAACCAGGCTTTAAAGAAGCGATCTGGGCGTAAGCGCGCAAAGAAGCGTGCGACTGGATTTTTCGGTAATTGCGCCAATTCCTCGGCCTTTTTGCGGGCCCGTTGATCTTCTTTTACTCGCCGTTTGTAGGCTAGATTTGAATACAAGCTCATCCCGTTGGACCTCTTTCTGGCGGGCATGGCTTTCTTGATTTTCGCAGTTTTTTCCTTTGCCATAATTGTACTTATTATACACTATCTAAACTTACGTCGCACGAAAAAACATAGCCATTTTACAACCCCTGTTAATTGCGTTATTATATAAAACATGAGTCATTATGAGCCACTAAAAATAGAAGAGAAATGGCAAAAACGTTGGGAAGACGAAAAAACTTTTGCCGCTAAAGACAACGATAAACGACCGAAGATGTTCCTCGCCGAGATGTTCCCGTACCCATCTGGTGCCGGCCTGCACGTCGGGCATGTCCGTAACTTTTCAATCGTAGATTGCCTTGCTCGCTTCTATGCTCAGAATGGGTTAAATGTCATGCGACCATTTGGTTATGACACTTTTGGCTTGCCGGCTGAGAATTATGCCATCAAAACAGGTGTTTCGCCACAAGAAGTTACCGAAACTAACATCAATAACTTCAGGAAACAGGCTAAACGCTTGGGCTATGCGATTGACTGGTCGCGCGAAATTAATACGTCAAATCCAGAATATTATAAATGGACTCAATGGTGCTTCTTGCAACTCTACAAAAAAGGTCTTGCCTATCAAGCTGAAAATTACCAATGGTGGTGCCCAAATGATCAGACCGTGCTTGCTAATGAACAAGTCGAAAACGGCCATTGCTGGCGGTGTGGGGCAGAAGTCGAAAAGAAAAAAATGAAGCAGTGGTTCTTCAAAATTACGGCCTATGCCGATGAACTTTTGGATGAAATTGACTCGCTCGATTGGCCAGAAAAAATTAAAGTTATGCAACGTAACTGGATTGGTCGCAGCGAAGGTGCTGAGATTGATTTTGCCATTAAAGGCGGCGACAAAAAAGTTCGGGTCTTTACTACTCGTCCAGATACGCTATTCGGTGCTACCTTCTTGGTGTTGGCACCAGAACATGAATTGATTAATAAAATTACCACCGCTGATGTGCACAAAAAAATGGAAGCCTACTGCAAGGCCGCGATTAAAAAGAGTGAAATTGAGCGTCAGGAAGACCATGAAAAAACCGGTGTCTTTACTGGCAGCTATGCTATCAACCCAGCCACTGGTAAAGAAATCCCGATCTGGGTGTCTGATTATGTCCTAGTTGGCTATGGCACGGGCGCCATTATGGCCGTACCGGCGCACGATGAACGCGATTTTGACTTTGCGACTAAATTTGATTTACCAATTATTAAAGTAGTTGAAAAGCCTGAAGATTCCGTCGATAATGATCAATGCTATCACGGTGAAGGAGAATTAGTGAATTCCGGGAATTTCAACGGTCAGCAAAGTTCCGATGCTCGCGAACAAATTGTGAGTTGGCTTGAGACACAAGGTGTTGGCCATAAGAAAGTCACTTATCGCATGCGCGATTGGCTGATTTCGCGCCAACGCTATTGGGGCTGCCCGATCCCGATTGCTTATGACAAAAACGGCAAAGCTCATGCCATTCCCGAGGATCAATTGCCGGTGCTATTGCCAAAGATTGATGATTACGAGCCAGACAGCAGCGGCCGTAGCGCTTTAGCCAAATCGCCAGAATTTTTGAAAGTGACTATTGATGGCGAGGAGATGACACGTGAGACCGATACGCTTGATGGCTACGCTTGTAGCAGTTGGTATCTCTGGCGCTACACGGATCCGCACAACAAAAAACAGGCTTGGAGCTCAGAAAAAGTGAATTATTGGGCCCCAACCGACATCTACTGTGGCGGCGATCATGCTGTTGCGCACTTGCTCTACGTGCGTTTTTGGTGCAAATTCTTCGCCGATGAAGGCTATCTGAACTTCCGCGAACCAATTAAGAAATTGTTATATAACGGTTATATCAACGCGCCGGATGGCAAGAAGATGTCTAAGAGCAAAGGCAACGTAATCGACCCACTTGACGTGATTAATCAAGGCTACGGCGCGGATACCTTGCGTACCTACGAACTATTTATTGGTCCGTATAATCTAGACGCAGCCTGGAGCACAGAAGCTATCGGTGGCGTTTATCGTTTCATGAATCGCTGTTGGACTTTGACTTTTGTCAAAAAATCAATCAAGACCGATCCGAACATAGTTGCGCGTAATAAAACTGCGAAAAAAGTCACCGATGATATTCATCGCAATAATTTCAACACGGCCGTGGCGGCTTTGATGGAATTTGTTAACGTACTATATAAGAATGGTGCCAACCGGGAAGATTTAATTGTTCTGGCGAAATTGCTTAAACCATTTGCACCACATCTTGCCTCGGAAATGCTTGAGAAGCTTGATTCCGATGATGTTTGGCCAACTTGGGACGAATCTTTACTTCAGGCCGACGAAGTCCAAATCATTGTGCAAATTAACGGCAAATTGCGTGCTCGCGTTAGTGCCCTGGCAGATGAAACGGAAACCGAGGAACAGCTGACTGCTGCTGCGCTCGACGACGACAAAGTGAAAAGTTTAATTTCTGGTAAACAAATTGTCAAAACGATTGCCGTAGTAAAGAGCCACCTAGTCAACATTGTTGTTAAATAAGACAACCGCAAAAAACTCACCAGAGCTTAAGGTGAGTTTTTTAATTGAAAAATTATTTATTGCGAATGGCAATCATTACAAAAAGAACTAGCGAAAGCAGTAGCAGGGCAAACCCTAACGGAATCAAGAAAAAATTTTCATGCAGGATGCCTTGCGCGTCGATATACTCCGCCGCAAACGTTTTTAATGCTAACGAGACTAAACCGCCGACTAAAGAAACTACGCCCACAATCATTAAAGCCAAATCAACTTTTGATAGTTTTTGCTGGCTAGATTTATCATTTTTAATTTTCTTCATAATTCTCTCCGTTTATTTTTGTAGACGTTTAATCAATTTAGCGTGTATAACCATGCGCTCAGTGCTGCTGTAGCAAGTTGACAAAGTCAGGATGTGGTCACTGCCACTGACCGTAGTATTAAAATTATGCGCGCTACGCGACATCAACATATTGGCAAAACTATTAAAATCATCATCACTGGTAAAACCAGCCCGGATATAATCACTGGTGGTTGGAATGCGGTAGGCACTAAATACTTGCCAGAGTGCATTTTCTTTTTCAGTCGAAGTTCGGATGATAAAGTTATCGGTATTGCTGAGCCAGCCGTTGGTGAGCGCTTTTCTTAACGTCCCGAACATCGTGCCGTCATAACGGCCGTGGGCATAGATAATTAAGTTTTTGTCAGTGCCGTCCAGTTTATTCCGAAAATCTGCAAATACCCAACCAGCACTATTTTTGGAGCGGTTGAACGAGTGAGTCAGATAATAATCATTATTGGTGGTTTGCACAAATGGATAGTTGATATTAGTCCCGCCGACCTGGATCCAGCCCACGGTCTCTGGATTAATAGATCTGAGTTCCGAGAAGTCTACGTCAATTAACTTAGTTTTTAAATATTTCCAATAAAGACTATTTTTATTGCTATCTTGGCTGAGCGTCTCGGTTTTGTCGCTGTCGTCTTGCTCGGTCACGGCCGCAGCGGTGCCGATTTCGCCTTCTTGTTCTTTGGTGTAATTTGAATCGGCCAACCATTGGACCAAGTTGTAGCCGGATATAATAATTCCACCAAGGCAGATAGTCGCAATCACGCACAGCACAGCGGTCTTAACGCGCGATTTACCCTTTTTTATTTTCATATAATTATATTCTACCGTATTTTTATGATTTTGCCTGCGTATATCGTGCTTCTACACCTTGCGAAAACCGCTGGAATATAGTAAACTATAGCAAAGTAAATATCAAAGAAGGAGCATTTTTACATGCCTGAACCGAAAAAACAGAGCAGCCCGCGTAAGACTGGACTTCGCCGAAGCCATTTGCGACTAGAGCTTGCTCGCAGCGTGAATCGTCATTCACCTGTTAAAGCTTTTGAAACAGCTAAAACTACGCCAAACCTCAAGCTCAAAGCTTGCAAAGCGTGTGGTAACAAACCTTGTACTTGCGATAAGAAAGAGAAATAATCGTGGCAAGTAATCGACATCTAGGAAGAATCATTACACTTCAGAGTTTATACGAATATGAATTCCGAAGTAAGGCGGGCGATACTTCGGCTGATATCGATAGTATTGTCTCAAAGAATATAGAACCTTATGTTAAAGCATTGGGCGATGTAGACTTTGCGCATAATCTTGCGCACGGAGTTTTTGCTGAAATGGATCTACTTGATAAAGAGTTGCAGCCATTGGCCCCTGAATGGCCGATTGCGACCATTTCGTCAATTGATCGAAACATTTTGCGCATTGGACTTTATGAGCTCACGCGCTGTAAAGATTCCGTTCCACCGAAAGTGGCTATCAACGAAGCCGTTGAGTTAGCCAAGGCTTTTGGTGCCGACAATTCATCTAAATTTATTAATGGCGTTTTAGGCACAGCCTACCGTAATATTGGGGGAGAGGAACAAACAACGCATGCAGAATCAAAAAAATCCGGGTCTGCATCGCAATCAGAAACAAAAGCGAATGATGTCTCGGAAAACAACCAGGACAGGAGTGAAGCCTAAATCGGGCAAGAAATCTTCAGCTTCATCCTCACGGAATACATATAACAAGCCCAGCGTGAAGAACGTTGAGGCAGCGAAGCGTCGGAGCGGCTACAAGATACCCGAAGCCCTTCCGACCGAAACCTACAAAGAACCAAAATTTGATAAACTTCGACAAGTAGTTTTTCGCAAGAAACCTGAAATCAAGGAGATCGTGCGAGAACCTACTGCTGGCGGCATTGTTTTTCGCATGACGCCAGATCAACGCGATATTGAGATTTTGCTAATTCAAGATAGCAAAGACCGTTGGACCATCCCAAAGGGCCATATTGAGCCCGGCGAGACGGCGCGCCAAGCGGCGATTCGCGAGATTGGCGAAGAGTCTGGCATCAAAGACGTTGATGCTTTGACTTGGTTGGGGAAAATTCATTTTAAATATCGTCGACTAGAGAAGCTAGTTTTGATGACTACGCAAGTTTATTTGGTGCAATCTCTTGATAAGAATGAGCAACCGACTAAAGAAAAATGGATGAATGGTATCCGGTGGTTCAAATTTGGCGAAGCGCTCGACATGATTGAGTATGCCGATATTGAAAAATTAATGTTAATCGCGAAGAAAAAGATTCGCGATGGAGAATTCTAAAATAGCATGAATAAAGAACAATTAGATTTGTATAGCGATTTTGCCGAAAAGAAGTTGGGGCTGCATTTTAATGACCTCCAACTTTTAGTAACGGCATTAACGCATCGATCGTATGTAAATGAGCACAAGAAAGTCGTCGTCGAGCACAATGAGCGGCTGGAATTTCTTGGTGACGCCGTCCTGGAGCTAGTCACTTCGGACTTTCTGTATCGTAACTACACTGTGACTGAGGGAATTATGACAAGCTGGCGCGCTGCGCTCGTAAACACGGAAGCTAATGCTTTAGCCGGCGAGGAGCTCGGCTACGGACCATTGGTTAGATTGAGCAAAGGTGAGAAAAATGGCTCCGAGCGCGCTCATCATGTAATTATGGCCGACTGCTATGAAGCCGTGATTGGTGCTATCTACCTTGATCAAGGATATGCTGCGGCGGAAAAATTCATTCATGACCATAGTTTGATCAAAATTGATGAGATTCTTGAAACTGAATCTTGGCGCGATGCTAAATCCTACTTACAGGAACTTGCTCAACGGATTGATAATGTGACGCCAGTTTATCGCGTGATTAGGGAAGAAGGTCCAGACCATGATAAATCGTTCACACTTGGTGTGTTTATTGGCGACCACCTAAAAGCGACTGGAGTTGGTCACAGTAAACAAGAGGCTCAAGTCAAAGCCGCCGGCGAAGCTATTCGTCAGTATAAGAAATCACAGGCTGAGCATAAAAAATAACTCAACTTGCAAAAGCTATCATCTTAAGATATAATAATCAAATAATTAATTTTAAGGAGTATCATGCTCGCGATTCGCTTACAGCGTAATGGCCATAAAGGTTTGCCCCTTTATCGGATAGTCGTCCAAGAAGCGCAACGTCACCCTCTTTCGGGTCGTATCGTCGCTCAGGTCGGCAGCTACAACCCACACACCAAAGCCGTTGTCTTAGACAAGGCTATGGTCGAAAAGTATTTAACTAACGGCGCACAACCAAGTACTCGTGTCGTGCGTGTTTTGACCAAGGAAGGCATCAAGATGCCAAAATGGGTCGGACAGCTCAACGAGAAGCACGTTTCCGTTAAACATGCGGACAAACTTCGCAAAAACCAACCAAAAGCAGAAGCTAGCGCCGAAGCTGCACCAGCTACTGAAGCCTAAAACTGCACAAAATGTAAACCGCTCGTCAAACCGGGCGGTTTTTGTCAGAAAAAGGTCAAGCAGGATTTAATAAAATCATATATAATTTAAGTATTAAAATTAACAAATTGGAGAAAAACCTATGTCTACTATAGATCAGCAATTCGTGGAGTACATCGTCAAGACTCTCGTGAATAATCCAGATAAAGTTTCGATTGACCGCACCATTGACGAAAAAGGTGTTTTATTAAGTCTTGAAGTCGACCCAGAAGATGTTGGCCGCATTATTGGCCGCCGCGGCGCCACTGCGCAAAGCATCCGTACTTTGTTGCGTGCGCTTGGCACCAAAAATGATGCTCGCTATAACCTCAAGATTGTCAATAATGATGACTATGTTCCAGCAGAGCACCGAGAAAACAACGAAAATCACGCGGCCGCTGATGACAGCTTTGTTTCTGAAGACGCTAAGACCGAAACTCCAGCCGCCGCACCAGCCGAAGCTGATGATGAGTCTACTATCGATGATGGCAGCGAACTTGCAAAAAAGACCCGCGCAGAGCTTGCAGATTTAGACGATTTGGATATATAATTACGCTAATGCTTTTGTTCAGAGCATTAAGCTAACTGCGAGTCAGCTTACAACATAAAGTTGAGAGCTTATATGCTTAAAAACCACCCAGGGTATGGGTGGTTTTTAGGTGCTATAATTTAGCCTTATCTGGCGGAACAAAAAACAGCCGCTACTAGTGGCTGTTTTTAAAATCAACCAGTTTATTCCTTTGCGCTCTCGCCATCAGCCTGGTTGTCGCTAACTGCTGAATCTAATGACTGCTTGCTAGCTACGACTTCGGCTGTTCCATCTGGTGCTTTTTCGTCACTGGCAGGGGCAGTCTTGGCCTCAGGCAAATTAACCGCTGAAACTGGCGACGCAACCACCGGAATATCCTTGATGCTTTGATTATTTTGCTGCTTGTTTGCTGCAGAAAGCCGCCAAATCACGACGCCAATCAGTGTTGCCCCGAAGAAGGCTAGCCACAAATAGAAGTTATCGGACATGGAAAGTACGGCCATAATAATACAAATAAT
>CAZAAQ010000002.1:0-24799 GCA_964483505.1 uncultured Candidatus Saccharibacteria bacterium | reverse complement strand
TGAGCGTCAATCATCATGAGTCTTTCAGCTGTGGATGGCTCTCCTGTTCTTGTACTCACGCTTGCTATGCTGTCGCCCTTTAGCGCATCACCAGCAAGGGCGCAGGCCCACCAAGCCAGTAGGTAAACACTTACTTCCATCAAGACTTTTGATCTAGCAATCGCTGCAATCGTGATAGAAGATAAGAACAACAATCCGATACTTAACGTGAGGTGATCGGAGCCAGCGGCTGCCACCATTGCAATAGCATTTGAAAAACCAACGCTCGCCATAGTGATTGCTAAGGTATCTTTTGCTTGGTATTTGCGCAAGAAATAATAGGCGGCAATCACTACCCAGGTGATAATTGTGTAGGCAATCATATATGATTCTGTTTTCCAGTCCCCAGTAAGATTGCCTAAGAAATACGGTAAGGCGAATAAACCTAAGAGAGAAACTGAGCTCCATTTAATACCATCTTTCGCAATCACATGGATAATACCCAGGCTAATCAAGACAATGCAAACGATAATATCGACAATCGATTCGGCGGCGATGGAAAGGTAACTCGACATGGAGATGGTTAAAGCGACACCGACTATAGAAGCAATGGCGGCTCCGTCTTCCTTAACTTGTTCGGCTTTAGTTTTTGGCACTGCAAACAACGAAATCAAGTTTTGAATAATAAAGGTCGCGGCCCAGAGACCCAATATGATGCTTCTAGCTAAAGTTCCATTCGCAGTTGCGCTGCTGTACCAAAGGCCACCAAATATCGGGCTATAGAATATGTCGGAAACTAAGACTAGAACAAAAGCCTGCGCGACAAAACGCAATCTTAGACGATTGTTGCAACTCTTGTCCTTGAGCCAAAATAGAACAGAGTGGAGCAACAGCGTGACCATCATGATAGTAGCTAGCCACGGGAAGCTTTTCATAATTGTCGTACTAGACATGATTTCTAGCGTCACCGCGGTTAGCCCGGTCATTACTGGAAAAATATAGAGTGACAAAATTTGAACGCTTTTTCGAAAACAAACTGGTAACCAGGTCGGCTTACTTCGCCAAACCAGTGTCGTCCCGATTGTCATTACCGCCGTCACGATGCTGGCAACGTAAAAGCTTATTTCAGTTGTAGGATTGCTGCCAGCAAATAGGGCTATTAGCAAATAGTATAGCCAAGCAAAAGTAGCAAAACCGAGTGATTTGGAATTGAATGCAATGGCTGAGACTATTGATGCCAAGAAACCGACCGAAGCGGTCAGGATAGCGGTCAGTTGAGCGTCAAGATGGAAACCGTAAAAGGCCAGTGGCCAAAATAAGATGATAATAATAGCAGTATAGTTAAAGGCCTTTGCGGCTGGCTTCAGGTAAGGCACCGCAGAGTTCAATAGTAGACCAGACAGATAAGCGACTAATGTAATAATAATTACGCTTGGACCGACGTAGTTGACGTCAGCTCCAGCGATGAAAAACAGCATAGCTGAAACCAGCAAGAAGCTTCCGGCATACAACAAAATATTCATTGTGCTATTTGCGCTGGCCTGTTTGGCGGCTTGTTGTTTGGCATAAGCAGCCATCTTTTCTTCTGGAGTTTGTTCAACGGCGACAGGTTGGTCATTAGGGACTGAAGATGCAACATTATTGTTAGATTTCTGCACCGGCTTGGCGCTCTTTTTTGAGATATCAACCACCAGCAACACGATAATAACTAGCACCAGTAAGTAACCCATTAAACTTGACCTCCTATTTACATTAAATATAAATGCTTTAGTTTAAAAACGCAATTGGAAAACAAAAATAATTACGCTTGCGAAATTAATAAAAACCCTTGTAAATATTGTCAATTTAGTTTAATCTTAGTATTAAGAAGTAGTGTGCTTTGGCTTTTAGTGGTCCGTTTTGGCAAGACGGGCTAACCAAAGCGGTAATCTTCCGGCCAGAGATATCAACACTAAAAAGTAGCGAGGAAAAGTGGCAACATCTACAAATACCACGAAAAGTGGTAGTCGTGTTTCATTTACTGAAGGCGACCAAGTTCTTCCAATACCAAATTTAACAGAGCACCAGACCAAATCGTGGGACGAATTCGTCAAATACGGTTTGCAAGAGGTCTTCAACGAACTCAACCCAATCGATGACTATACCGGTCAAAAGATGAGCTTGAGCTTTAAAGACTATTACTTTAAAGAACCAGCTGAAGATGCGCAAACCGCCAAAGACAATTTGGCAACCTACGAAGCTCCATTGCACGTCAATGTTGAGCTTAAAAATAAAGTCACCGGCGAGACCAAAGAACAGGATATTTACTTCGGTGACTATCCATGGATGACGGATCACGCAAGCTTTATTATTAATGGCACTGAGCGTGTAATTGTTTCTCAATTGATTCGTTCCGCTGGTGTATTCTTCCAAGCCGATACGGTTGGCGGCCATAATTATTATGGTGCCAAGATTATCCCAGGTCGTGGCGCTTGGCTCGAGTTCGAAACTGATACTAAAGGTGTTATCTATGTCAAAATTGATCGCCGACGCAAGGTGCCAGTCACGACTCTTTTTCGTGCACTAGGCCGTAAAAAGTCCGAAATCACAGCCGATTTCAAAGATATTGATACTGGTGAAGTTCACTATATTGAAAACACCTTCGAGAAAGATACTTGCGACAGTCAAGGTGCTGCACTGCTCGAAATCTATCGTCGTTTGCGTCCAGGTGATCTTGCGACCGTCGAAAACGCTCGCAGCATGATTGACCGTACTTTCAATGATTATCGCCGTTATGACTACTCTCGAGTTGGTCGTTATAAATTAAACCAAAGACTTGGTTTTGATACGCCAAACGATGAGGCACACCGCACACTCCAAATGCAAGATTTGATTGCGATTGTCCGCGAAATTATTCGTTTGAACAACACTCAAGATCCTGCCGATGATATTGACTCCTTGGCGAACCGCCGCGTTAAACTTGTCGGCGAGCTGGTCCAACGTCAATTCCGTCTCGGTATGCTGCGTTTACAACGCAACATTCTTGACCGCATGTCGATGAGTGATCCAAATACTGTCACTGCATCCCAACTTGTCAACTCTCGTCCAGTGGTTGTCGCTGTGAAAGAATTCTTCTCCAGCTCTCAACTTAGCCAGTTGATGGACGAAACGAACCCATTCGCTGAATTGTCACACAAACGCCGTCTATCTAGCATGGGCCCTGGTGGTCTAACGCGTGAACGCGCCGGCTTTGATGTCCGCGATACGCACCCAACGCACTATGGCCGTATCTGTACGGTCGAGACCCCAGAAGGTGGTAACGTCGGTCTTGTGCTCAACCTCGCAACTTATGCTCGCATTAATGAATATGGCTTTATCGAAGCGCCATATCGTGTAGTTAAAGATGGTAAAGTCACTAACGAAGTAGTTTACGTTGATGCTGCTGCTGAACAGAATATGGTCATTGCTGATACTAGTGCTCGCCTCGACAAAGATGGCCGCTTTGTTGATGCTTGGGTATCAGCTCGCAAAGGTCTCATCCCAACTCAGGTTGAAGCCAAAGATGTCACTCACATGGACGCTGCACACAAAGAGATTCTCGGTGTGGCTGCTTCCTTAATTCCATTTGTTGAGAAAAACCGTGTTGACCGCTCCTTGATGGCCTGCGCTATGCAGAAACAGGCAGTGCCGTTGATTAAGCCGTCTGCCGCCATCGTTTCCACTGGTATCGACCGCGAAGTTGCGAAAAATCTTTCACAAATCGTGTATGCCGAAGATGATGGTGAAGTCGTCAAAGCCGATTCCAACAGTGTTGAAGTTAAATACAAAAAAGGTTCCAAGACTTATAACTTGGTCCACTTCATGAAGACTAATGATGATCGTTGTTATGATGAACACACCGTAGCCAAACGTGGTGAAAAAGTTAAAAAGGGTGATGTCTTGATTGAGGGCGCTTCCATTGAAGGCGGCGAACTCGCGCTAGGTAAGAACTTGTTGGTAGCCTTTATGCCATGGCATGGTTACAACATGGATGATGCTGTTGTCATCTCGAGCCGTTTGGTTCACGACGATGAATTAACCAGCATTAACATTCGTGATTTTGACGTTGAAGTTCGTGAAACTAAGCTTGGTCCAGAACAAGTGACTCGTGATATTCCAAACGTGTCTGAAGCTGCTTTGCGCCACCTTGGCGAAGACGGTATTGTAACTGTCGGCTCGGAAGTTCGCAACGGCGATGTCTTGGTCGGTAAAATTACGCCAAAGGGCGAGCAAGAACTTAGCTCAGAGGAAAGACTCCTCCGCGCTATCTTTGGTGAAAAAGCTAAAGATGTCCGCGATACCTCCGTTCGTATGAACGGCTCGGATAGCGGCAAAGTTGTCGGTGTCAAAATCTTTACGCGCGAACAGGGCAATGATCTTAAATCTGGCGTGATCATGCAGATTAAGATTTATGTGGCCGAAATGCGCAAAGTTAGCGTCGGTGATAAACTTTCTGGTCGCCACGGTAACAAAGGTGTTGTCGCTCGAATTCTTCCAGTCGAGGATATGCCTTTCATGGAAGATGGTACCCCAGTCGATGTATTGCTAAACCCAATGGGTGTGCCTAGCCGTATGAACCTCGGTCAGCTGTTTGAAACTCACCTTGGTATGGCCGCACGCGCCCTTGGTTATAAAGTCGCTAGCCCATCATTTAACTCCGTTCCAGATGAAGTAATCTCCAAAGAGCTTGAAAAAGCTGGTATTAATCGCGATGGCCGCGTCACGCTTTACGATGGTCTCACTGGTGAGCCATTTGAAGAACGCGTTACAGTTGGCGTCATGTATATGTTGAAGTTGCACCACATGGTTGCCGATAAAATTCATGCACGTTCAACTGGTCCATACACCATGGTTACCCAACAGCCACTTGGCGGTAAAGCTCAGAACGGTGGTCAGCGCTTTGGTGAGATGGAGGTGTGGACACTCGAGGCCTATGGTGCTGCTGCTACACTCCAGGAAATGCTCACAATCAAGTCTGATGATGTCTATGGTCGCGCTAAAGCTTATGAATCTATCATTAAGAACGAGCCGATTGAAGGACCGAAATTGCCAGAAGGCTTTAACGTCTTGGTCAAGGAACTTCAGGGTCTTGGCTTGAAAGTTGATTTGTTAGACAACGGTGATGCTAAAGACGCCGATCGTGTCATTGAAAAGACGACCGAAGAAGTCGAGCGCAGCCGGGATGATTCCGTCATCTATGCTCAGCACGAAGATACGGTTGCCGAGGAAGATGATGCCGATATCGAAAACAGCGGATTCAGTGAAGTTGACGCTGAAGATATCGATTCTAGCAACGATAACCCAGAAGATGATTTAGGTATTGATGAAAACGAAATAACAGAAGATTTAGGGGAGGACCTATAATATGGCTTGGCAAGATAATTTTATTAGCGCCAATGACTTCGATTCGATTCGCCTTTCCGTTGCTAGCCAAGATGATGTCTTAAGCTGGAGCTACGGCGAAGTCTTGAAACCAGAGACGATTAACTATCGTACTCAAAAACCAGAACGCGACGGTTTGTTCTGTGAACGTATCTTTGGACCAGCCAAAGATATCAACCCAAATGACCCAAAGCTCAAAGGCGTTCGCTCACGTGAAGCTGCCGTCGATAAAGATGGCAATCTCGTTACGAAGAGTATTTCTCGCCGTGAGCGTATGGGCCACATCGCTTTGGCCGCACCAGTTGCGCACATTTGGTTTATGCGCGGAACTCCATCCGCACTTAGCTTGTTGCTTGACATCACTGTCAAGAACATTGAAAAAGTAGTTTACTTTGCTTCTTATGTCATCATCGACACCGAGAAGGAAGAAATTGAGAAACGCCTAGAGGATCTTGAGGCTCAGACTGATGTCGCGCGTCAAGCCATCAAAATGCGTTATGAAAATGATTCCAAGGTAGAGGGCGCCAACGTCAAAGCGTTAGCCGAGGCTCAAACTAAAGAGCTTGAAACTCTCGAGAACGACTACCTTACGCGCAAAGCAGCTTTGACTAGCTTTACTAAAGGCGCCGTGATTGGCGAAATTGAGTATCGTAATCTTCCAGAAGGTTATGAAGACCTCATCGATGTCGAAATGGGCGCAAGTGGTATTGAAAAACTCTTGAAAGAGATTGACCTTGACCAATTAATCAAAGATTTACACGAAGAGGCCGATAATTCTAAGGGACAAAAGCAAAAACGTGCCATGAAGCGCTTGAAAGTGCTTGAAGGTATGCAGTCTGCTGGTATCAAACCGACCGATTTAATTTTGAACGTAATCCCAGTGATTCCACCAGATTTGCGTCCTATGATTTCACTCGCCGGTGGCCGCTTCGCCACATCTGATCTCAACGACCTTTATCGCCGCATTATTAACCGCAACAACCGCTTGAAAAAGTTGATTGATCTTAATGCTCCAGAAGTCATTTGCCGCAACGAAAAACGCATGCTGCAAGAGGCTGTGGATGCTTTGATTGATAACAATGCGTCTCGTGGTGGTCGCACGGCCAATTCTCAGAACGGTCGCCGCAAACTGAAAAGTTTGTCTGACTTGCTCAAAGGTAAACAGGGTCGTTTCCGCCAGAACTTACTTGGTAAACGTGTCGACTATTCTGGTCGTTCCGTTATTGTGGTCGGTCCAGAACTTCGCATTAACCAATGTGGTTTGCCAAAGCAAATGGCACTTGAACTCTTTAAGCCTTTTGTCATTAGCTGGTTAATCCAACACGAATATGCGCCAAATATTCGCTTTGCCTCTCGTATGATTGAACAGGGTGAAACTATTATTTGGGATGCACTTGATGAAGTTATCGAAGGCAAGTATGTCTTGCTCAACCGTGCTCCATCGCTTCACCGTCTATCTGTCCAGGCTTTCCAGCCGAAGTTGATTGATGGCAAAGCCATCCAATTGCACCCACTCGTAGCTAATGGTTTTAACGCCGACTACGATGGTGACCAAATGGCCGTCCACCTTCCACTTTCTACTGACGCGCAAGCTGAGGCTAAGGAATTGATGGCTTCGGAAAAGAACTTGCTCAAACCTGCCGATGGTGCTCCAGTGCTTTCCATTACACAGGATGTCGTGCTTGGTAGCTACTACTTAACTTACGAAAAACCATCTGCACAAACTGAGCGCAAGGCTTTCACAAGCGTATATGAGGCCGAACTTGCCTATGACATGGGCGTGATCCAACTTCAAACGCCAATTCGCGTTCACACTAAAGGTGAAAAACGCGATACGACTCTTGGCCGCGTCTTCTTCAATGAAGTCTTACCAAAAGAATATCCTTACGACAATGAAGTCCAAAATAGCAAACACCTCAAGAAGGTGATGGCTAACATCTTGGATAAGTTCGGTGCCAGCGTTGCCGTAGTTGCCGCTGATGCAATTAAGGATCTTTCATTCAAGTACGAAACGATCGCTGGTATTTCTACTAGTAAAGATGATTACCCAGACTACCCAGAAGTTGCCGATATGGTGGCCGAAGGTGAAGGTGCTGCCGCTCAGATTTCACAGCAGTTTGATGAAGGCTTAATCACCGAAGATGAGCGTTACCGTTTGACCGTTGCCGCTTGGCGCAAGGTTGATGACAAGGTATCTGCTCACGTTAAGGATAACTTGTCGCATCTTGATACGAACATTTCCATCATGACTAACTCTGGCGCGCGTGGTTCAGCTGGTAACATCAAGCTTGCCTCCGCTATGATTGGCATCATGGTCGATGTGTCTAACCGCGAAATCGAGTTGCCAGTTAAATCGAGCTACAAGAGGGGCCTCAACACGCTTGAATCCTTTATTGCTACTCGTGGTGCACGCCAAGGCCAGGTGTCTACTGCCTTGCGTACCGCTGACTCTGGTTATCTGACCCGTCGTCTTGTAGATGTGTCGCAGGATGTCTTTACTGTTGAAACTGAAGCTGAAGACCCAGGATTCCGCGTCTATAAGAAAGAATCGGAATACACTGGCATTGACTTTGCCGCCCGAATTGCCGGTCGTTACTCTGCGGAAGCCGTAGAGAAATATGGTTTGCAAGCCGACGAGCTTATCTCGCGCGAGGTTGCTGATCAACTTGCCGCTGATGACGAAATCGATAGCTTGAAGATTCAGAGTGTTTTGACTTCTGAATGTAACGAAGGTGTTACTCGTAAGGCTTACGGTATTGACATGTCGACTCGCTTACCAGTTGCTTTCCATGAACCAGTCGGTGTGATTGCCGCTCAGTCCGTGGGTGAACCAGGTACGCAGTTGACACTTGATACGAAACACAGTTCTGGTGTGGCTGGTTCTGGTGCTATCTCTCGTGGTTTGCCACGTGTTGAGGAGCTTCTTGAAGCTCGCGCGCCAAAAGGCCAAGCCTTCATTTCGACAATCGAAGGCATTGTCTCAACTTGGGAAGATGGACATTATAACATCGTCCAAGTTACGCCAGACGCTGGCAAAGCTGAACATTTCAAACTTGAAGGTCGCAAGGCCAAAGTCAAAGATGGCGCATCTGTGAAAACCGGTGCCGTTATCGCTAGCAAAGCCAAAGGCGCAGAGCCGATTATTGCTCCATTTGATGGCGTTGCTGAACTTACCCAAGATGAAATCGTCTTAGTCTCTAATGCTGGTACGCCAGTCAAGGTTTCCGTCCCAATGGACTATGCTTTAACTGTTCATGATGGTGACCGTGTTAAACCTGGCGATCGCTTGTCTGAAGGTTCTTTGAACCTCCAAGATTTGATGCGCTATCAGGGCATTGAAGAGACTGAACGCTATATCTTGAATGATATTCTCGCTATTTATGCCGCTCAAGGCCATGAAATCTCCGCCAAGCATCTTGAGGTGATTATCCGTCAGATGTTCTCTCGCGTTGAGATTGACGAGCCGGGTGACTCGCGATTTGTCACTGGCGATATCGTTAGCAAAGCTGCAGTTATGGAAGAGAACAAGCGTGTGGCTGCTGCTGGCAAACAACCAGCCGTGTTCACGCAGAAGTTGCTAGGTATCTCGAAGGTATCTATCTACTCTGACTCCTTCTTGTCTGCCGCATCCTTCCAGGATACAACTCGTGTCTTAATCTCGTCCGCTATCTCCGGTCGTGTCGATCACCTCCGTGGCTTAAAGGAAAACGTGATTATCGGTCGCAAGATCCCGGTTGGTACTGGCGTCATCTCAGCCGAAAAAGCTGAAGCTGAGACTGAGCAAACCTCAGGTGAGCCCAACGAAGACGAGCTTAAAAACATCTAGTCAGTCTCGTCGCTCGAAAAATATAACTCTCCTATTCAGGGGAGTTATATTTTTTATGCTTACAAGCGTGGTATACTAGAAATACATATGGAGGATTTTGATTATTTGAAAGAGGGGGACGTCTATCTAGACGCAGCTTGCCAATCTTTGCGCCCACGGTCAGTGATTGCAGCTTTAAACCGATATTATACAGAGCATAATTCTTGCGGTGAGCGTGTCAAATATGCTTGGGGCCGCAAAACTGATGAACTAGTTGAAGAAACTCGCTCGCTTGTCTTAAAGTATCTCAAATTAAAAGAGCGCGATTATTCGGTATCATTCACCCTAAATACTACTTATGGCATTAACCTATTGCTCAATCAATTGAAGCCTGAGCTGTTTGACAAAGTTATGACCTCCGATATTGAACACAATTCGCCGTTCCTTTCGACGATGTCTTTCTCGCGAAGGAATCATGTGCCGCGCGAAATCATGCAGCGCAATGCGGACGGTTCTATTGATCTTGATAATTATGATTTCAAAAGGGCATTAGTCGTTGTGAACTGCGCCTCTAACTTTGATGGCCGCAAATTGCTAAATCTCAAAGAACTTATCAAGAAGGTTCATGCCGCTGACGGTGTAATTATTGTAGATGCCGCTCAGGCGTTGGCGCACAGCCCAGAAATTTTGTATAAAACCGATGCCGACGCGATTTGTGGTTCCGCGCACAAGATGTATGGCCCATCACTTGGCGTCATGATTGTCCGACGCGATTTATTCTCGAAAATTGATACCACCTTTATTGGCGGTGGCATGGTTGACGATGTGGATAAGGAATCATATAAGCTATCGGCTGAATCGCCAAATCACGCTTACACTAAATTCGAATCTGGCTTGCAAGCTTGGGGTGAGATTATTGCCTACGGTGAAGCTATTAAATGGCTAGAGCATTTGTCGAAGGACACGAAGAAGAACTTCGAAGCGCAATGTCAAAGACTGTTTGAGTATTTATCGAGCCACGACAAGATTGAACTGATTAACCAAGAAGCTAACCCGACTATGTCGTTTTACATTAAAGGGCTCGATTCCCACTTGGCTGGCGAAGCTTTATCGACGCAGGGTATTATGGCGAGAACTGGTTATTTCTGTGTGCACTATTATCTAGACCATGTCATGCACTACCCACCATTGATTCGTTTCTCGCTCGGCTATCATATCCGACCCGAAGATGTCGATAAAGCCATTGCTATCTTAGATAAGGTGGTAAAATAGGCTTATGGTTTGTATTGCTGCATTTATTGTGCTGTGTCTGGTTGCGGTGTTTGTCGGGTTCTTGTCAATTTTCCGCCGGGACATTGGTAAAAGATATTGGAAAACCTTTAAAAAAGCTTGGGGCTGCGTTGGCAAGCGCGTCACTTTGCAGAAATGCGAAACCGGCTTCAAAGATGATGTCAAAAACACGTTGCTTAGTAAGGTCGTTCTCAAAAATCCCAAATTAGTAAAACCATTTTCGATTGGCATCGAGGTTGCTTCTGTGCTAATTGTGCTGGTAACGGTTTGGTCTATTGTAGAGGCCTCAAAGGCCGGCTTGGCACTTTGGACGCTTGGCACCTGTAACGTCCAACGCCCATCAGCTTGCTCGCTTGGAGCAGAAGCCTGCAGCATTGACGGCGATAGCGGCCCAAAGAACTTTATCGAAAGTATCGGCTATTGGTTCTCAGATTGGGGCGAAATCTTTGGTGCTATGCCGGACAAATTCCGTTCTTGGGACGCTTCAAACTTCGATTTTTCTTATGTTTCGGCCAGCAGCAACCAAGACAGTAGCCAGCCAGTGGCAATTGACATTTTTGATCCTGGTTGTGAAGTTTGTCTGCAGTCTTACAAGAAACAAGCTGAATCTGGTTTCTTTGAGAAAAATAACGTCAAGTTGGTGCCATTCCCAATTCAAGATAAAGAGGGGAAGTTCAAGTTCGCTAATTCACGCCTCATTGTCAGCTACATTTACGCCGTCGAAAAACAAGGCAATCCAGCCGCAGGACTCAAGGCAGGCGATGCACTGGCTTCCGGCATGAGTGATACGCCAGCAATTCGAATCATTGATCGAATTTTCATGCAGCAGGATGACAAGCATCGATCTTACCAGGATTTATTTAATGCCCAATATTCTGCAACCGAAGCAGAAACGGAGCTAAAAAGCTGGCTGACCGAATATGGCTATAGCGAAGCCGAGATTTCTACTATCGCCGATACCGCGAAAGCTGATGAAATCTCGAATATTATTTCAAAAAACAATGACATTGTGGTGAATAATATTCATGCGAAGGGCATTCCAACCATGATTTATAACAACAGTAAGCATACGGGAGTGTACAAAGACTAATGCAGCCATACCAATCGATTATTTTAGGGTTAACCCAAGGTTTGACGGAATTCATTCCAGTATCCAGTTCGGGCCATCTTGAGATAATCCAAAATATCCTTGGCGGACGCTCAGCTGATTTTCATCTGTTCCTAGAATTTATCAACGTCGGAACTTTGCTGGCCCTCATTATTTTTTATCGCCAACGCATTAAGGGCATTATTGTTGATATTTTTAAGAACCATAATTATAAATTATTTTTGAACCTCATTATCACATCAATTCCAGCTGTAATCGCTGGCTTACTATTGTCAAATTTTATTGAAGATTCGGACTTTTTCTCGAGCATGGTCGTGATTGCGCTCGCAATGGCGACGATTGGCATCGTGATGATCAATATTGATAAACTGCCGGCTATGTCACATCTTAAGGACGAGAATAAACTCAGTAAAAAGCGGGCACTATATATCGGCTTGGCGCAAACTTTAGCGTTAGTCCCAGGCGTTTCGCGCTCTGGCTCAACCATTGTGGCTGGTCGATTGGTGGGGCTCGATAGTAAATCAGCTGCAGATTATTCATTCTTGGCTAGCATTCCAATCATGCTAGGCGTGGTCGCAAAAAGCTTCATCTCCAGCACTTCGCGCGCCTATATTGCGGCAAACTTTAACATGCTGTTGTTGTCAAACGCCGTAGCCTTTATCTCTGGCCTAGTCGCCTTACAGTTTGTGATTAGCTATATTAAAAAACGTGATTCATTACAGGTGTTTGGTTGGTACCGCGTCATGCTTGCGACTGTAGTGTTGATTTTTGAGTTACTAAAATAGCGCAGCCCTTGACAATATGTTAAAATATATCCGTGAATAAAGATAACATTCGAAATTTTTGCATCATTGCGCATATTGATCACGGCAAGTCAACTTTGGCCGACCGTATGTTGGAGCTCACGAATACCGTTGCTAAACGCGAAATGAAATCGCAATTGCTAGATAGCATGGAGCTTGAGCGCGAAAAAGGTATCACGATTAAACTGACACCAGTGCGCATGCAGTATAAGAACTATGAGCTAAATCTGATTGATACGCCGGGCCACGTGGATTTTTCATATGAGGTCTCGCGCTCCTTGCAGGCTGTGGAGGGCGCAGTGCTAGTGATTGATGCCACGCAGGGTATTCAAGCCCAGACCTTGTCGAATGTTTATCTCGCGCTGGAGCAGGATTTAAAGATTATTCCAGTAATTAACAAAATTGATTTGCCGGCCAGTGATGTGCCAAAAGTCTCTGCGGAAATTATCAATTTGCTCGGCTGCGATGAATCCGAAATTATTAAAGTCTCTGCCAAAACTGGCGAAAATGTTGACCAAGTCCTAGACGCAATTATCGAATGCATCCCGGCACCAAAACCAAGCGCAGAAGAAAAAACTGAAGTGACGCTAGCTAATAACAATTTCTTGCGCGCCTTGATTTTTGACAGCTATTTTGATGATTACCGCGGTGTAGTGCTATATGTGCGGCTGTTTAACGGCACTTTAAAGAAGAATGCCAATATTCATATGATGGCGACGGGCTCTAATGATACAGCACTCGAAATTGGGATTTTGAACCCAAAGATGTCTCCACGCGATGAACTTAGAAGTGGCGAAATTGGTTATATCGTCACTAATCTAAAAGCTACGCGCGAAGCTAAAGTTGGTGACACGATCACACTTTCTAAGGACCCAGCCCGTGACGCTTTACCTGGTTATAAAAACATTCGGCCGTTTGTTTATGCCGGATTTTTCCCAGTTTCTAATGACCAATATAAAGAGCTCAAAGACGCCATCGAAAAACTTGCGTTAGCCGATTCATCCTTACGTTACGAACCGGAGAATTCACCAGTCTTAGGTTTTGGTCTGCGGATTGGTTTTCTTGGTTTATTGCATATGGATATTATTCGCGAGCGGCTGGAACGCGAATTCAATTTGGACTTGATTGTAACTAATCCGTCGACTGACTATCATGTTTTACTAGTCAACGGGGAAGAAATCGATATCCGCTCGGCATCGGATTTGCCTGATGTCACTAAAATCTCGGAAATTCGCGAACCGTGGGCGCGCGGTGAAATTGTGACACCGAAAGAATATATTGGCGCTATTTTGGAATTAATTGTTGGCAAACGTGGTTTGCAAAAGAATATTTCTTATATTGATACGCGCGCGGTAATTAGTTTTGAGGCTCCGATGGCGAATTTGTTGACTGATTTTTATGACCAGCTGAAATCTGCCACGTCTGGCTACGCTTCATTTAATTACGAACTGGCCGGCTATCATGCTGAAGATTTGGTGCGCATTGATTTTTATGTGGCAGGCGAACGGATTGATGCCTTATCGGTGATGGCGCACCGCAGTGAAGCGGATGGCATAGGGCACACCGTGACCAAAAAACTGAAAGAGGTCATCCCGCGTCAAAACTTTGAAGTTGCGCTGCAGGCGGCGATTGGGGCAAGATTCATTGCGCGCGAGACTTTAGGCGCTTTTCGCAAGGACGTTACGGTCAAGATTCATACCGGCGATCGAGATCGTAAAGCTAAATTGGTCGAAAAACAAAAACGTGGTAAAGCCCGCATGAAACGCTTCGGCAAAGTAGACATTCCGAGCGAAGCCTTTACGGTGATGCTCAAACGCGACTAACTAACCTTGATAGTTGAGCGGAATTTTGCGTTCGGTTGATTCTGATAAAAACTTGGCCAATGCTTCGACGACTCGTTGATAAACAGTCTCTTTATCGGTATCAGCAAAAATTGGTAACAAAATATCACGTTTACGATAGGTTTCAATCACCGGCATGGTTTTTTCAATAAATTCCTTGATGCGCGTGTCCAATACGACTGCAACTTTGTCGTCGCTACGGTCGCCGCGGTCTTGCAGAGTTTGCGACACTTCCCAGCGTTTTTTGGCTTCTGCCTCGGAGATATTCAATAAAATTACGGCTTTAATTGGATGCCCGCCTTCTTTTGCTGCTTCAATTACGTCGTATTCTTCACCTTCCCAACGACCAACACTGCTCAAAATCAGAGGAAATTGGGCTAAATCCGGACGTTTTAGATACGGCAATACAATTTCTCGAAATTTATCAGTCGCAGCCAATTTCCCGGCACTCATTTCGCTAAATAAATCCTTATCTTCTTTTTCGGCGGCCCGTAAAATTAGACCAGAGCTCAACATCTTCCCGCCAATTGCTTCAGCTAAACGCAGGCCCACAGTGTCTTTACCAGATAGTGGTAGCCCAAAGATATCAATGCTACCGGTTCCGAGTTTTTCCTTAATTAATTCAATATTTTTATCCATAAATATAATATAATTTATAGCATATGGACAATCAAAATGCGATAAATGATGGCGAAAAACCGCAACAACCGGCAAATAGCAACCCAGTTGCCAAACCATCGAATCTTGTGAATGTGCAGACACAAAGCGTAGTTGAGTCTCCGCGAGAAGTTGTTGAGGCCGAATTAGCTCGAGTCAAAGCTTTAAACGACGAAGCTTTGCGTCAACAAAAAATTGCAGCACGGAAGAAAAAAACCAAACGCATTCTGATTTTTACTTTGCTGGGCATTTTTGCCCTGGGTCTACTAGCGACATTAATTTGGCTCATTGTCAACGTGATTGTCGGCATTCGCAACCCAGTCTCAACCAGCGGCAGCGGCAATAGTGGCGATAACACAGCTCTGTCTTCAATCGATGGCTATCAATGCCAAACGACAAAGTGCTCACGGGTGGCGGACGTCCCAGACGGTCGGATTCTCATAAGAGACACTAAATATTACCTTTACAATAAAGATACTAAGGAAGCAAAAGTCACTTCAATCGAAGAGCAGGATTATCATTCAATTACGCCTTTCAAATGGGGTGATAAGCTGTTTGCGGTGCTTGATCCGGAAGCCGATGCTTCGGCGCTCTTTTCAATCACTGAGAATCGGCTAGTCACTGACTACAATTACGACCAATTTTACTTAGATATCAACGACAAGGTCTACAGCGACATGACTGACATTGCTGGCAAATATATTGTGGCAAAGGCATTGGGGCAATATCGACTCATTAATGTAGCCACAGGTAACGAAAGTGTGCGTGCCGACAACCGAGTGCTAGTCCACGGGGACTATTTCTTTGGCTACGAGAGTAATGGCGAACGTCGCGTCTATAACGTGAACGGGACGCAAATCCTCATATCAAAGTCTAACTATGAGCTTTACATTAAGGACGGATACGTCATCAATGCTGCCAATGGCAACGGCTTTGAAATGTATAATACGAATGCCGACCAAGTCTCTGAAGGTTCTTTGTCGGAGTGGCTGAATAGTCTCGACATTGACACTATCGTAAATACGCTCAACGGCCGTAGCGATTTTTATCACGTGCCAAAATAACCTTCAGCAGCTAAGCGGATGGTGCTAGTGTTGGCAGACCTTGCCAAAGAGTGCTAAAAGCGCTAAAATAAAGATATGACAGATCGCCAAAGAGAAATACTTTATGCAATCATTGAAGAATACGCAGAGCTGGCCACCCCAGTCGGGAGCGTCACGCTTGCAAAACTTTTTGATTGTTCATCTGCAACCATCCGTTCCGAGATGGTGAGACTTGAGTCAATGGGCTACATTGCTCAGCCGCATACTTCAGCCGGCCGCATCCCAACTGATGCTGGATATCGTCTGTATGTGAATTCTTTGCAATCAAGAATCAATCAAGAGCCAGAACCGACAGTAGACCACGCCGTTAAGGAAAGAGATTTTGAAGAAGACCGTCCAACCAAAGCCTTGGCCACACGTATTCAATCGCAAACTCGTGCAGATTATGCCATTCGGGCTGCCGTGGATAGCCTAGTTGATTTGACTGGTAACCTTGGCCTTGCCACGATTGGCGACCAGTTATATATTTCTGGTTTTGGCGGACTCTTTGCGCAGCCTGAATTCATGCAATCTGCCCAGGTCCAAGCTGTTGGCCAATTATTGGACCAATTAAAACCATGGCTAATGGAAGTTTCGCCGAATGAAGCAATCAATGTTTATATCGGTACCGAAAACCCAGTTGGCAAAGCCTCGAATGTCTCATTAATCGTGTCTCGTTTCCGCTCGCCATATTCTGACCGTAGCTACATTGGCGTGCTTGGCCCGACTCGGCAATCTTATAAACGTGTGATGTCGTTGGTGCGGCACGCAGGACTAATGTTGGAGGATATTATATTATGAACGAAGAAGACAATTTAGCGCAATCAGCCGATACAGAACCGTCACCAGAAAAAGCCTCTACTAAAGAGGCGAAAAGTTCGGTTAACCAAAAATCGAGCGAAGAAGAGCTCGGCGAGGCAGTCATGGGCACCGCAGCTAGCGCTAAAAATGCTAATAATATGAAATTAATTGCCGAAATTGCCGAAAAGGATGCTGTTATCACGGAACTTACGAATGATTTGCAGCGCACTCGCGCGGATTTTGAAAATTTTCGTCGCCAAGTTGAATTGCAAAAAACGCAATATGGCAATTCGGTGAAAGCTGCAACCGTCAAAAAGGTACTGCCATTAATTGACGATATTGATCGTGCAATTGTAGCTCATCCAACTGAGTTGTCGCCGCTCGCCAAGAATTTGGAGAAAACCCTTGAGACGGTTGGCTTGACCAAAATCCCTGCTGATGCTGATACCGAATTTGACCCAGCTCTACATGACGCTATTACGGTAGAAGGCGATGGCGATACTGAGACTATCGCGGAGGCTCTGCGCACGGGTTATTATTACGAATCAGAAGTGCTTCGCCCGACGCTCGTTCGTGTGATTAAAAAGTAGTTATGAAGTTTACAATTATCACATTATTTCCAGAGATGTTTGACAAGGTTTTTAACACTTCGATGCTCTGGAAGGCGCAAGACCAACATCTAGCCGAATTTGAGTTTGTGAATTTGCGTGATTTTGGGCTTGGCCCAAGACACCAAGTTGATGATACCCCATATGGCGGCGGTGATGGTATGTTACTCCGCGTCGAGCCAATTTTTGCTGCCGTGGAAGCCGCAAAGAAATTAAACCCTGATGCCAAAGTCGTATTAATGACGCCAAAAGGTAGAATTTGGGACCAAGCGCGGGCCAAAACTTTTGCCACGGCAGGCCAAAATTATATTTTTATTTGTCCGCATTATGAAGGCTACGATGAACGCATATTAGAATTAGTTGATTACCAGGTTTCGATGGGAAAATTTATCTTAACTGGTGGCGAAATTCCTACTATGGCCGTAGTTGACAGTATCGTGCGCTTAATTCCTGGTGTGCTAGGCGGCGAGCAATCGGCTGAAATTGAGAGTTTTAGTGATGGCGATAACTTCGAGTATCCGCAATACACACGCCCGGAAGAATTTCGTGGGATGAAAGTGCCTGACGTGTTGCTGTCTGGCAATCATGGCGTGATTGCCAAATGGCGCGCCGACCATGCGCCGACTACACCGCACGAATAGTTTTTAGGCGTTAGCCCCATCTTTAGATATATAATAAAGACATGAATCTTGATTCGCCAATCGAGGAGGTGAAGGGCATCGGACCAAAAACGGCCGACGTCTTGCATCATGCAGGATTTTTTACTGTCCGTGATTTGGCGTATCATTTGCCGCGGACTTATGATAATTTCCAGCAAGCTCAAAATATTGCAAGTTTGCGGCCTGGTCAGGTCACAGTCAAAGCGCGGGTAGACGGGCTCAGCATCAGTCGCCGCCGTCGGAATTTATCAATTGTTGAAGCAACTTTGCGAGATGACTCTGGCGCTATTCGGGCGATTTGGTTTAACCAGCCGTATCGTATGAAGCAATTCGCGTCTGGCAAAGAATATTATTTTTCTGGTCCAATGGCGTTATCCTATGGCCGCTATCAAATTTCAAATCCATCCGCCACCGCGGCGACCGATTACGACGCAATGAGCTCGACCGATAAAATCATGCCAACTTACCCAATGCGTGGCTCCATCAAAACGCAAGATTTTCAAAAATTTATTAAAGTCATCACGCCAGTATTAGCGCACACGCCAGACATGATTCCGAATTTCCCCGGTCGTGCCAGCGCGCTGCTGGACGTGCATTTTCCAGAGACTGTTGAGCAAACCAAAACTGGTCGCGAATATCTTGCTACCGAAGAGCTGTTTTGCTTATTGCTAGCCGCGAGGCTAAATCGGAAAGAAAACCAGAAGCTGCGAACAGCACCAATTCCTTGTGATTTGCCGAAATTTCAAGCTTTTGTATTAAATTTGCCATTTAAATTAACCAATGCACAGCGTCGTGCCACTTGGGAAATTATTCAAGATATGGCGCAGCCCACCCCAATGAACCGTTTGCTGCAGGGTGATGTCGGTTCAGGCAAAACTATGGTTGCAGCACTCAGTTGTTTTGTGGCCGCTAGCGCTGGGGTGCAGGCGGCCTTAATGGCGCCGACGGAAGTGCTGGCTACGCAACATGCCGAGTCACTTTCGAAATTATTCGGATCGAAACTCAGGATTGCTTTGTTGACTGGTTCGACTAAACATAAAGACGAATTGAAGCGGCATATTAAAGCTGGCGATGTTGATCTGGTGATTGGCACGCACGCACTGATTACTGACGACACGGAATTTTGCAATTTAGGCTTGGCAATTATTGATGAACAGCACCGTTTTGGCGTGAACCAACGTCAGAAGCTATTATCTAAGGCCCGCACGATGCCGCATTTGTTGACTATGACGGCAACGCCGATCCCGCGCTCGCTGCAGCTTTCGATTTTTGGTGATCTCTCGGTGTCGATTCTCGATGAATTGCCAGCTGGCCGTCAGCCAATCGAAACGAAAATTATTTCACCAAATTCTACTGAACAAATGTGGAAAGCCATTGAACCGGAGCTGAAGGCCAAGCATCAAGTCTATTATATTTGTAAAAAAATTGACGAAAAGGGTGGCAGCGACTTGTCTTCCGTGAAGAGGGAAGTTCAAAAAATTTCGGCTCGCTTCAAGGATTATCAAGTCGCGTTTCTGCACGGCAGAATGAAGCCAGGTGAAAAAGATCAAATCATGTCAGAATTTGCCGCTGGCAAGATTGATATTTTAGTCAGTACTACGGTAGTTGAAGTTGGCGTAGATGTGCCAAATGCCACAGTGATGGTGATTGCGGACGCAGATCAATATGGCTTGGCCCAATTGCACCAATTGCGTGGCCGGGTTGGCCGTGGTAAATCTGCTTCATTTTGTTACTTGTTAAATTCTACTTCCGACGCACCAAGTCGCCGTTTGCGTGAGATTGAACATTCGCGCGACGGTTTTTATCTAGCCGAAGTCGATTTAAAATTACGTGGTCCGGGCGAAATTTATGGCTCTTTGCAACACGGCGCATTGGATCTCCGCATTGCGTCAATCACTGATACTAAACTCATTCATCGGGCTGAGCTACTGGTCCAAGATTTTATGAAGCAAGATAATAACGTGCTAGAATATAAAGAGTTGAGCGAAGCAGTTCGCAAATATCAACGGTTAACAACTCTTAATTAGAATATGTATTCATCACTTGGATTAATCGAGAACTCCAAACATTCTGGGGAACTCATGGGCACGCATCAGCGCCTGGACAAGGCAGCATATCGGCTCTTAACGAAGAACTTGCCGAAAGCTAGCCAGCTTTTCCCTGGGATTGACGACATTTTGCGTTTTGAAGGTTCGCGCGGTCCAGATGGCCTAAAGCGTAAATCGCCAGGCGTGGACGAGCCAGAACATTTTATTCAACCGGGGCACGACGATGGCGTGTTAATCGGCTACATTCTTGACCATCAATATAATTTGCGCCACGCGATTGCGACCCATGACGAAATTCGCGCTGCTTTTGAAGCAGCCTGGATGGCACATGCGATTACGGACGGTCTCACGCCGGCGCACCATTATCCATATCGTAAAGTTGTGGATGAATTGATGACCGATAAGGATTATGCCCAATTATTCGGTGTCAAAATTAAAGGCATCATGCGCGGTGACAATCTCGCCCAATCGATTCGCAACAACTGGCTTTATTGGGGCGCTGGCGGCGTCATGACCAAGCATATTGCTTTTGAATACGGCGTAGCTTACACTATTGCGCCGTTGCCGATTCGTCGTTTGACGCCCGGAAAATTTAAAATTAAACGCAGCGACTTGAAAAATGTTGATATCAAGAAAGCTTTTTATGATTCTTTAGCGCGTGTAGACGCCTTAAAAATGTATGACCAATTTCTCAAGACAGGCTGGAACACACAACTCGTGGTTGAAACTAGGGAACTGCTAATCCCAGAGATTGTCCGTGCCATTACGCTAGCGTGGGCATCATGCTTGCAGCCAGAACCTACGCTTGATGAATTTAAAACAGACGAAAGTCCAGTCGCTAAACCAATCAATCCGACCAAATCGGCTAAAACAAAGGTGAAGTTACATGCGCAAAAATAACAGTCAACTTCGGATTATATCCGGTGAACTCGGCGGCAGGCTGATTGATGCACCAAATACGCCGGCCACGCATCCGATGGGCGATCGTGAGCGCCAAGCCATTTTTAATCAAATTCGTGCGGAAGTTCCTGGCGCAAAAGCGCTAGATGCCTTTGCTGGTAGCGGCGCACTTGGCATTGAGGCATTATCATTGGGCGCTGCATCAGTCGATTTTCTAGAAAATAATCCCAAAGCCATTCGAACAATCAATGACAATATTACAAAGCTAAATTTGGGCACTAAAACGCAGGTTATCAGGACGCCAAAAGCGCATTATGACTTAATCTTTGCTGATCCGCCTTATGATAAGCCGCAATACAAATTGGTAGAAGAATTGGTCGCTCATCTTTCGTCAAATGGCATTTTTGTACTTTCGCATCCGAACTTGCCACAACCACCTGACTTTGTTGGCTTAGCGCTAATCAGCGACCGCAATTATGCCGCCGCTTGCATCAAAATCTATCGTAAAATCTAACAAAAAAGAACCGGAGTGCTTTATCCGGTCTTTTTTGCTATAGACTGCGGCTTTGGTGTTTAACTTCAACCAAAAACTGTTCGTCTTGCAGCTTTGCAATATTTATTTTCATGTTTATTACACCTCTCTTTTTGTATTTGTTTGTCTCTCAACTCCACTGACTCTAGCTTAGCACAAACTTTATAAAAAACAACGATTTACCGTAAGCATACAACGCATTAGGTTATAATTATATTAAGTACTTTAGACTTACATAGGAGGAAAATATGATCAAAGACGCAAGCATTACGCAATCAATCAGCGAAGGCATGTATGTTGTCACGACCGATGGTGCTGGTTGTATTGTCGATACTGTGATGCAGGCTTCAACTGGCGATCCGGCAAGAATTTTAGTGATTTTAAACAAAAAATCGTTTACGCACCAGAAAATTCACGAGAATAAACGATTCGCGCTGTCGATTTTAGACCTTGATGTTGACCCAAAAATCATTGAGACTTTTGGTTTTCACTCTTCGCGGAATTACGACAAATTTGCACAGGTTGACTGTGATGACGTAGACGGCCTAAAAATTGTTAAACAATCTGTTGGTTACATTATTTGCGAGCTAGACCAAGAAATTGATTCTGATACGCACACGATTTTTATCGGCAAAATGGTCGGTGGCGATCGTTTCTCGAATGCCGACCCAATGCCGTATCTTTATTACTTTAAAAATAAGGCTACTTTAATGGGCCCAAAACCAGCCGCCAGCACGCAACCGGCTCCAGCGACCGACGCACAAACAGCCGCAACTGCGCAGCCGACCAACCCGACCGCCGCGGAAGAGACTATTAAAGCAGTCGACAACAAAGGTCGCACGGCCTGGGTTTGTACCGTTTGTGGCTATATCTACTATGGCGACGAAGTCCCAGATGATTTTAAATGCCCAATTTGCGGCGTTGGTAAGGAATATTTTAAAAAAGTCGAGCAATAAATTTTTAAATTATCACTGGCCGCTCGGCGCTGACAATAATAGAGATTTTCGCGAAAGAGTAGGCAACGGCAAGAGTTGTCTATTTTTTTGTTGACAAAATTACAACATGGGCTTAAACTACACCAAGATACTAATTTAGTATACTAGTTTAGTAAGAGGTGTTAAGATGACGAAGAAGCAAGAAGTGATAGCGGCGGCGCGTGAGCTATTTCAGACCTATGGCTATAAAAAAGTATCCATGGATGAAATCGCTAAAAAGTCCGGCGTTACCAAAAAGACAATCTATACATACTTCGAAGACAAAGACGACCTGATTCGTTACTTCCTTTTGGAAGAAGTCAAAAAGATGAAAGAGATTGTGAGCAAAATTAACAAGCAAAATTTGCCGTTTGATGTTAAAGCGCATCAAATTATTTATAGTTTGCTGGAATATCGTAAACAGACTAAGTTGCTAGAGTTTTTTAATAATGAGTCTAAGGGCATCTCGTTTGGCATTGCCAACGAGGGCTCAAAGCTTCTATACCATACGATTTTATCGGAAATTAAGAAGCTCTTAAAAAAGGCCATCAAAGACGGCGATATTCGCAACTGCGATACCGATATTACGGCGTTCATTGTCTATAAAGTCTATGTCGCTTTAATGTTCGAATACGAAAGACCAATTAACCAGCAAGAATTGGCAGATCATTTAATTCAATTTCTAAAGACGGGCATCTTTAGCTACGAGGAGTAAAGTAAAGTGAAGCAAATCAATAAAAAACGTTTTATGAAGGTAATAATCATCCTAGGGATTATTATTTTGCCATTAATTTATAGCCTTGTGTATCTCAAAGGCTTTTGGGATCCATACGATAATCTAAAAGATGTGCCGATTGCACTTGTGAATGAAGATGCTTGCACAGAAAATTGTAAGGGTTCAGAGTTAATCAATAAGCTCACGGAAAAAGATACATTTAAATATGACGTCGTTGACGCCACCAAGGCCCAAGATGGGTTAGTCAATAAAAAATATTATGCCGTAATTACGATTCCGAGCAATTTCACGGAGTCATTTAATGATGCTGATACTAAAAATCGCGCGGCGGCCACTATTACTTATTCGCCAAACCAGAAGACTAACTATCTCGCTTCGCAAATTATCGGCAAGGCGATGACTGTTGTTGAAGACGAAATTCAGTCCGAAGTCACGGGACAGGTTGTGGACGGTTTGGTTGGAAAATTAAACGAAGTGCCTGGGCAAACTCAGCAGATTTCCGATGCGCTTGGCCAAATTAATACTGGCGCAAACAGTCTCAACACTGGCGCTGCACAATTAAAAACCGGTGCTAATACTTTAAATACAAACTATACGGCCTTTAATAGCGGGCTTAACCAAGTATCGACTGGGCTAAATTCGCTCCAAACAAAATATCAGACGCTCGACGGTGGCATTAACAACACCTATGATAGCGTGCATAATCAACTATTGCCGCAAGCCACGGCGGGCATCACGGCTTTGAGCGCTGGCGTTGGTCAGTTAAAAACGGGTAGCAATAAGCTCGTCTCGACGCTTGATGCTCAAAAATATTCAGACACTATGAACAGCTTCATGACCAATACGGATGACGCCTACAAAGGTATTGCGCAAATCTGCGCCGATAATCCTGCGCTTAGCACTAGCGCGCAATATGCTCAAATTTGCCAAGTTGCGACTGATTACACAAAAGTAGATCCAACCACTGGCGTTGATGGCGTGCAGGCTCTAAAAGCCGGGACTAATGGCCTAGTCGAAGGGACCAACGACTTAAATGCCGGCATTAATACCTTGTCAGATCAAACGGCTGGCATCACGGCTTTGAGCGCTGGCCTCACAAAATTAGATAGCGGGTTGGCTCAACTCAAAACCGGTTCCGCGCAAGTCTCAGCTGGCATTGGCAGCTTAGCCAGTGGAGCCAATACTTTAGCTATTAACTCTACGAAAATTGGCAGCGGCATCAACACGATAGCCTCCGCGACTTCAACTTTGCAGAATGGCACGAGCGAACTTAGCTCTGGCACGGCTACCGCTAAGTCGACGGTCGATGCCAAGATTGCTGACACGAAAACCCAGCTGACGGATCTTGATGGCTTAAGCGACTATACGAAAGATTCGGTCAAAGTCCAAGAAAACGATTATGGCCAAGTCAGCACCTACGGTGAATTCTTTGCGCCATACTTTATGTCATTGTCATTGTGGGTTGGGGGCATTCTGATTCTAATCGGGCTGTACTATGACCCAGATCAACGCTTCTCGGTGCTGGGCCGTGGTAGTAAAAAACGCGTGCTGCGCCTCGCTTTCTATAACATCATCG
>CAZAAQ010000001.1:52753-70559 GCA_964483505.1 uncultured Candidatus Saccharibacteria bacterium | reverse complement strand
AACACTGTATTTGTCGACCATGACGCTGGTGAAATTCAAGATAGTGCGACAGTAAATGTCAATAAAACTTGTACTGATAGTACCGATACCCCAAGCCAATTGCCAAAGACTGGTCCTGGTGAAATCGCCTTGGCTGTTGTCGCCGCAGCATGTGTGATTGCTGGCGTGATCTACTGGTATCGTAGCCAAAAAGAAGTTAATATGCTAGTAAAGCATGTGACTGGCAAAAAGAAATAAATAAATTGTTTCTTTGAACAAAATTGAACGTCGGAGCTCCTATCGGCGTTCAATTTTTGTATATGTCTAATTGTTGACTGAATAAAACTTTTTTGGTTAGTGCTAATAGTTGCGCAAAAGGAGGTTTTCTGGTAAAATGTGCTAGATAACATAAAGGAAATTTATGAAGAAAGCAGTCATAAAGGTCGGTGGCAAACAATACTTTGCAGCCGAAAAAGAGACCCTACGGGTGGACCTCCTCCCGGAAGGAACTAAAGATCTCGCTTTAGACGCTTTACTCGTGATTGATGGCGACAAGACGACTGTCGGGGAGCCAACGGTTAAAGGAGTAAAAGTCAAGGCGAAGGTGGTAACAGCAAAAGTTGCCGGCGAAAAACTCCGCGTTATTCGCTATCACTCCAAGAAACGTGTTCATAAAGAGATTGGACACCGCCAAAAATATTCAGAAATTGAAATTGAGAGTATTGGCAAATAGCAAAAATATCCCCTGGAAAATGGGGATATTTTTTATGCTTGTGCTTTTTGTTTAAGGCAGGCTGGCTTGTGGTATGATTATAAGTAATGAGTTTAATTATTGGGATAATTGTTGGTTTATTAATGTTAATGCTGCTCGTCACAGCGCATGAATTCGGCCATTTCATTATGGCACGCCGTAATGGTGTGGATGTGGTGGAGTTTGGAATTTGTTTTCCGCCAAGGGCGATTGCCTGGCGCAAAGTAAATGGTAAATGGCGAAAACTCAGTAAAAGAGAATGGGATAACCCGCCAGGACAAGGGCTAATTTTGTCTTTGAACTGGTTGCCGATTGGTGGTTTTTGCCAGATGAGCGGCGAAAGCGATGCCTCGACCAAACAAGGCGGTTTCGGTAGAGCAACTTTGTGGCAGAAGACGAAGATTTTATTTGGCGGCGTAGCGGTTAACTGGTTGTTGGCATTCGTATTGTTTACAGTGCTAGCGCTAGCAGGCATGCCGCATTTTCTGTCGAATCAATATGAAGTAAAGAGTGATACGGTTGTAGATATTATCACGCCGGTAACGGTGAAGGAAATTATTAAAGATAGTCCAGCAGATAAAGCCGGTTTGGAAGTTGACGACATTATTGAGAGCGTAAGGATTATCAACTGCAATAATAGTGATTGCACTGATACTAGTGATGATCGCGCAAATATAGTGACAACAGATGATTTGCTGAGTTTTGATAAAAAATATGCTGGTAAAGAGATTTATATTAGCTATCGTCGGGATAGTGGCGTGAACGTGACGAAGGTAAAACTAAACGCAGCAGATGCCGATTATATTTTGGGCGCTAGCATGGTAAATGATGTAGCCTATCGCAGTACTTGGAGCGCGCCAATTGTTGGCGTGGGGACTACGCTGCAGGTCACTGGTGAGACTTTTCGTAGTGTAGGCGAGCTTTTATACAACTTAGTTAGTGGGGCAGTAGAGCAGTTCAATCCAAACGCAACAGTGCGAGAGGATGGAGCGGCTGCAATTAAAAAAGCGGGCGATGCGGTCAGTGGCCCAGTGGGGATTGTTGGCGTTTTATTCCCAGCTTTCGTGAAGAGCGGTTTAAGGAACCTGATTTTCTTAGTAGCGTTGATTTCGACTTCTTTAGCCTGTATGAATGTGCTGCCAATTCCAGCACTAGATGGTGGACGCTGGCTGCTAATAGTGATTTACCGATTGCGACGCAAAAAATTGACTAAAGAAATTGAAGAGAAGATTGTTAACCGTGCTTTTGTGGTGCTTCTGATACTATCTTTTGTGATTACGATACTAGATGTAATGAGGTTAGTGAGGTAATAAAATGAAAAGTAAGACAGCAAAAATAGAGAAAAACGAACAAAAAAGTTATTCAATATTTCATCTTAAGAAAAAGACTCCAACAGAGGTAGTATCGAATGATAAAAAAATCGAAACAATTGCCGCCGATACGCAAAAACCGCGCCGTTCGCGCAAAGAAAAAGTGCTACGTACAGTCGGCTACACTATTTTGATGTTGCTGTGGGTTTATGCTAGCTTGATTGCAAGTCAGTTCATTACGGCCTTTTTGATTAAATATTTGGCGCCAAGTAATTTATGGCAATCAGCTGCGGATGGTGGCAAAGAACTGAATGCGGTGGGCATGACAATTTACTCGGCGGTAGCTTATATCTTTTGCGTGGCATTATCAATCTTCGTGCCTTGGTTGATTTTAAAAAATAAAACCACACGGGACGAGTTGGGCTTGAGGGGATTACCAACTTGGACAGACTTATTGTTGGCGCCGATTGGCTTCATCTTGTTTATGCTGGTGACGGTATTTGTGATGGCGTTGATGCGAGCATTATTGCCAGGCATTAACTGGGACCAGACACAGGATGTGGGCTACAACAGCTTAGTCGGCGGTGGTGATAAGATACTGGCATTTATCGCTTTGGTTGTGATAGCGCCAGTAGCGGAAGAAACGATTTTCCGGGGATGGCTGTATGGTAAGTTGCGCGTACGAATGCCAGCTCTACCAGCAATGTTGGCGGTGTCAGCTTTGTTCGGTTTTGTGCATGGACAGTGGAATGTTGGTGTGACGGTATTCGTAATGAGTTTAGCAATGTGTACGCTGAGGGAACTAACAGGTACGATTTGGGCCGGAATGCTAGTTCACATGATTAAAAATGGGGTGGCGTTTTATTTCCTCTTTATCAATCCGATTGTATAATGTAAGAAATGCCGGAATTACCAGAAGTTGAAACAATTAGGCGTGGGTTAGATGGTTTTATCTTAAAAAAGAAAATTACCAAGATTACTATTTTGTGCGAAAAAAGTTTGCGTGGCGATATTAATAATGCGATTAATCAGCAGATTGAGGCAGTTGGGCGTAAGGGCAAAGCGCTACTAATACGTTTTTCAAATGATTATTCTTTAATGATTCATTTGCGTATGACTGGGCAATTGATTTTTATTGGAAATGAACGGTTTGCGGCTGGACATCCAGATGATGGCTTTTTCGAAGAGATGCCAGGTAGACACACGCGAGTTTATTTTGAATTCGATGATGGGTCGCATCTATATTTTAACGATCAACGTAAATTTGGTTTTGTGGCGATTTTGAATCAACAAGCCTTAGCAAAGGATAAATTTTTGTTAAATCTTGGTCCGGAGCCTTGGGATATGGCTAAAGACGAGTTTTGGCGGCGGTTGCAGCAGCATAAAAACTCTTCAATAAAAGCTACAATCTTGGATCAGCATGTCATTGCTGGCGTGGGTAATATTTATGCAGACGAGGGCTGCTTTTTGGCAGGAATTTTTCCGGGTCGAAAGGTTAGTACGATTACCCGGCAAGAATCAGATGCGCTATTAGAAGGAATACGAGAAGTGATGCAGAAGTCTATTGATAGCGGCGGGTCGACAATGAAAGATTATGTCCGCGCGGATGGTACGAAGGGAAGTTATTTGGAGAAATTTGCGCAAGTGTTTAGGCGAGAAGGCGAGCCTTGTCGAAAATGCGGTACAACTATTCAGAAAACGCGCGTAGCAGGGCGAGGGACACATTATTGCCCAGTCTGTCAGCCGGAGTCAAAGTAATGATTCAACTAGTTTACGGCGACGATAGAGTAAAGGCACAACAGGCAATTATTAAAGCGTTGGGGGCGGGGTATGAGACGATTGAAGCGGACGGTTTGACGCGAGGTGATATGGACTCGATTTTTCATGGCGTTTCAATTTTTGGTGATCATCGGTCGATTTTGTTAAAGGGGCTGAATGAAAATAAAGAATGTTGGGATGTGCTGCCGAATTATTTAAAAACCGACCATAATGTGGTGCTTTGGAATAGTGCGCTGGACAAGCGCTCGACGGTTTATAAAGAGCTAATCCAACAAAAAATCAGTATCAAAGAGTACAAATTAGCAGAAGATACTGATCAAAAGTTGGTTTTTGACATTATGGATACGGCGGTGCGTGGAAATATTAAAACGGCGCTGAATATGTGCGAAAAAATTGAGGACACTAATGATCCGTTTCGATTTATGGGGTTGATGGTGTCGCAGGCGTTAAGAAAACTAACGCTACGTCAAGCGAAGGCGGCTAAAATCCTGAAGATTTTAGCTAGAGCAGATTCAGACATGAAAAGCAGCACAGTAGAGCCGTGGTTGATTGTGAAAACTGCCTTGATGGAAATTGCAAACCAATAAAAATCTCTGCACTATTGCAGAGATTTTATTTTAAGATGTTTAAACCTTAGGCGGCGTGAACTTCGACGCGAGTGCGTGGAACGCTGCGGCCAGAGAAGTGGTTCTTTTTCGTTTTGACGAAGAAGACTTTGCCATCAATGGCGGCATGAATGGTAAAATTGCGGCTGATAAAAGTACCAGGCCCAGCAATTTTGGTTGCGCCGGTTTGGCGAACTAATACTTCGCCAGTTTTGACCTGTTGGCCACCGAAGCGTTTGACGCCAAGTCGTTGGCCGGCATTGTTGTGTAGGTTTTTGCTGGTTCCGCCAGCTTTGACATGTGACATACGATTACTTTTTCCTTAATACTATTATTTGGCGCGCAACAATTTGATTCTCCCGATAATACAAGAGATCAGATGGTGCTGCGTACCGATACTTTGTAGTATTATAGCCAAGTTCTGCGATTTCGTCAAGGATGTCTACGCTTGAATATGAACCGTCTGGACGTAGCCATGCAGGGGTGGCGAGAACGACTGGCGTGCCGGCGCTAAGTTGCGGGGCGAGATTCTTGAGAAAACCCTTTAGTAGATGTTTGGCATCAGATTTAAAATCGAACAGTTTAGCTTCGCTCGGCGGGCTGGATAACGGATGGCCAAGGTAGATTTCAGATACAACGAAGTTGATGGGCTTTTGCCAACGAAAAGTAGTGGCGTCGCCAACGGCTAATTTAAGCTTTGCGCTAGCTGAGTCGTCAAGTTGGTGATCGCTGGCAATTAGCCAATTGAGGTTACGTTTGCTATAGTCGACCATCTTGTCAGAAATATCCGTGCCGTAGACGGAATAGTTGAGCAACAACGCCTCTTGTAGAACAACGCCGGTACCACAGAACGGGTCAAGCAAATGCCCGGTTGGGGCGCCACAAGTGGCTAGATTAATTAAGATTTGGGCAAGTTTTGGCGGTAACATGCCTACAAACGCATCGCGGGCAGGGCGGGCCTGATCGCGTTTGGCGTAAGCGGTGATATTTTGAGTACCAATGGAAGTAGCCCAGTGGTCTTTGTATTTAATAATTTCAATATGATTGAGTTTTTCGCCGAGTTGGTTGTGATGGGAAGTCGCGGATGATAAGGTTGGGGTCTCATTGTTTGGGACTAAACGGACGGAGCGGCCGTGTCTGGTAAGTAGGCTCTTATATTTCATCGCAAGTTGCCAAGTTTGTTTGGTGGTAGCCTTTGGCGTGTAGTCGGAAAAGCCTAAGGTAATCTTGCCAGCTGGCAATTGCGAGAGATAGTCGACCAGGCTGAGATCGAGGATTTGGCCGACTTTAATGGAACCACCGATGCGATCGAGATCAATCATGGTGTCTGATTCAACTAAAGCCAGGTTCGACGCAACTGGCGTTACCTTGTCAGAAGAAAAAAGCGCCTCTAGTTCGGCGAGTGAAATCTTTGGCTCACGGCCAAGCACAAACATAAATGTCATATGCTATAATTGTACCATGTTTAAAAAGATCTTAAGCGCAGTAACCCTTGTTTTGGTAGTTTTTATCGGCTATAAAGCTTTTAGTTCAGAAGTGGTCATTGACGGTCAACAGATGACGATGTTGGCGGCTACTTTGCAGGCTTTTGGGCAATTAAATATTTGGGTCTTAATGTTGTTAATTCCAGAACAGATTTTGATGTATTATGCAGCTGGGCAAATTTATTTTGCTTTTTTGCGTCAGCGAAAAAATTTTAAAATTAGCCAAGCGAAATTGACACGAATTTCATTAGAAATTAACTTTATGAACCACGCGGTACCGAGCGGTGGGATGAGCGGACTAGCTTATTTGGTTTGGCGATTAAAAGACTATGGTATTTCGGCTGGTCAGATTAGCTTTATTCATGTGTTAAGGTATGCAATTTGCGCACTTGCTAATACAGTCCAAACTTGGATTGCGATTGTGGTTGTATTAATTGCTGGTTGTGTCTTGTCGGGCGCTGGTTGGTCGTTGTGGCTTGCAGCAGCGGTGGCTTTAGGCATTGAAGCCGTAATTGTAGTGGCATGGCTGATTGTACGTAAACAAAAGAACGTGGATTGGCTATCAGATAAGGCGACGAAAGGTATTAACAAAATAATCTCAAAGTTTTCTCATGGCGGTAAGCGCAAACATCTGAAAGAAGAAACAGTTAGTAAGTTCTTTGGTGATTTACGTGCAGATTATTTGAATATGAAGAAGAATCGCAAGATTTTATGGAAACCAACGGCTTGGGGGTTCTTCTATTCCTTCTTAGAGTTAGCGACTTATTGGATTGTGGGTTGCGCGATGGGGCATCCAGAGATTTTGCCGCAAATTATGATAGCAGAAGGGGTAGCTAGTGTGGTTGGCACCGTGATGGTAACGCCAGGCGGTGTGGGTGGCTATGAAGGGGCGATGATTGCGATTATGGTGGCAACGGGCGTAAATCTGTCAGTGGCCACAATCGTGGTGGTGGTGACGCGCGTTTGTGTGCTAGTTGGGACGGTAGTGAGTGGCTATGGCTTTTACCAACAAGCTTTGATGGGACGGAAAGACCATTTTGATACTGCTAAATCTGAGCCGAAGGAATAAGGCTGACTAAGGCTATGGCAGAACAAGTCTATAGCGTTTCGGATTTTCAGGCAGTTTGTAACCAGATATTAGAAACGGCTTTTACGAGCGTAGTAATTGAGGGGGAAGTGGCAAGCTTTAAAATAAATCAAGGGAAGTTTGTCTTTTTCGACTTAAAAGATGAGTCTGCTAGTGTGGGATGTTTTATGATGGCATTCGCGCTTAGATTCCCATTAACGGATGGGATGAAGGTGCGTATACGCGCCACGCCAAAGATTACGAATTGGGGCAAGTTTTCATTGACGATTCAGGCAGTCATGCCGGTTGGTGAAGGTAGTTTGAAAAAGAGCTTTGAGCTATTGAAAAAGAAATTGACTGCAGAGGGATTGTTCGCGACGACTAAAAAGCGCAAATTGCCGGCTGAGATCGCGAAAATTGGGGTGATTTCGAGTACGCAGGCGGCGGGTTATGCGGATTTTTGTAAAATTTTAAATGAGCGTTGGGGCGGTATAGAAGTGCAAGTAGCACATACGCAAGTGCAAGGTATGGCGGCGGCTGACCAGATTATTCGAGCATTGAGCTATTTCAATGAGCGTAGCGATGTAGAGGTAATTGCAATTATTCGGGGTGGTGGTAGTGCAGATGATTTGGCAGTTTTTAATGATGAGGCGCTGGTGCGAGCGGTGGCGGCTAGTCGGATTCCAATTATCACGGGCATTGGGCACGAAATTGATGAAAGCTTATGCGATTTGGCGGCTGATGTAGTGGCTAGTACACCGAGTAATGCGGCACAAATGTTAACAAGGGACAAGAAAGAAGTTGCCGTAACACTACGAACTGATATGGAAAGAATTAGCGAGGTGGTGATACGAAAAATTGATACTTTGATGATGCAAAATCATGAAAATATTGATAGAGTTTCGCGAGATATCTTGGTGAAGATAGATGCGGCGGATGAGAAAATAGAGAATACGGTAAAAATTTTGGAACAATTAAACCCAGAGCGAGTGCTTAAGCGAGGCTATGCGTTGATTACTGGCAAATTCGTGGTTGGTGAAGAATTAAAGATTACCACTAGCAAGAATATCGCAAAAGCGAAAGTGTTAACCATAAGTGAAAGGAAAGATGATGACTAAAAAAATTAACCAAGAAATTCAAGAATTGCAACAAGGCGTAGACTGGTTCTATTCGGATGACTTCAAGTTGGAAGAGGCCAGTGAAAAGTACAAAAGTTTGGTAGTTTTAGCAAAAGATATTCAAGCAGAGCTGGCTGAAATGAAAAATGAGATAAAGGTGATTAGCGAAGATTTCAGCAAATAAACTTGCGAAAATGTTTACGCTAAAATATAATTAAAGTATGGATCAAAATTCGATGATGGGTGGTGGTTTTCCGCCAATGCAAGGACAAGGTAACACAAATACCAATATGGGTAACAACAATGGTGGAACAATGATTATGCCAAATCCATCAATGAATGCTAACGCCGCACCGCAAGGAATGACTGGGATGGGGCCAAATGGCATGCCAATGCCAGTTGGTGCTGTACCTGGTATGGTGGCGCCACAGCCAATGCCAGCCGTGTCGGCTGGAGAGACGGTTCAGGAACAACGCAAGAGTTCAGTAGGCGAGATTATTATTTTAGTAGTGGTTTGTTTGATTGCGGCGGGGGCAATTGCAGCTGCCGTGTACTTCTTTGTGCAGTGGAATAACCTAAAAACTAGTTATGACACCGATAAAGGTGATGCTGTTGCGACGGCGATTAAAGAGCAACAGGAAAAGGACGAAGCTAACTTTGAACAGCGTGAAAAAACAAATACAGTCCAATTTACTGGTCCGAGCGATTTTGGCTCAATTAGCTTTTATTATCAGAAGACTTGGAATGTTTATATCAAATCCGATGGCTCAAATAATAGCGATTACGAAGCTTACTTTAGCAAGAGTGCCGTGGACCCAATAGATGATGAAGCTTCACGGTATGCTTTGCGATTTTCGATTCGCCAAGCCCAGAGTTCGGATGTCATGACTGAATACAACTCGCTGGTGACGGAAGGAAAATTGTCTGCTTCGCAATTTAGCTCAGATAATAACCAATTATCTGGTACACGATATGAGGGTAAAATTACTGACAGCATTTCTGGTGAAGTGCTGGTTTTCAAGGTAAATGATAAAACGGCTATTCTGCAAACCGATTCAATGAATTACCGAGACGATTTTGAGACTTTGATTAAGACTCTGCGTAAGAATAGTTAATTTCGCTTTTGGGCGTGTATATTCTTGACGTTGGTTTTTGATTAGTTAATTTTAGTGTTAAAATAAAGTTAGATGGAGAGTGAGGTATTCAACGCGAGTTCAAGCGTGGCCGTGGTCGCGCATGAGTTGAAAGCGCCGCTGAGTTTAATGCGGCAGTTGGCTTTGACGTTGGAATTGAACGATAACAATCAAGATACGCGTGAAATTGGCAATCAAATTGTTGCAACAAGCGAGCGCGCTTTGCGTCAAGTGAATGATTTGACTAAGATTGCACGATTAGACGATGCGATGTTTGAAATGGAACCAGTTAACCCGCGGATTGTATGCGATGAGGTGACTAGCGAGTTGTGGCGGTTGTTTAGATTTAATCGGCGTGAATTGGAACTAGATTACCGCAACCGTCGACGGCTAGTAATTGGCAATCGGCAGCTGTTGTACTCGGTAATCTATAATTTTTGTTTGAATGCGATGAACTATGGGGGAGAAGATTTGCCAAGTAAGATATTGGTGAGCGATCGAAATGGTGAAAAAGTTCGAGTGGAAGTGCGGGATTATGGTCCAGCCATTCCGACTAAGATTTGGCGTGAAATCAAAGGTGGATTTGTCGATAAACCGGTTAATATCGCGATGCGGCCAGGTTCTAGCGGGCTAGGTCTATATATTGCGGCGAGATTTGCCAATTACATGAAGGGTGATTTTGGGCTGGTGCGTCACCGTGACGGTACGAGTTTTTACATTGATTTACCGGTGAGCAGACAGCTGAGCTTGGTATGATTTTTGTGGTTGAGGATGACCGAGGATGGGAAAAATACTACCGGAGATTATTGAAGAACGAAGAGGTGGAGTATTTCCATGATGGAATTATGGCAATCCAGGCTATCGATGAGCACACGCCGACTTTGATAATTTTGGATATTTTATTAAATGGGCCAACGGGATTTGCTGTTTTGAATGAACTGCAGAGTTATCCGCAACTCGCAAAAGTCCCGGTTATGGTGGTGAGCAGCGTGGCGTTAGATGTGGAACCATTAAAAAAATATGGCGTCGTAGCGACTTTTGACAAGGGCGATATGCTGCCGCAAGATTTACTGGCTTGCGCGAAGAGATATAATCATGCGTGACCAAAAAACCTTAGCGATTGTGCTAAAACGAATAGACTACGGGGAAGCGGATCGGATTTTACAGGTGCTAACGCCAGAGGGGAAGCGTAGTGTAATTGCGCGAGGCGTCAAAAAAGAAAAGTCAAAATTGGCGGGTGGGATAGAATTGTTTTCGGTGTCAGAAGTGGTGATACATCAGGGCAAGGGTGATTTGGGAATTTTAACCAGCACGCGTTTAGTTGAATATTATGATGCTTTAGTAAAAGATATCGATTCGATTGAACTTGGCGGCAGAATGATGCGCGAGGTGTGTCAACGTGCGGAGCAGATTGATTCGCCGGAATTCTTTGATATCTTAAGACAAGCACTGCGTTCGATGCAAAAAGGTATTAACCATAGTTATGTAACTGAACGTTGGAAAGACGTGCTGCAGACGTGGTGGTGGCTGAATTTGGCTCGTGCGGCAGGTGAAGATGTTAATTTGAATTTTGATACGGATGGGCAGAAATTGGCGGTCGATAGTCAGTACTATTGGGATGAAGAAAATTCAGCGTTGGCAAAAAACGCGCATGGTAAAGTAGGGGCGGAGAATATCAAATTATTACGGTTAATGGTGAAAATGCCAATAGAGACGATACTGAAGGTCAAAAATTTGGATGAGTTGATTGACGAGTGCTTATATATTGCTAAATGTACTGAGCGGGAAACTGCAGGGCTATAGTTTTTAAAAACAGCCGTGGGATAGATGATATAATTAGAGTATTATGGCAAAATTGGAAGATATTGTAAGTTTATGCAAACGTCGTGGCTTTATCTGGCAAGGTAGCGATGTCTACGGCGGCATGGCGGGGACTTGGGACTTTGGTCCGCTCGGCGTGAGTTTGAAAAAGAAAGTGATGGATGCTTGGTGGAGTTATTGGGTAGAGCAACGTGACGACATTTACGGTGTCGATGCTGCGATTATTATGAATCCACGAACTTGGGTGGCCTCTGGCCATACAGCGACTTTTTCGGACCCATTGGTCGAATGCAAGAACTGTCACAATCGTTTTCGTGCGGACAAATTAGGCAATTTTGGGGCCAATGTAACTACGGAAGATTTGGTCAAAGCTGGTATTAAATGCGCGAATTGCGGTAAGATTGATTGGGCTGAGATTCGCCAGTTTAACATGATGTTTGAGACTAAAGTTGGCGCAACTGGCAATGATGCTACGGCTTACTTGCGCCCAGAAACCGCACAGGGGATTTTTACGAATTATAAGAACGTAGTGGACTCAATTTATCCAGATTTGCCATTTGGCATTGCGCAACAGGGTAAAGCCTTTCGAAATGAGATTAGCCCACGCGATTTTGTGTTCCGTTCACGCGAGTTTTCGCAGATGGAAATTGAATATTTTATCGATCCGAAAACTTGGGAACAGACCTTTGAAGACTTATTGGCAAGTTGCCACGAATTTTTGGAAGTTCGGATGGGCTTGCCAAAAGAGATGATTCACGAGTTAGAAGTGGAACCAGCGGATCGGGCACATTATTCTAAGCGGACTGTCGATATTGAGTTCGATTACCCGATTGGGCGGGAAGAGCTGATGGGCATTGCGTATCGAACGGATTTTGATTTGATGAATATCCAACGCGAGAGCGGTAAGAACATGGAATATATTGTGAAGGGCAGCACTGAACGGTTCGTGCCGCACGTAATTGAGCCTTCATTCGGCGTGGAACGTCTCTTGATGGCAATCTTAACGCACGCTTATACGGAAGACGAAATTAATGGTGAAAAACGGGTACTGTTGAAATTGCCAGAGAATTTAGCGCCATTTCGTTTTTGCGTGTCACCACTTTTGAAAAATAAACCTGAATTAATGGCGAAAGCCCAGGAAGTATACCAGATGTTGCGTGCTAAATATGGCAATGTGACGTGGGATGATTCGGGCAATATCGGTAAACGCTATCGTAAACAAGATGAAATTGGCACGCCAAAATGTGTTGTGATTGACTTTGACACGTTAACGGATGACACCGTGACGGTGCGCAATCGGGACACTACCGAGCAAGAGCGCGTCAAAATAACGGAATTGTAATAATAGCAAAAAGACCCGCCGTTTGAGTGGGTCTTTTTTTATTTTTCATGGCGTTCGGTTTTAGTTTTGTGTGGCTCTTTGGTTGCTTCTTTGTCTTTATGTGCAGGCTCTTTAGCTTTTTCGTCTTTGTGCTTTATCGGTTCGGTCTTATCTTTATTTTCGGTCGGTTTCGGCGCTTTTGGCGGTTTTGGCCCGCGGCTAAAGTTCGGAAACAGAGCATTAAGCTGTCCGAGCAATTTATGTCGAGCATGGCTACTGGCAACTTTCTCCAGCCAACCTGGGTTGGGTTTGGAGTGTTTGGCAGTAATAATTTCGACAATATCACCTTGCTTGAGCTTAGTGTTAAGATTGACCATCTTGCCGTTAACGATAGCGCCGACACAGGCGGCTCCAATTTCACTGTGCAAACGATAAGCAAAATCAAGTGGCATAGAGCCATCTGGCAAATCAATAATGTCGCCTTTTGGCGTGTAAACAAAGATCTTGTCGGCAAAAAGATTTAATTTGAGCTTTTTAGTGTCGACTTTCTCGCCAGAGGACAATTTAGCGGCGGTTTCTTGCAATTCTTTAATCCAGATGAGATTAGTCGGGAGTTTACTGACGCGGCCTTCAGTGTAGGCAGAAGTGAGTTTTTGCTCATTGTAAAAGAAAGTGGCGGCTAGCCCGCGTTCGGCATAATTATGCATTTCGCGGGTGCGGATCTGAAATTCAACGACTTGTTTGTCTGGCGTGATGACGGTGGTGTGTAGAGATTGATAACCGTTTTGTTTTGGCATGGCAATGTAATCTTTTACGCGGCCGTCCATCGGACTAAAGAGAGAGTGAATGATACCGAGGACTAGATAACAAGTGGTGACGTCTTCGACGATGAAACGAAGCGCAATAATGTCATAGATGCGGTCGATGTCTTGGTTGTATTTTGCTAGCTTTTTATGAAGGGAATAGATAGATTTTACGCGGCCGTCACACTCATATTTGATACCTTCTTTTTGAAGAGCAGCTTCAACGGCGGCTTGGGCGCTTTTGAGCTTTTTATCGGCTTTTTCAAGGCGTTCTTTGGTAAGATTCTTGAGATATTCGTAGCGGCGACGATCAAGATAATAGAAGGAAGTTTCCTCAATTTCAACCCGGACGTGTCCCATTTGTAAACGATCGGCCAGTGGCGCAAATACTTCAAGCGATTCGCGGGCGATTTTTTGTTGTTTTTCTGGTGGTAGCGCGGACAGAGTGCGGAGATTATGGAGACGATCGGCAAGCTTGATGATTAATACGCGAATATCTTGGCCAGTGGCAATGAGCAGTTTTAAGAGGTTATCGCCGGTTTGCGGTAAGTACTTGTTGAGGTCTTGCATACCAGAGCGGGCTTTACTAAGTTTAGTCACGCCATTAACTAGAAAAGCGACATCTTTGCCGAATTGCTTTTCGATATCATCCAGCGTTAAATCGGTATCTTCGACCGTATCGTGCAAGATGCCGGCAATGATAGTATCTTCATCCATGTTCCACTCTTCGAGAATTTTTTGCACGGCTAGGGGATGGATGATGTAAGGTTCACCAGTCTTACGGGTTTGGCCCTCGTGAGCTTTGGTGGCAACCTCAATAGCTTGTTTGATCCGCGGTGACGGTTGCTCGTTTTTCATAATTATATTTTAGCATGCTTAAGGGGTTTAGACAGATAACCATGCGATTAAATAGTATATAATAGGGGTATGAGAATTTTTTCTTGGAATGTAAATGGGTTAAGAGCGGTGTTAGCTAAGGGTGCGTTGCAGGACTTTGTGACAAAATATCAGCCGGATGTGTTGTGCCTACAAGAGACGAAGGCAAAGCAGGGTCAAGCGGAAGTTGATTTTTCAGATTACGAAGAGATTTGGAATTCGGCGGAACGCGCGGGTTATTCTGGCACGGCAATTTTTACAAAAGTGAAGCCGCTCAGCATCAAATTTGGCTTTTCGGAGACTATAGACGCTGCTTTTGGGTTCGACCAAGACAGTTTTGGCGATGTTCGGACGGAAGGGCGAATTATGACAGCAGAATTCGCTGATTTTTATCTGGTAAATACCTATGTGCCAAATGCGAAAGAGCCAGAACTGGCGAGATTACATTTACGCGAAAAAACGTGGGATCCGGCAGTGCTGAGTTATTTAAAGGAATTAGAGCAAACCAAGCCAGTGGCGATTTGTGGAGATTTCAATGTGGCGCATGCGGAAATTGATTTGGCGCGGCCAAAGGCCAATGTGGGGCATGCAGGGTTCACGAACGAAGAACGCGTGGGTATGTCGAATTATTTGAACAATGGATTTATCGATACTTTCCGAACACTGCATCCGACTGAACAAAAATATTCGTGGTGGTCATATCGAAATAGCGCCAGACGTAATAATGTAGGATGGAGAATCGACTATTTTTTGGTCTCAAGTATGTTGGCGGACAGAGTGGAGGCTGCGGAGATTCATGATGAAGTGCTGGGTTCTGACCATTGTCCAATTGAGCTAGAGTTAAAGGCGAATTAGCAATGGAAGATTATAAATATTGGCAAAAACAAACTAGAGCGCAAGCCTTAGATGGTATTGATATTGAGCGACCAGAACAGCGTCGAATGGCGGGGAAGGTGTTAATTATTGGTGGAAATAAGGGCATGTTTTTTGCGGTGGCGAATGCGGTGACTACGGCCAATAAAATGGGCGCCGGTGAGGTGCGAGCCATTTTGCCAGATACTTTGCGTGGGCAAGTGCCATCGGTACCAGAAATTTACTTTGTGCCAGCGGAAGCTTCAGGGGCGTTTGGCAAAACTGCGCTGAGCGAGATTTATGTGCAAATTGCTTGGGCAGATGCGGTAGTTTTAATTGGCGATTTGGGCAAGAACGCCGAGACTTCCATTGCTTTTGCGGAGTTTATGAAGACTTGCACGGATAAACCGATTTATTTAACGCGCGATGCGGTTGACGCGGTGATAAATGAAGCTCAAAACTGGAGCTTGCGAGATGATATTTGTGCATTTGCCACGATGCCACAACTACAAAAGATGTTGCGTACGATGTACTACCCAAAAGTTGTAACGTTATCGATGCCGATGAACCAATTGATTGAGACTTTACATAAGTTTACAATTAGTTTCCCGTTAGCAATGGCAACTTTACATAATGGGCAATTGATATTCGCGCAGGATGGGGAAGTTAGTTCAATTGCGCTTAGCGAGACGAAGTGGTCGCCGATTTCAATTTGGAATGGTGACATCGTGACGCAGGCAGCGATTTTAAGGTTATGGAATCCGCAGAAAACATTAAAGGTTGCAATAACAGCAGCTGCTTTTGTTGAATAAATAATTTAATCAATGAAAAACCGCCCCAAGTTTCTGGGACGGTTTTAGAGGGGGCTAAGTTCAGCGACGACGTAAGGCGCGAACGCGACGATAGTCGATCACTAAGCTCGCAACACTAAGAATACCAACTACGATGATACAAGCGAAGCTAACCCATGCCATGATACGACCGAAAACGGTGTCTTCGACGGTGATGGCAAGAGCAGAACCGCTTAGCCAAACACACATAGCGACCATTCGGGTTTTATCAACCAGACTGGCGCCAATGCCTTCAGCCAAATCTTTTCCTTTGAGAAAGAACCAAAGGATGAATAGGGTGTCGCGACCAACCATCAGAGTGGCGGCCAGGATAAGCAGTGTGCGGTAGGCAAACATACTTGGTAGTAGCATGAGCCCTTTAGTGCAGATGAAGAAAGCGACGGCGACGGGATAAAAGATAACCTTATCCCCAAGCGGATCAAGCGCCTTGCCGGCTTTGGTGGTTTGGTGCAAGTTGCGGGCCAAAAAACCATCCACGGCATCCGTTGAGATAGCAGCAGCAAGTAACAATGTCGCAATTGTGTTGCTGGCATCGCCAAATGGCTGCGTCACGTAGATGTGCGGGATGAGCACGGCGATGGCCATGCGTAGGATAGAAATCCAATTTGGCGTACCAATGCGACCATTGGCACCTTCAAGCCAAGAACTATCGATGGAGTTCATCGTGAGCAAAATGCAGCGAAAGGCTTGGCAGACGGCTTCAATGACGACAAGATACCAAAGATAGACGTTGACGTGCTGAACGGCAATAGTCGACATCAACCCGTTTGCTTGACAAACAATGCTGATAACCATGATAATCACGGCCATTAGACGGGTGACAACAGGCGTAGCAATTCGCCAAGGCCCATGTTCGGGGTCTTTGGACTGGTTGGCTAGCCAAGCGCCATGGGTAAGACAGACGGTGACATCACTCAAGATAACAATAATCAATAGATATGCGTTGTTTCTTAAAACGGTAAATAGTAAGATGGCGGCAATGTCAAACGCCAGAGCGGTCAATTCGGCAGTCGAAGGCTGACGCAAAAAGAGCTTGGCGTACAAACCGATTTTCTTCATAGTAACACCTCCTAATGAACAATTTTTATGATAAAAAATCTGTTTATATTTTAGCATAATTTTGATTAAAAATCAAGGGAAGCGTAAAAAAGTTAAGATGACGTAATGGCGCAAAAAAGACGCTATAAAGGTAGCGTCAATTTTTCTAATGATATGGTGGGCGAGGAGGGACTTGAACCCTCACGACATTGCTGCCAGTAGATTTTGAGTCTGCCGTGTATACCAATTTCACCACTCGCCCATAGCAAATAGCTAGGGCTATTTTAGCATAAAATAAGGCGTTGTGCTAGAATTATAGCAATGGATAAGCAAGATGGCGGGCAGGCTAGCAGCGCTAGCTGGAATCGGTGGCGAGATGATCAGACAAACACACAGGACGCGAATAACGGTCAAGGTGTTGTTGTCGCTAATAATGTCTCGAATACTGGCGCCGAACAACGTCAGCATACAGCGACAGAATTAGCCCGGAAAAAAGTATTAGAAGCTTATAAAACTCAATTACAAGATTATCGGGCGCCAAGTGAAGCGTCGCCGGTACCAAAAGTAAATGCGGAAGATTGGCGAAAATACCATTCGGCTTGGCAAGATTATTATCAAAAGTATTATGGTGAATATTATGGCAAAGCGGCGCGCGAGTATGTGGCGCAGGAGCGCATGAAATACGAGCGCGAACAAGCCGAAAAGGCGCGGAAAGCGGCAGCTGACGAGTCATTATTAACGACTGCAGCGGCAACGAATGCGGAAACTGATAAAGATGTAAAACAGGCGTTTCGCGAGAAGATTCGCAAGAAAGCGGAGAACCGAGCGAGTCGATTCCGCCGATCGCGACATTTTATCCCTGTGATTATCGGCATTGTAGTTTTGATTGCTGGCTTATTATTCCAGTACAACCAAGTCATTATTGCAAATGCTGTGGCGTATATGTCGCCAGGTAGTAGTGAAGTGAACGGAATTACGGCGGTTGATCCAACGGTCACGGTGGCAGTGCATGATTCGCC
>CAZAAQ010000001.1:3820-52653 GCA_964483505.1 uncultured Candidatus Saccharibacteria bacterium | reverse complement strand
AACCAAGCTTCGCCGCTAGAACAGTTTTGGAACTGGCTGACCGGTAAAGACCAGGAATAAACATAAAGTATCAGAGAGCAATTAGAGGGAGTCTGATTTTGGATTGGCTCAACTTCGAATTGCGACTAATTAAATATTGAGTTTCTCGCGCTTGAGCGTGTAAGTTGTGGTGGTTGTAGCAGTTGTCGTAGATGTTGTGGCGGTCGTTGCTTCAGTGGTTTCTGGTTTTGAGACATTGAAGTAATAAAGCCAATTGTTGTTATCGGTGATATTTACTCCGTAGTCATTGTCGGCGTTGCTGACAATTTCGCGCTGGTTATCGCCGTCAAAGTCTCGAACAAATATTTTATTATCGTCGGTTTTTTGCCAAGTTAAAAATCCGTCTAGCCAGTTAATCTTGCTGACTGCATTCTCGAAGGTGTAATCATAGGTATGTTTAATCTCTAAATCAATTGATGACATATTTTTATCGGCGGCTAGAGTAAGGATGCGTTCGTCACTATCAACGGAAATGAGTTGTGGCACATAGCTAAGGTCTTTTTTGATGGTAGTCTTGAAATTGGCACTATCAGATTTGCCGTAAGAAGGGTAAGACCCGCTAATAATTTCAACGTGCTTATCTTTTGCGTAGGCGAGCCATTCGGCACCCCAATATGTGCCCATAGCAAGATTGATGGTCGGTGTCTCTTTTTCTAACTTAGCAATTACGACGGGGCCATCCTCGCCATCTTTATAGGTGCTAACGAAGCGATTGCCGTCATCGTTGGCGTTAACAAAAGCTACGGTGTCTTTATTATTAGTGATTTTTTCAACATTTTTAGCAATGACGCCAGAAATCGTCAGATTGTCGGCGTCAATTAGGCGAAGGTTACCGTTCTCGATGCCCCAGAGTTTTGAGGCGGAGTCGTTAGCAATCAAGATATTTGAAAACTGGAGATTGAATTTGGTGGTTAAGTCTAGACTCTTTTTGGCATTGTCTTTATTGAGTTCGACTAGATGCCAGGTCGTAGTGTTATCATGTTCCCAAGTTAGTAAAACCTTGTCGCTACTCCGGCTCCAAGTTTTGATGGCGATAGTGCCAGTAAGCGCAGTGGCATCATCGGTGCCAAGCGCGGTTGCTAAAGATATGACGGTGCGATTGACTTGATCATCTTGGATATTGAGTACAATAATATCAGGGTTGGCTTGCTCGATGACGAGCAAGACTTTGCGATCGGCGGAATAGTTTGCCAGACGGACATTTTTGAAACTGGCTACGTCGGAAACTTCTGGCGAGACAGGGAATAAACGAATCCATTCGATGCGAGTAAGTAAGCCAGTGTCGACGGATAAATCTTTTTTCCAAATGTCATAGCCAGATTTACTGACAACAAGATGATGAACACCCGGGCTGAGCATTTTGTTCATTTCGGTGTGGCTAAATTGAGTAGTGCCATCAATTTCTACGGTGGCGCCACTTGGCTCAGAATCGATTTGGACGAGACCAGATTGTTCCAGCTCGCCAGATTTATTATTAAAAGAATAGCCCATAGCAATGAACATGAGCACGAAGACAATGGCGACAACGGATATCCCCATAAAGATATTCGTGATAGCAACACGTAACGCGCGTTGCTTTCTTTTTTTGTTCTTATCCATCATAAGTTATTAATATATTATATCATTTTAATAAAACGCGAAATGTTTATGTTTTACAAAAGGGAAGATACTGAACAAAAATATTAAAACGCTATTGATTTCTTACTTGTTATGTTTTAAGATAAATTAAGCAGAATAAAGTGAGGAAAAATGGACGGGATCAAAAGAGTTTCGACAAAAGGTGTAACCGCAAAACATGCAAGCTCGGTTGATCATCGGAGAGTCCAAAAATCTTCTACTCTTAACCGACGTTTTGTGAAAAAGCCAACTGTTGCGCCAAAAATTAGTACTGTGGCTGGCGCAGCATCAGTATCTCTGCGTCAAATGAGCCAGAGAAAAGAATTGTTACAGAAGCAGCATCAAGTTCAATTACATCCAACTAATGATATATCCAGGACGTCTGGTACGGCACGACAATCGACTCAGCAGCCAGTGCGCATCGTAGCCGCTAATCAGCAAACAAAACAGATTCAAAATCAACAGCAACAGCGCGCTGCAAGAATGCAAGAGATTAGACAAGCGGCGTCGCAAGAGTATACAAAGCTTAGTCGAACGCAGCAACAAGACGACATCACCGAAAAGCGTCAGATGATTACATCTGGTCAGTTGCAACAACATCATATAGCAAAGATTGCGAAGGCGCGGATGGCTGCTCGCAAAGCAGAACCGGAGCGTTTAAGTGCCCAAGAGCTCAAGGATCGCGCAATCCAACAGGCTTTACGTAAGGTTTCAACGATGAATGAGACGCAAACGCAATTTGGTGAAGCGGTGCAGAAAAAGACGCATTTTTGGCAGAACAAAAAATTTGCGATTGCTTCGTCAATGGCAGTAATTTCGATTGCGCTATTAGGATATTTGGTATATTTGAATTTGCCTGATTTGTCGGTCCGCGTGGCGGCTATGCAAACTGGCATCGATAACGCTTACCCAAGTTATGTACCGACCGATTATCGATTAGATGGGCTGGTGAGCGAAAATAATGGCTGCTTGACGATGGCTTTTAAAAACGATGATGGCGAAAAATTCACGTTGAAAGAGGAAAAAACAACTTGGGATTCGTCTGCCGTATTGTCTAATTATGTGAAAAAAGAGTGGGGCGATGATTATTCGATTGCTAAAGGTCAAGGGCTGACGATTTATGTGTCCAAGTCTAATGCGGCTTGGGTGAATGGTGGGGTATTTTACGTGATTGAGAATGAATCTGGAAAACTCACTTCCAGTGATTTGCACGATATCGCCGTAAGCTTATAAGGAGGAAATATGATTGAATTCAAGAGCGACTTACTAGGACTAGTCGCAGAGGATGAGTTGGCTCAAAAAGTGGCTCAGGCAAGAACCTTTGTCCAAAAAGCACAAGAAGATACCTTTGGCGGTTGGGTAGATTTGCCAATTGCTTACGATAAAGATGAATTTGCGAGGATTAAGAGTGCTGCTGCAAAGATTAATTCCGACTCAGACTATTTGGTTTGTATTGGTATTGGCGGCAGTTATTTGGGTCATCGTGCAGTAATTGAGGCGTTGGGTGGTGAAAAAGGGCGGACAAAAATTATTTATGCTGGTAATTCGTTGAGTCCTTTGGCTCTGCAGAAAGCGATTGACACAATTGGCAATAAAGATTTTTCGGTGAACGTAATCTCGAAATCTGGTACTACGACGGAGCCGGCCGTGGCATTTCGAATTTTCAAACAGATGTTGGTGGCCAAATACGGTGAAAATGAAGCTGGTAAGCGAATTTATGCAACAACGGATGCTAATAAAGGTGCCCTGCATGATGAAGCAGTTGCAAAGAATTACGCACGCTTTGTAGTCCCAGATAATATTGGTGGACGCTATTCTGTGCTAACGGCGGTGGGGCTGCTTGCTATCGCGACGGCTGGGATTGATATCGATACGTTGATGGACGGAGCCGAAGAGGAGCGAAGTGCGTTGATTTCGGATGGTGGCGCGGCGGCTGAGTATGCGGCGGTACGTAACCTGTTGTTAGCTAAAAACTACAATATTGAGATTCTAGCGAATTTTGAACCAAACTTTGCGATGTTTAATGAATGGTGGAAGCAATTGTTCGGGGAGTCTGAGGGGAAGGAAAACAAGGGAATTTTTCCAGCTAGCGTCATTGATTCGACTGATTTGCATTCGATGGGACAATATATCCAAGAGGGAAGACGAAACTTGTTCGAAACTTTTGTAGAGATTGAACACACCTTGGGCGAAATCGCCGTACCGACTTTAGCGGAAGATTTGGACGGGTTAAAATATCTTGAAGGTAAAGAGATGGACTACATTTGCAAAAAAGCAAATGAAGCAACAAGGTCGGCGCATGCGACTGGTGGAGTGCCGATTCTTGAAGTAAAATTGCCGGAGTTATCGGCGCGAACCTTGGGTGGATTGATTTACTTCTTCGAGACGAGCTGTGCATTGAGCGGCTTCACTTTAGGTGTCAATCCATTCAATCAACCAGGCGTAGAGGCCTATAAAACTAACATGTTCAAGTTACTAGGTAAGCCTGGCTACGAAGCCTAGAAAAAGATAACGAGAAAAAGAAAAGAATTGCCGATTCCGGCAATTCTTTTTTGGCTTGCAAAGCAATGGGAATTATTTTGCAAATGGGTTAGTAAGCGGCAAAGTCGAATTAGCTTCAGCAATGCGCATCAATTCATTGTATTTTGCAATGCGCTCGGTGCGTGACAGGGAGCCAGTTTTGATTTGGCCAGTGCCAAGACCGACGGCAAGATGCGCAATACTAGTGTCTTCGGTCTCACCAGAACGGTGTGACATAACGCAACGGTAGCCGTTTTTCTTAGCTAATTTGACGGTGTCGATAGTCTCAGTCAATGAGCCAATCTGGTTCGGTTTAATCAAAATAGCATTGGCGGCGTGCTCATCGATGCCTTTTTGCAATAGTTTGGCGTTAGTGACGAATAGGTCATCGCCGACTAATTGAATGCGGTCTTTGAAGCGTTCGGTCAGCATTTTCCAACCGTTCCAGTCGTTTTCGCCAAGTCCGTCCTCAATGGAAACTACTGGGTAATTATCGATGATCCATTGATACCAGTCGGCGAGATTGTTAGCATATTTCCAATCACCATTTGTTTTGAGTTCGTAGTGATCATCTTTAGCAAATTCGGAAGCGGCAATGTCCATGGCAATCGAAATATCTTTGCCGAGTGCGTAGCCAGCGCTTTCGATAGCTTCTTTAATCAGCTCAAGGGGTTCATTATTGCCATCTTTGACGCGTGGGGCATAGCCACCCTCATCGCCGACGGTAGTGACATAGCCACGATTTTTGAGGACAGTCTTTAATTTATGAAAAACTTCTGCCCCCATGCGAACGGCGTCGGCAATATTGCCGGCACTGGTTGGAATAATCATATATTCTTGAAAGTCAGTTGACCAATCAGCATGCGCGCCGCCATTCATGACATTCATCATTGGCATTGGTAGGCACATTTCATCGGTAGTCCCAGCTAAATCGGCGACATATTCATAGAAACGGCGGTTTTTGGCATGGGCGGCAGCTTTTGCTGCGGCTAGAGAGACGGCTAGAATGGCATTAGCCCCAAGATTTGATTTGTTTTCGGTGCCATCGAGATCTAACATCAATTGGTCGATTTGGCGTTGGTCGCTAGCATCGTTGCCAACAAGCACATCGCTGATTTTATTATTGACGTTCCAGACGGCCTTTAAGACGCCTTTGCCATCAAAACGGGTTGGGTCTTGATCGCGTAATTCTAGTGCTTCACCGGCACCAGTCGAAGCACCAGATGGAACGGCAGCGCGACCAGCGTGTCCGCTTTCTAGTACGACGTCAGCCTCGACAGTTGGATTGCCGCGTGAGTCGAGGATTTGGCGAGCTCGAATGAGCTTGATATTAAAATTATTTTTCTGCATAGATGCCTTTCGTTTTTAACTCCCTTGTTATGCAAGCTATTTATCTATATAATATCATATTATAAGCATAAAAACTTTGGCTAAAATATTAGTTTTTGTGTTATATTTAAGCTAAAGCACAATATGTAGGAGGGCAAATTAGCCATGGCAACGAAAACTGCCGCGAAAACGAAAACTTCAGCTGCAAAAGTCAAAAAAGTAGCACCAAAGAAAGCTAAGATGGCAAAGATTCCTTTGTATAAAGAGAAGAATCCAGAGAACCATACAATCAGTGGCAAATATAAATTCTTTTATTGCTTATTTGCAGTCACGACAATTTTGTTTGCCGCTTTGTCAGTATGGCTATTTGTCTTTTCTAGCCAAGTTTTGAACAAGTATGAGTCTATTGAAGCCTGCGCTCGTGCGACCGCAAATGGCACCTGCAACGTGAGCGTACAAGATAGTACAAGTACGACCACTACGACTACTACTACCGAAGATACTACTACCGAGGAGTAGTCTGAATGAGCGACGATAAAAGCGGCAACTTTGACGAAAATGATGCCGTGAAGCTAGATGATACGTCAGGTACGCCAATTTCGCCGAGCATTAAGAAGATTACGATTGATGAAGAGGCTAAGGCTGAGGAAGAGTTCATCTCTGATCAGGAAGATACCTTAGAAAATCCTTTAGTGCTTGATGCGGTGCCAGAAGACGACTCTGCATCAAACAAGGAGCAACAGCAACAGGCGGAAAAGGCGGAAGACTTATTGCCTGGGGCAATTGGATCGGGAAATCTTGAAGTCGAGATTCCGGATGAACCCGTAAATAATGAGCAGACTTTAAAGGAAGAAAAAATGAATAATGACGAAAATCCATTTTTAGAAAATGGTAATACGAGTGGACAGCCAAATGAAGGTGAGGCTACTCCTTCGCAAGATTCAGTAGACACCACGAATAATGATGTGCAACAGCAGCCAGTGGCAGATGATGCGATGATGGGTGAAGTTTCGCCAGAAAACGCGACAACCGAAGTCAACAATTCTCAGCCTGCTGAAGAACCTGCTGCAGATACAACTACATCAAACAATGTGGCCGCAACAGATAATGCTGTGGCTAGCCAGCCAGTTGAGCCAGTTGTGGCGACGACGCCAGATGCTGACAAAACGACCGTTACTGAAGCGCAGCCAGCAAAGAAAAAATCAAAGAAGGGCTTAATTATTGCGATTATTGTAGCCGTGGTACTAATCGGCGGCATAATTGGAGCCATTTTCTTTATTAATTGGCACGAGTCGGCTGAAAAAACAGTTAGTGATGCCATAGCAAATGCTTGGAATGCAAGCCAAACACAAATGAAGGGCACGATTACGCTAACGCCAAATAGCGATAGCAGTTCAACTTCATCTCTATCAACGAGCTCATATAAGAGCATGACCATCGATTACGATACTACTAGCGATAATAGCAATGTGGTAGCTGATACTAAGATCAGCATGCAACTCGATGATGACAAGACGATATCTTTTGGTGTCAGTGCAGCTTATATTAGCGGTGGTGAACTATACTTCAAATTAGATTTGAATGATGTTAAGAGCCAAATTAAAGATGCGATTAGTTCTTCTGCCAGTGATTCTGCAACGGACGAAGAGATTGCTTTGATTGGCGATATGGTCGATAACGTTGCCGATAAGGTCAACGGCCAGTGGTATAAAGTTACCACCAACGACATTACAAGTGACACCTATAAAAAGAGTTATGATTGTTTGACCGAAATTGCCGATGCGATGTCTAAGAAAGAAAATAAAGATAAAATTGCGGATATCTATAAGGACAACACTTTTATCAACTACGATAAAGACGTCAAGGTTGAATCTAAAGATGGCGTAAAATACTACACCGTGAAAGCTAATGCTGACGCTGCAAAGAAATTTGGTGAGAAAGTTGCTGATTTGGACTTCATCTCTAAATGTAAAGATGTGATGAGTACCAGCACTTCAACCGAGACGGAAGAATCTGATTTGTCTAAATCGACAATTAAACTCGGTATTAAAGGCTGGTCACACGAGTTGACAAAAGTCGAAATTACAAGCGATAGTGATAGCGCGAAGTCTGAAGCAACGTTTACGATTTCTTACGAAAAGAAATCAGTCAGCGCTCCGTCTGACGCTAAGAACGTGAGTGAGTTTATGACTGACGTAAATGGTGCAATCCAGACTTCTCAAAGTAATTACGTTAAATCAGAAGCAAAAACTTATTGTAGCAAATATTACACATCAACTAGCGACATCGACAGTTGTGTCGAAAAACTAGTTAAAGCTTACAACGAAGAAAATTCTAGTAGTGATAGCGACGCTGCAATTAAGAGCATGATTTACGGTTTAGTTTAAAGAGACAAAAATCGTGAAAAACCGCCGCTAGCGATGCTAGGGGCGGTTTTTGACGCAAGCAAGAGCGTAATAAAGATAGTATAATATGACAGAGATGAGCTTATCGCCAAAATTACAAGCCAAATTAAAAGAGTTGCCGAAAGAGCCGGGAGTTTATTTTCATAAGAATAAAGACGGAGAGGTAATTTATGTGGGTAAGGCGGCAATCTTGCGCAATCGGGTTAGGCAATATTTTCAGTCGCCAGAACGCAAAGATGTGAAAACGCGAGCGTTGGTGGCCGAGATTGATGACACGGATTGGATCGTAGTGGATACTGAAATGGATGCACTATTTTTGGAAAGCGAAATGATAAAACGCTACATGCCAAAGTGGAACATTCTTCTAAGGGACGACAAGACGGTTTGCTATATTCGGATTGATATGAAATCGCCGGTGCCATATGTCAGCATGACGCGCAATCCGGAGGACGATGGGGCGGAATATTACGGGCCTTATTATGGTAAGACGGCAATTACGCGGGCTTTACGGGTGCTGAGGCGGATTTTTCCATATTACGATAAACCATATAATGGGAAAAAATCTTTGAACACTGACCTTGGTCTGACGCCGGGAATTGAAGTTGGCAAGACGACTTCATACGAATATAAACATAATTTGCGTCGGATGATTAGCTATATCAAAGGGAACCGCAAAAAAATTGCTCGAGATATCGAAAAATTGATGTATGAGGCGGCGGCGGCGGGTGAGTACGAGCATGCCGCTGAGTATCGCAATCAATTATTTGGGCTCAAAGGGCTAGGCACCAAGATTATTTTTTCAGATAAAGAATATTTGGATATTTCCAGCGACAAAGCCTTGGAAGAATTGCAGGAACTATTAGGAATGGAGCATCCTCCGGCTCGCATCGAGGGTTATGATATTAGCCATCAGTCTGGTACGAATGTAGTTGGCAGTATGGTTTGTTTTATTAACGGGACGGCTGACCGGACCAAATATCGCAGGTTCAAATTACGCAAGCAGCAAAATAATGATCCGGAAAGTATGCGAGAAGTCATTATGCGACGGTTGAACCATTTGGACGATTGGGGCAGGCCAGATTTAATTGTGTTAGATGGTTCAATCGGGCAAATTGAAGCGGTGCGAGAATTGCTGGCAGCGCAGAAGATTGCGGTAGTTGGTAGAGATAAAAGTGGTGATCATGGCAAGAACGCTCGCGTAAGGATTGTCCTTACGGAAGGCAATAGCGATTATCGGATGATTGACTTAGCAGGTGATGGGCATGTGGCAAAATTGATAGCCAGAATAGATGAGGAAAGCCACCGTTTTGCGATTCAGTATCACAGTTTGCTTAAACGTAAAAATGCTTTAAAATGAAGAAATGATTAAACGGCAAATTCTCGCTTTTTTGCTGAGGTGGTTGACGTCTTGTGTCGCAATGTATGTTTGCATCAATTGTTTTGGCACCTTTGCCGATGGGTCGGAAGCGGTGCGGACTTCTTGGGGGTTCTATGTGATTGCCGGTCTAGTCTTTTCGCTCGTAAATACAATCGTGAAGCCAATTGCGACAATATTTGCGTTGCCGTTGTTATTGGTGACGCTTGGTTTGTTCACATTAATTTTGAATGCAGCGATGGTAGCCTTAACAATTTGGATTATGCCAGATGTGACGATGACCTTTTGGGGCGCAATTGAGAGCTGTCTCTTAATCTCTTTGATAAACTTCCTTGTCAATTTAGTTGTGCCTGATGTAAAATAGACTACATGAATATAGGCGTGTTTTTAGGTATTACAACTTTTGTATCGGCAATATTGTTAATTATCCTAGTGTTGCTGCAGCAACGTGGCGCTTCGCTTGGCGCGGGCTTGAGCGGATCAGGCGAGCTGTATACGGAGCGAAGAGGGCTTGAAAAATCGTTATTCGGAGCGACGGTGATAGTAGCATTAATTTTTGTAGCTTCGATTCTAGCAATATTAATCGTTGGATAAATGAAGAAAAAAGATAAAACGAGTGGGCAAAATAAACAAAACCGGAAGAGTTTACGGGTTAGTTTAAGCGAGCGCTCAGAAAAGATTGGCGATCATTTTTCGGCTTTGTTTTTGGACCGTCTGAAAAATGTGCGAGAAGTCAGACTTTGGGTAATCGAATGGGCGTTGTTAGTCTCAGTTGTCTTTTTATTAGCCATCGTGCAGGCGATTTGGTATGGTGGCTCAAGCGAGACTACGGCCTACGTGGACGGTGGCAATTTCAGTGAAGCAACGTTAGGCAAAGTTAATTCAATGAATCCGTTATATGCGGTGACTGATTCGGAAAAGGCGTTAGCTCGACTGCTGTTCGCCAATTTAGTTGCGCCGGATGTTTCGGGCCACGATAAGTGTATTCTGGCGGAGAGTGTAAAGTCGGATGAAACCGGTAAGATTTGGACGGTGAAATTAAACAGTGGTATGCAATGGTCGGATGGGCAATCAATTACGGCAAACGACTTAGTCTATACAGTCGGTTTACTAGCTGATAGTTCGGCTAAAACGACCGTAGCGGCGAATTTTTCTAAGGTTAAAATAGAGAAAGTTGATGATTTGACGGTGAAGTTTAGCCTGCCATCAGCTTATGCAGATTTTATGAACAATTTGGAGTTTCCATTAGTGCCTGAACATATTTTGGGTAAAATTAGCCCAGCTTTAGTGTATGAGAGTGATTTTTCCAGTAATCCGGTTGGATCTGGCCCGTTTGTGTTAAATGCAACGCAAAATGCGAGCAGTTCGGCCACCGACAAGTATACGATGATGCTGCATTTAAACCGAAATACTAAATATTTCTTGAAGAATACGAAACTAGATAGTTTTACGCTGAAGACTTATGCCAGTTCGGACGACATTCTGCGAGCGTTAAAGAATTTAGATGTGATGGCAACAGCTGAACTGGGGATTTCGCAGAGTACGGAGCTTGAAAAACAGATGAATCTTCGCCAGAGCTTATTGAATAGTGGCGTATTCGCTTTTTTGAATACAAAAACGGCTGTACTGAGTAAGCAAAAAGTTCGTCAAGCAATTCAGCAGGGAGTAGATATGAGCGTGGTGCGGTCAGACATTGATACGGCGGCGGCACTCGATTACCCAATTTTGGAACAGCAGGAAGCTGGTTTAAATTATCCAGAATTACCAAAATATGATCTAGAAGCAGCTAAAAAATTGATTGAAGCGGCTGGTTATAAATACAATAATGAGGGGAAAATTATTGATGCGGATGGTAATACGATGACGCTTAGTGTGGCCGTACAAAAACGTGAAACTATCGCGACGGTAGCAGAACGGCTAGCAGAGCAGTTGAAGAAATTGGGATTTGAAGTAACTTTGTCGGAAGTTGATGAAGCGCAGGCTACGACTGATTTCTTTGCATCAACGGTACAACCGCGTAATTATGATGTTTTGGTTTACGGTATTGATATGGGCGTAAATGCTGATCCGTTCGTCTATTATAGCTCGACACAGGCTACTAATTCGGGCTGGAATTTCAGTAATTATGCAGATGGCTTAATGGATGATGCTTTGTTGTCGGCTCGCACGACGATGAAAAAAGATTTACGTAAAGCTAAATATGAATCATTCTTGAAGATGTGGGTGAACAATGTACCGGCGATTGGTCTGTATCGTCAAAGTCTGAATTACTATTATGCAAAATATGTAGATATTTATTCGGAAGATGCAGTTTTGACTAATACGTTGGACCGATTTGCAGATGTTCAATTTTGGTCAAGCGAAAAGCGGACAGCGAATTTGACGCCATAATTCTGAGGGGGTCTTGGCTAGGACAAGATTGACGGAGTAGGGCAAAACTTGATATAATAAGCGCGTTGCACCTGTGGTGAAATTGGTATACACGCTACCTTGAGGTGGTAGTGGCCGTAAGGCTGTGCTAGTTCGAGTCTAGTCAGGTGCACCAGATTGTAATTGATTGGCTTCTTGCTCTTGATGAGCAAGAAGCTTTTTGTTGGGGGCGTGCCTTGAAGATTGCCGTTAGATATGGTATAATATAGGCTTCACGTGGTTGGCTAGATTCACTCGTGTGTTCGTTGTAGAGATTTACGCAAAAATAATGAGGGGGTAAATTATGGTAGCAAAAAGAAAAGAAAGAGCAGTGGCTGTGAGCGTGGCAGTGTTGATTGCAATATCATTGGCGGTCTTTGGGGTGGCAATGTTTCGATCCGTCAATCTGATTGTGATGACATTTTTGGCATTGGTGCCAACAACTTTCGCAATGGCTGTGGTAGTCCCAGTAGTTACGGATTATCGAGAGTTTTGCGAAGTTGGGCCTGAGCACCTTGGTTATTATGAAGAATCGTTCAGCGAAGATTTGGATAGTAATCAAGTTTACGTGCATCTGGACCGTCTCATGTACCGGAACATGACGCCGCGTGAGATTTCTTTCTCGTTTGGCGAAGGTATGGTTGTGATGATGTTTCATGGCAAGCTGTTGCTGACGTTAGAAAACGAACAGCGAAATATCAAGGAAATACATGTCGTCAATTTGCGTACCGGCAAGAACTATGAGTGTTGTCCGGATGACGGCAATGATCGTACCTGCCTATTCTGTTTTGAGGACGTGCTGGTGGCTCGTGGTAGCCGAGCGGCCTTCTCAGCGATATGGGATGCCTTGAACGACGATGCCGCTTGTTGTGTTGAATATTTCGACGTGACCGACCAATACCATACTTGGTAATCTTTGCGTTTTTTCTGTCTCAGTAGCCTCTGGTGTATGCCAGAGGTTTTTTATATAAAAATGTAAATATTTCTGTTGGGTTTTATGGTAAAATTATGGTAATTAACCATGAGAGGTAAGATGAAAAAATACTGGGCAATCTTTGGCGGCAGTTTAGCGCTAATTGGCGGCATGCTGGCGTTCAATTTGCAAATGGCGCCAACGGCGCGGGCGGAAGAACAAGCTGAGGCGTTTACGACTTCGACGGAGCAATTAGACTTTGGCCAGATTCCAGAGGCTGGGAAGTCTTACTCTAGTAAATTTACGGTGACAAATCATACCGACGCCGTGCTCGTGTTAAAAACGGCAGTGGTGAAATATGATGATGCAAAATTGAAAGACGACTATAAATTAGCATCAGATTGGCTAGTCTTTATTGGTGGCAAGACGCAGTATCAGATTGCCGCTAATGGCACAGCAGATGTGAGTTTACGCGCTGTAGTGCCAACGGACGCAAAAGCAAATAGTCAGTATGCGGCAGTAACTATCACGAATCAGGATGGCAGCGAAACCAAAACGGTGCGAGTAAAGTTAAGTGTGGCGGGAGATGGCCTGAAGTATGGTGGTAGCGTGAGCGACAACCATGTGGATGTGGTGAGTCTGGATGGGGCCATAAAAGCTTCTGCTAAAGTGAAGAATGCGGGTACGGCTGGGTTTCCAGTTAAGTATAGTGTTCGAATTTCGCCGGCCTTTGGAATTGAAAATTGGCAAAGCCTAAAAGATGATACGGCGGAGTTGACGCCAGAAACGGAGCAAACTTTTGAGCTGAAAAGTAACTATGCTTATGGCGTATATAAAGTTGAACAAAAAATTTCATATTACAATGAGGCGGGGAAATTAGTTGAAGTGGTACTAACGCGGCCAGTAATTAATTGCCCATTATGGGGCGTAATTGTGGCGGGCGCCTTGATTGTATTGATTATCATGTTGATTGTTGTGCTGAAGCATCATAAAAATCATAAGAAATCTGCAAAGTCGGCTGAAACTGAGGGCGGTGAATCTGATGAGAAGGGCAAAGAATCAGATAATGATGATGAGAATGGCACGGACAATGACCGTAATGACGATGCGACTGATCCAGAAAGTGATGATTCTGAAGATGGCGTCGATGCCGATAATGCGGTTGAAGAATCAGATATTGAAAAGGATTCACGCTAGGGCAGCCTAAGCAATAATAAAAATAGCTCATTGATTGAGCTATTTTTTTGGGCAAAAAAATGGTGAGTCCGGTGAGACTTGAACTCACGACACCCTGCTTAAAAGGCAGGTGCTCTAACCAGCTGAGCTACGGACCCAATGTGGAGATTATAGTTCAAATTACTTATTCTTGCAAGTAACTTGCAAAAAAGCGCCTGTTTATGTTAAAATAAAGCCTAGCTATGGGTCGTTAGCTCAGTTGGCTAGAGCGTATCTTTGACGTAGATAAGGTCGTAGGTTCGACTCCTACACGACCCACCAAGCTATGTAAATCATAGGTGCGGTATAAAACTAAGAGGTAGTTTTATGTTGCGCCTATTATTTATTGCGGACGAATAAAAAAAGTAAGGAAGAAGCGAAATGAACGACAAATCTAAAATTCGCAACGTGGCGATTATTGCTCACGTTGACCACGGAAAAACGACACTAGTTGATGCCTTGTTGAAGCAAAGTCATACTTTTCGCGACAACCAAGCAGAAATGAGTGAGACCTTAATCATGGACTCTGGTGACCAGGAGCATGAGCGAGGCATTACAATCACGGCCAAGCAGACATCGGTTTTCTATGATGGCTATAAGATTAACATTATTGACACGCCAGGGCATGCCGATTTTTCTGGCGAAGTCGAACGAACGTTGAATATGGCGGATGGTGTTTTGTTGATTGTGGATGCACAGGAAGGGCCAATGCCACAAACAAAGTTCGTGCTACAGAAAGCTTTGGAACTCAATTTGACGCCAATCGTGATTGTGAATAAGATTGACAAGCCAGCCGCTAGGTTGGGTGAAGTCGAAGACGAAATTGCTGATCTTTTCCTAGAACTTGCAACCAACGAAGAACAACTGAAATACCCAATCTATTATGCGATTGCAAGAGATGGCAAAGCTGGCAAAACACCAAAGCTCGACAACGATTTGCATGTAATTTTTGAGGCAATTATTCATGAGATTCCAGAGCCACGCGTCGATCCAGATAATTCAAAAGGTGCACAGTTGCTCGTAGCAGCGCTGGCAGCCGATAATTATCTTGGGAAATATGCGATTGGCAAAATTTTTCGCGGTAAATTAAAACGCAATGATAGTGTGACTGTAATGAAAACGTCTGGCGAACAGGCCAAGGCTAAGATTGACCGTTTGTTCACTTACCGTGGGTTAAGCCGTGAAGAGGTAAATGAGGCAATTGCTGGTGATATCGTAGCAATGGCAGGTGTGGGCGTAGCAAATATCGGTGATACAATTGCGACTGGCGATGAACCGGAAGCCTTGCCGACGATTGAGCTGGAAGCCCCAACCCTCAGCATCTATATTGGGCCGAATACTTCTCCACTCAAAGGGCGTGAGGGCGATTTCACAACTTCTCGTCAAATTGGCGATCGATTGCATCGTGAGCTGGAAACCAATATTGCTTTACGTTTGGAACCGCAAGGTTTAGGATACAAAGTTTCTGGTCGTGGTGAGTTGCATCTATCGGTTTTGATTGAAACGATGCGCCGCGAGGGCTACGAGATGGAAGTGGGCCGTCCGGAGGTAGTTTATAAGGAAATCGACGGCGTTGAAATGGAGCCAATTGAGGAATTGACGATTGAGGTAGCACCAGAGTTTGTCGGTGCCGTGAGCCAAGAACTAGGTATCCGCAAAGCGGAGCTGGTTGAGCAGGAAATGACTTCAACGGGTAATACTAGGTTCCGTTATAACATTACGACGGCGGCTTTGATCGGTCTGCGCAACAGTATGTTGACTTCGACTAAAGGTACGGCAATTATGAACACTTTGCCGAAAGGCTATCAAAAAGTTTCTTCGCATTATCGCCAAGAGCGAAATGGTGCCTTAGTGGCATCAGAGGCTGGCGCCAGCACTTCTTATGCGCTAGACATGGCGCAGGCTCGTGGTGTGTTATATATTCCGCCGCAAGTGGACGTTTATCAGGGCATGATTGTTGGTTTGTCCAAAAAAGACGAGCTCGATATTAACGTGTGTCGTGAAAAACAGTTAAACAATATGCGGACGCATGCATCGGATGGAGCTATTCAATTAACACCATATACACAATTATCTTTGGAGCAATGCTTAGATTTCTTGATGGACGATGAACTACTTGAAGTGACGCCGAAGAATTTGCGCTTGCGCAAGCGAGAGCTGAACCCAACGATTCGTAAACGCCAGAAAATTAAACAGCAATAATAGCATTGAGAATTTGAACCGCCAGTCACAGAGATGTGCTGGCGGTTTTAAGATGACAACACCTTAGATTTGTGCTATGATGTGCGTGAGCACATCAAGGGGGTGACATAAATGCTAGGTCTTTTATATTTTGTGGTAAACATGGTCATATCAGTGATTTTATTTTTTGTAGTATATGTTGGCACGGTTCTTTTGGCTCAATTGCCAGAGGGCAAGATTTACGACAGGTCGCTTTACTATACTAGCTATAACTACATTATGACGAACGGGCGTGGGTTCTTCCAGGACAAGAATGAAACAATGCGCGGCATGGACTTACTTTATCGAACGACGATTTGGTTTGTGATAACAGTTGGTATTGTACTGATATTGGTGTTTGCAATTCCTGGGAATTGGAGCATACCGTTAGGCGATGTCGGCATTAATGGCACTGTCGTAAAGATTGTAATTTTGCTAGGCATTGGGGCTGGTCTGGTTGTTGAAATGCTTGGCCAGATGGCATCGATGGCGACAATCGTTGCTTTCAGCCGTCTCAGTGACGATAAGACGATTGCCTATTTTTACGATGCCATGGACTGCGATGGAAAATTAGATGATTTGTCTTTTGGCTTAAAATTGAGCGATGACGCTCAATTTGATGGTAATGACGAGAGCTTCCAAAATGGGATGCGATACATCTATTTTCGTAGCTCTAACAATGATGTCTATCTGATACCATTAGATTATCGGGACTATGTTTATTAGAAAAAGAGCCTCGGCGTAAAGCCGGGGCTTTTTGTGACCATATTGTTAAATTTTGGCAAGGGTAGGGTGAAGTCAATAATTAAAATATATTGTGCTATTTGTCAATGGGTGGTGCATATGGTCAATGTTCGGTTTTTATGATATATATTCTAAAATATCGCAAGTGTGCAAAAGCACAAGCGAAAATAAAATAGTGTTCGGTTTTGTATCTGTTAGCGGTTGGATTTATGCACCAAAATGTGGAAAAGCGTCACAAAATGGCACTTGATTTTGTCTAAAAAGTTGCTTAAACTAATGGCAAGTGGAAAGCAAAAATAAACACCACGAAACAAACAAAAATAAATCAGAAGGACGATTGGAAAAGATGGATCAGACAACTGAGAACAGGGACCAATCGCAAAGTTACGAAATTATCACTTTAGTCAAACGCTAAACTGAGTAGTTTTTGTTGCACATTTACAAAGTTCGAATCCGGTCATCTAGGAGTTTCGGGCGCGTTTAGGATACGCGAAATCAAAACTGTAGGTACATTCTCTAAAATACACACCTCCCAAACAATATAACTCCACCTCACACAAATTAAGTCTCTCAACGCCATGACAGTAAGTCGGCTATATGCCAGCAAAAGTCGTGGAAATCTTAAATGTGTAAAGGAACAAAACAAACAACAAAAAACACAAAAACCTGAAATTTCTAGATGTTCGGGTTCGAACAAGATATAATGAAGAAATGAATGAAGTTCATATTCCAGTATTGTTAGAAAGCGTACTTAAGTATTTAAAGCCAAGCGCGGGCGAGAGCTATCTTGACCTGACGGCTGGATACGGTGGGCATGCTGATAAAATTTTGGAAGTAACGCAGAATTATAATGAGGCGGTTTTAAATGACCGTGATCAAAATGCAATCGATTTCTTAATGGCGAAGTACCAAGTAGTGAAGCCGAAATTGATGCATGATGATTTTTATAGTACGGCGCTACGACTAGTGGAGAATAAACAACGCTTTGATATGATATTGGCGGACTTTGGAGTTTCTTCGCCGCAATTAGATCGAGATGAAAGAGGCTTTTCGTTTACAAAACCAGCCCGACTTGACATGCGAATGGATCAGTCACAAGCGCTTGACGCCTGGACGATCGTCAACGAGTGGAGTGAACGGAAGCTAGCGGAAATTTTCCAAGTTTATGGAGAAGAGCACAGCGGCAGAGCAAAAATGTTGGCGCGCGAGATAGTCTTAAATAGACCTATCAACACGACGACTGAGCTGGCGGGCTTAATTAAAAGTAAGTCGCCATATATGCATGTGCATCCAGCAACTAGAATCTTTCAGGCCATCCGAATCGTCGTAAATGATGAGTTGGGTGAGATTGAGCGAACATTGCCGCTACTACCGAAGCTGCTGAAGCCGGGTGGGAGAGTCGCAATTATTTCTTTTCATAGTCTCGAGGACCGCTTGGTCAAAACATATTTTAGCGAGGAAAGCAGTGAGGGGATTGAATCGCAACTAAAAGTTTTGACGAAGAAGCCAATTATTGCGGACAGTACTGAAATAGTTAACAATCCGCGTGCAAGGAGTGCAAAGCTGCGAGTTGCCGAAAAGATCTAGCAAATCTTGATGGCGAGTTGCGGTAGGGCACGAGCTGCACATCGTAAAAATAAAAACAAACAAATAAAAGGAGTAATCAAAATGGCAAAGATTATTGTCACCAACCGTTCTCGCGCAGAAAAAGTTACCGTACATTTTCGTTAAGCTATAAAGTCGGCTGTTAATAAACGGCTGACTTTTGATACAAAAACAACCTATATGCCCCAGCTATGGGGTACCAAGAATAGGTGAAGTTTTTGTGGAGTGTGTATACAATTTTTTGACCTCTTTGGGGAATCTGGCAGCTAGGCTTATCTTTTCAGGGCCTAGCTAGCCCCCTAAAGCTTTAAAGATCAAAAAAGGAAAAGAAAAGGAAATAAAAACAAAAAGAAACGGAATTATTTTTGATGTCTGCATATTACGCAACTAGAAGAATGGCGGGTTCATCTATGGGGTCAGCAGCTTGGGCTCCCAACCGTAACGCCGTTAGACATAACCCAAAAATCGTATTAGGGCCGGTTAGCCATACCATCACAGTATTACTGATTGTGGCTTGCTTTGGTTTGATTTTTGTCTCCCAAAGCGCCAAGGTCACCAGTTACGACCATGCGATTGCGGATGTAAATAGCCAAATTACTGATCTCGAAGCTCAAAAAGATGCTTTAGCGGTGGAAAATGCGAAGATTACAGCTGGAGCGGCAGATGAAGATAGCAACACGGTTGCATCAACGATGACAGAGGCAAAGAGCTCTGGCTACGCAAATAACTAATTATTGATAATAACGATGAGGCGGTAGGCGTAGTGTCTAGTCGTCTCTTTTTTTGAATGGGTGCGGTATAATAAACTTATGTTAATGGAACCACCGAAGCCAAAGGCTAAGGTAAAAGAAATACTGGAAAACAAAAATACGCGGTATGGCTTATTGGCATTATTGCCAGTGGTGGTATTGTGCGTGATTGGTGTTCGGCTGTTTTTTGTCCAAATTATTGACCATGATAAATATGTGGCTGAAGCAAGTTCGCAACGGGTTAAACAGACTGAGTTGATCGCAAAGCGGGGTGAGATTTATATGATGAGCGGCGAAGACGGCGTGACGCCAGTGGTGATGAATGAGCGTACTTGGACAATCTTTATTGATCCGAGCTACGTGGCCGATAAGGATAAAGTTCAAAGCGAAGTTTCGAATATCTTAGGTGATCAGATGATTACGGATTGGTCAAAAGTTTGGTCCAATATGAAGAACATGTATGTCGAAGTGGCAAAGAATGTAAACTATGACACGGTATCAAAGATTAAGGCTGCTAACCTTCGGGGTGTGGGGCAAAAGGAGACTTCGAAGCGGGTTTATCCAGCTGGAGAACTAGCTAGCCAGGTGCTTGGTTTTGTAAATGCAGAAGGTGTTGGCACTGGCGTGGAGGGCTCGTTGAACGATAAGCTGTCTGGTACTAATGGGTTGTTAAAATCGGTGACTGATGTGAATGATATCCCGTTATCAATTGGCGATGATAACATTGAAATTGCCGCAAAAGACGGCGAAGATGTAGTGCTAACGCTAGATGAGAATATCCAACATAAGGTTGAAAGAATTTTGCAGAGTGCGATGGCGAACAACAGCGGAATTAGTGCGGCGAGTGCATTAGTAATGGACCCGAATACGGGAAAAATATATGCGATGGCAAATTACCCAACTTATAATCCCGAGCAATATTGGAAGGTGACTGATAGCAGTGTCTATACGAATCGGACTACGGAAAGTCCTTATGAGCCAGCTAGCGTTTGTAAGACATTTACGTATGCGACGGCGTTGAATGAGGGTGCAATTAGTTTGAGCGATACTTATGTGAACACCGGGAAGACGGTGGTGGCTGACCGTACGATTCATAACGCGACCAGCTCTAATCCACACACTGGGACGCTGACTTTTCAATCTGCGCTGGATTTTTCGCTGAATACGGGTAGCGTAGAGGTCTTGAGGCGAATGGGAGGCGGTGATATTACCAAAGCTACTAGAACGAAATTATACGATTACTTACATAATGATTTTGGTCTTGGACAAAAAACTGGAGTTGAGCTGTACGAGGAATCCGGTACGATTATTAGCCCAGAAGAGACGGAAGGCAATGCGGTACGATACGCTAATATGACCTTTGGACAGGGCATGAACTTGACGATGGTGCAGGTGGCGTCGGGATTTTCCTCAATTATCAACGGTGGTAAATATTATCAGCCGACGATTGTGGCCGGGACTATGCAGGATGGCAAGTTGGTAAAAGCTGAGCAAAAAGCAGCACTACGCCAGACCATTAGTGCTAGCACCAGCGCCACTATGCGAAAGGCGTTGCGCGAGGTGCGTAGCGTAAATGGCGGTAAATATGACCCAGCTGGATATTATGTCGGCGTCAAAACTGGTACAGCTGAAACTTACGACGAAAATGGCAATTATACTTCTGATAAAACAGTGGCGAGCGTGATCGGTTTTGGCGGTACTGGTAAAGATGACGCTATGCCACAGTATGTAGTGATGGTGAGACTTGATGGCAATCGATTACTTTGGGGAAGCATCAATGCCGTGCCAATTTTCACCGAAATTAGCAATTATATGATTGAATATTTAAGAGTAGCGCCAAATATATAGAAAGGAAAAGGCATGTTGTTTAGTGACATAAATAAGAATATCGGATATGAACTGATTTTGGCTCTAGGGGCGTTTTTGCTGTCGATGTTTTTGACGCCAATTTATACGAATTTCGCATACAAGCATAAACTTTGGAAGAAACAAAAGAGTGTGGCAATTACTGGCGAAGAATTGACGGTGATGAATAAATTACATGCTGCAAAAATTAAACGGCATTTTCCAACGATGGCTGGCGTGATTATGCTGGTCTCAGTGCCGACAGTAATCATTGCTTGCAACTGTTTGACGCGCGAACAAACTTGGTTGCCGCTGGCGGCTTTCATTGGTGGTGGTTTGATTGGTTTTATTGATGATTTAATGAATCTTTACGGCAAAAATGCCGTAGCAGGGTTGCGCGCACCGGTGAAGTTTGCCATGATATCGGCTTTGGGCCTGTTCTTGGGTTGGTTCTTTGCAGTAAAGTTGGGTTGGACGGCTTTGAATGTGCCATTTTATGGCACTCTAGATATTGGGGTGGTAGGAATGATTTTGCTATTTGCTTTCTCGGTGGTGGCGACGGGCAATGCGGTCAATATTTCGGATGGCATGGATGGTTTGGCGGGCGGTTTAGCAATGATGGCTTATGGTTCATATGGCGTCATCGCATTATTGCAGGAACAATGGTATTTGGCGGGATTTTGTATTGTGGTGGTAGGCGCACTGTTAGCTTACACTTGGTTTAATGTCTATCCGGCCCGTTTTATGATGGGGGATACGGGTTCGTTCGCATTGGGTGCTGGTCTCGGTGCAGTGGCGGTGTTAACGAAATCGTTTTTGTTGTTGCCGGTAATTGGTTTTCTGTTTGTGGTGGAAGCTGGTAGCTCTTTGATTCAAATTATTTCGAAAAAGTTTTTCCATCGGAAGATTTTCTTGAGCGCGCCACTGCACCATCATTTGCAGGCGAAAGGCTGGGAAGAGAGCAAAGTAGTAATGCGATTCTGGATTATCGGTGGAATTACCGCAATGCTAGGCGTATTTTTGGCAATGGGTGGAGGCATAATTCGTTAATATGAGAAAGCACCGACCAGATTTTGTTATTGCGCTATTAACGTTTGCTTTGCTGGCGGCTGGATTAATTATTATCTATGCCATTGGGGCAAGAGTGGCGCAGTTTGAGAATAGCCAAAGTGGCACGAATTTTAGCGATAACTATTTTATCTTGCACCACGGGCTGTTCGTACTGGCAAGTATTGTGATGTTGGTGTTGGGCTGGTTGTTGCCATATAAATTTTGGCAAAAGATGAGTAAAACTATTTTGATTGTCAGCATGGTGCTATGTGCGTTAATCCCACTGCTGGGGAAGTTGCCGGGGTCGCCATTAGTCACTTGTGACTTAGGAGCCTGCCGATCAATCCGTATCCCTGGATTGGGATTTGGGTTTCAGGCAGTCGAAATGTTGAAGCTGGGGATTTTATTGTATCTATCGGGATTAATCAAAAAACGCAAAGAACAAAACTTATTGGGTAAAAAGGAATTTTGGGTGCCGGTTGGAGCCTTATTGCTGTTTACGGTGATATTTGTGGGATGGTTACAAAAGGATTTGGGCAGTACGATGGTAATTTTTTGTATGGTGCTGACGTTAGTATTCTTGGCTGGAGTAGAAATAAAGCAGCTCGGCATTTTGCTGTTAGGTATTGTGGTCGCAGCTGGTGTAATGATTGTGGTCGAACCGCACCGGATTGCACGTCTGGAGAGTTTTAATGGTGAAGGTGATAGCTATCATATCGAGAACTCGCTAATTGGTATGGGTACTGGCGGCTTGTTTGGAGTTGGGCTGGGCAATAGTATCCAATCGACGGGCTATTTGCCGGAAGCTTTGAGTGATTCAATCTTTTCGATTGTGGGAGAGACCTGGGGCTTTTTGGGAGCCATGGCAGTGATGGTCGGCTATATTGTATTGGCGCGCCGAATTTTAAGTGTTTCACAGAAGACCCAAGATGTGGAACAGAGCCTATTTGTGGCTGGGTTTTTTGCGTGGCTACTGGCACATGTTATAATTAACGTCGGAGGAATGACAGGGCTGACCCCGATGAAAGGTATCACGCTGCCGTTCTTGAGCTATGGCGGAACCAGCATGTTCTTCATGGCATTGACTATGGGAATTGTGCTGCAAATTTCTGGTTGGACCAGAAGAGAGGTTTCAAATGAAGATTCTAGTAGTAGGTGGGGGAAGCGGCGGACACGTTACGCCAATAGTAGCCGTCGTTCGTGAAATTTGGAAAATTAAACCACGTGCCAAGATTGAATTTTGGACTGATAAAAAATATTACAAAAACGTCAAAAAGATTACGATAGAAAGTGGGATGTCGCTGACGGTGCGAAAAGTGGCGGCGGGAAAGTTGCGCCGCTATACAAACTTTACTTTTTTGATGTATTTGGAACATTTCGATGTTGTACTAAAAAATGTGGCGGATTTCTTTAGAATTATTGGTGGTTTTTGCCAGAGCATATGGCGTTTGATTGCGAACCGACCAGATGTAATTTTTCTGAAAGGCGGCTACACTTGTTTGCCGGTCGGAGTGGCGGCAAAAATTCTAAGAATTCCTTACGTGATTCATGATAGCGACACGGTACCGGGCTTGACTAACCGAGTGCTAGCAAAGCGAGCGGTTAAAATTGCGACGGGAATGCCATTGGAATATTATTCTTATCCGGCCGAAAAGGCGGAATGGACTGGCATTCCGGTCAGTGAAGAGTTCCGTCCAACGAATGCCGCGACGCAAAAAAGTTTGAAACGTGAATTAGGGTTTGATCCAGAACAGCCTTTAACTGTGGTTACCGGAGGCAGTTTGGGGGCAGAGCATATCAATATCGCGATTCGAGATATCTTACCAGAGTTGCTCAAAACGACCAGTGTGCTACTGGTTGCGGGGCGGGAACGGTATCCAGAAATGCTAGATTTAAAAGATTATGAGCGGTGGGAAAATGGTAAATTGCAATCGAATTTCCGGATGTTGGAATTTTCGAGTGAGATGTGGAAATTATTTGGGGCGGCCGATGTCGTAGTGAGTCGCGCGGGGGCATCCACCATGTCTGAGCTGGCTAGTATGGGCAAGGCAGTGATTATGGTGCCAAATCAAAAATTGCCCGGTCATCACCAGGTGAAGAATGCCGAAGCATATGCCAAAGCTAAGGCGGCCATAGTGGTACAAGATGAGGAAATGTGTGATCAACCAGGAATGTTGTTAAAAGCCATAAAAAGCATGATTAAAGACAAAGAAAAACGCGAGACGTATGCGAAAAATTTGCGGGGTTTTGCGAAAGATGATGCCGCAAAGAACTTAGCGGTAATGATTCTTGGGGTGATAAAAGATTAGAAATAACTGGACTGACGTTTGGTTCTATGTTAAAATAACGATACTGGTCACGTCGTCTAGTGGTTAGGACTCCAGGTTTTCATCCTGGCAATCGTGGGTTCGAGTCCCACCGTGATCACCAGTTTTGCAATATTGGTCTAGTTTAAAGAGCTAGACCATTTTTTATGATAGTTTTGATGAGTGATGATAGCGGATATGGTAAGATAGTTATATGAGCAAATTACTAAAAAGAACAAAAATCCTAGCGACGGTTGGTCCGTCGGTCTTTGCTGAAGACAAATTAAAAGAGATGGTTTATGCCGGCGTAAATGGCTTTCGCCTAAATTTTAGCCACGGTACCTACGATGAGCGAGACGAACAAATTCGTATTATTCGTAAATATGCGGCGGAGCGCGGTAAATCCGTGGCTATCGTGCAAGACTTGCAAGGTCCGAAGATTCGTTTGGGCGATCTAAAAGATAACCATTATGATGTTCATACAGGCGATGTATTGATTCTCGATCATGCGGTCGAAGAGCACGATGGCGGCAATTGTCTACCTGTACAATATAACCTGGCGGAAAAAGTAAAAGTTGGTGAGCCGATTTTTCTATTTGATGGAAAGATTCGCGCGAAAGTTGTAGAAATTGCTTCAGCTACAGCAATCAAGATTGAAATTGAAAATGATGGCTTTATTATGAGCCATAAGGGCATTAACTTGCCAGACACTGATCTTGGCGGCGACATTATCACTGATAAGGATTTAGCTGACCTTGAGTTTGGAGCGTCGCGTGATTTTGATTATGTCGCGATGAGCTTTATTCAATCAGCTGAAGATATTGAAAAATTGCGCCAAATTTTGGTGGGTCACGGTAGCACGGCGCAAATTATTGCTAAGATTGAAACTAAAAAAGCCATTGAGTCTGACGAAGCGATGGAAGCTATTGTTAAAGCAACAGACGGTATCATGATTGCGCGTGGGGACATGGCGGTAGAAGCCGGAGCAGAAGTTGTACCAATCGTACAACGTAAATTGATTGCCTTATGTCGCCAATATTCGAAGCTTTGTATTGTGGCAACTCAAATGATGGCTAGCATGGTGGACAATCCAGAGCCGACGCGAGCCGAAGTGAGCGATGTCGCAACGGCGGTGATTTTGGGCGCAGACGCAGTGATGTTGTCAGATGAGACAGCCAATGGTAAGTATCCAATTGAAGCTATTAAAGAGATGAAAAAGGTAATTCTGTATACACAAGCGAACTCGAAGATTTCGGCGATTGAGTCTGAGCCGGTCGGCGAATATCATAACTATGATGCAATTGCGCGCGCAGCAGTCCAGATGGCTGAGCAAATTGACGCTGATTTAATTGTTGCGGCGACTAAGAGCGGTGCAACGGCAGCGGCAATTGCGGCGCAACGCCCAAACATCCCAACGCTTTCGGTAACGAGCGACCCGCGGGTGGCTGGTCAACTGGCGTTGACTTATTCAAATGTGTCGTTTGTGCGCCCATATGATGAAAATTATGCCTTTGACCTAGCGCAAGAGCTTAAAGATAGAGGCTATTTGCGCGTACCGGAAGGCAAAGATTCATTGCTAGTTGTATTAGTCTCTGGCTTAAGAGATGAGCAGGGTGGTACTAATTCGATTGAAATTCGTCACATTTAAAAGGAGGCAGAGATGTCATTTCGAAAGAAAACTATTAGAGATATTGATGTAAACGGTAAAGTCGTATTGGTTCGGGTAGATTATAATGTGCCAATGCAAAATGGTGTGATCACGGAAGACATGCGGATTCGTAGCAGTTTACCGACTTTACAATATTTAAAAGAGCAGGGCAGCCAAAAAATTATTTTGATTTCGCATCTTGGACGCCCGGATGGGGAAGTTAAGCCGGAGTTCTCTCTGGCTCCAGCGGCACAAAAATTGGCCGAATTATTGCCAAATGAGACAGTCAAATTTGTCGATGCTTGCTATGGCGAAAAAGTCCAAGCGGCGGTGTCAGAATTGCCAACTGGCGGAATCTTAATGTTGGAAAACTTGCGTTTCTTCCCCGATGAAGAAGCGGACTCGGTAGAGTTTGCGCAGCAAATTATTGCTAGCACTGGTGCCGAGATTTTTGTGCAAGATGGTTTTGCGGTTATTCACCGCGCACATGCTTCAACTGATGCGATCGCTAAGCAATTGCCGGCGGTGGCAGGTTTCTTGGTTGAAAAAGAGGTAACTAGTCTTGAAGGCGCAATTACAAATCCGGAGCATCCGTTGCTCGTGATTATCGGTGGAGCAAAAGTTGCCGATAAAGAGCCGATGATTGCGACTTTCTTGCCGATTGCGGACATGATTGCGGTCGGCGGTAAGATTGCAGCTGATGGTTATCAAAGCCAAGATGGCAAGGTTTACGTTGCACAAGACTTTGCAACGGATGAGAATGGCGTTAAGTTGGATATCGGTTCCGATAGCATCACGGAGATTGTGCATATGGTTAGCCAAGCCAAGACGATTGTGTGGAATGGCACACTCGGCATGGTTGAAGATCCACGTTTTGCAGCTGGTTCGCTAGAAGTCGCCAAGGCTATGGGCCACAGTCAAGCGACCACAATTATCGGTGGCGGCGACACGGCTGGCTTTGTGGAAGGGCTTGCGGCTCAAGATGATAGCTTGAAGTATTCACTAATCTCTACTGGTGGTGGCGCTAGCTTGGAATTACTATCTGGGAAGAAATTACCAGGCTTAGAGGTGCTACAAGACAACTAATATGAAGTGGTGGCGGGGTAAAAAAGCTGCTGGCCATCAAAAAAATAGCCAGCCCGATGAAAATGAAGCGTTGGTTTATCGCCGTCGCCATCATGTGAATGACGATAGTTTTCGCATCGGTCGCACGATTGCGGGCGAGAGTCGTCAGAACCGTGAAGTTGAATTGGAACGGATTGAGGCGCGTAAGAAAAAAGACCGAAAGAACGTCATCGTGATACTGGTGGTGTTGGCAATCATCGCAACTCTAGCGGTATTAGTAGCAAGTTTTTTGGTGGATATGATGAAAGAACGTAAGGCATTGGAAGCCGCTGACCAGGCTGCCGCTATTACACCAACGGTTAAGATTATCGACGAAAATAGTGGTGATAATGTCAGCTCCCGAGTGAAAGAATTCGTAGCGCATCTAGAAGCGGATACTAAGACCTATGGTTATACCGTAGATCACGTCGTGCTGCCCCTTAATATGGCTCGAGAAATCGTTGTTTATATTCAGGGCCGCAATGAATATTATAAATTATCAATTGATCGCAGTAGTGCAGTGCAGGCTGAGGATATGTCACATATGATTAAGTATCTGAATGATAAAAATATTAGTTGTACTTATGTTGATTTGAGAGTCGAGGGTAGGGCGTATTACAAATAAGGTTTGAGGGCTTTTGAGGAAAATTATGCTCTGTTCTCCCCTATGTTCGGTTTTTGTTCGGAAGGCGTCGGCGAGGAATGATCAGTGAATAGGGCTGAGCGCGGTTTTCTATCTGTTAAACAGGGGTAGAGAAGAGCAAAGAACAGGGTAATCAAAAATTAGAATTAGGGACAATTTCACGCGTGAAATACTTGCAATGTAGTAAGTAAATATGTTATAATATATATTTTTACAGGGGTGATGTGGAAAAACTGTTGTCAAAATGTCAAATTTTCCAAATGAATTTAGGCTTAAAAAGTGGCTTAGATGGATGTCTTAGTAGTCGTAGAGCCTGCGATTCTACCTGAAAAAACGTTGCGAATAAGTAAATATCCAGCGGGTTTAATGCATTAATAATGATAAAACTGTTAGTAGATTTGTAGTGGGTCGGTCTGTTCTGCTGGAGACTATCAGCATGTGGGATATATAGTTGCTGAACCGACTTTACCAGTTATTAAGTCGCAAAAGATATATTGTGCGACATTTCATGTTTGGCAAAAAGACGCATAAACACTCGTCTCGATTATGCTTAGAATCTGCCGGCTGGCTGCTAATAGCCTTGCGTTGCGGTTCTGTATTTGCCCTACTGTGGCTGTTGCTGTTTCTGAACTTGATTTTGTGCATATCGGTCTAAAACCTATGATGGCTGGCTTTATCTGTACTGGCATCTTATCTGTTAATTTGAGGTTTTACAGGGGTGAGTTTGTCCGCTGGTTGACGCAATGAGCGCAAAAAATTATAGGGGTGGAACAGAGAAGGGGAAGTATGCATTATTTTTGTAATGGCATAAATGACATAACAAAAACAGTTATGGCTTCCCTGCTGGTTGATGTTCGGTTTTTGTCTGGATATTTTTTAGTATTGGTACCGCAAGTTGACGAGATTAAAAATCAAAAGTGGTTTCTAGCGTTTTTTCGGACATAGCCTAATGACTGCGTAAAAGGCGCTAGTTGCGGTTTTTGCTATGGTTGCGGTTATGATTGCGGTTCTTGTTGCGATTGCGTTCTGAAGGCGCTGGAGTGGCCTCATAATCAAGATTGATGACGCCGTTGGATGAAATAGCCGGGCGATTAAGCCGTTGCGGATCGTCTGCTTGTACAGCGCGGCTATCATTTTCTTGGAATAGCCGGTCATTAGCAGGGTGGACAATGTTTGGGTTGCCGGCATGCTTATCAAAGAGTGGTTGAGCTGGGGAATCGCCCTGCCCGGCGGTGGCGGTTTCGACTTGACTGATTTTTTCACCAAAGAGCTTATTCAAATCTTTGAGGCCGTTGGACTTGGTGCCGTTCTCGGCTTGGTCTGGGGAGATCTTTTGTTTGCGGAATTCGGCTTGTGGGGTAGGGACAAACTGATAGGTTGGGCGAATGGCGCGTGAATTGCGCTCTTCCCTGTCGCCGCTATCTTCACCGTCGCGGTCTTGGCGGCCAGAATCGGATAATTCTTTTTTCCATTTGTCGGCGGCTTCAATGTTGGCGCGAATTTCCGCTTCGACTTCTTCGCGTGGGCGTGAGTAAAGTAGACGTGAATTGCGGATTATTTGAGCGGTGAGATCACTTGGAGTGTCTGGGATACTGAGGGTGGTGGCGGAGAAGGCTGGGGCTTTTTCGCCGTTAATAATCATTGAGACGATAAAGTGACGGTTGTGAAGATTAAGCAGATCGCCCTCTTCAAAGACTGGCTCAAATTGTTTGGCTAGTTCTGGGGCGTCATCGGCGGAGACGCGGAAGGAAATAGTGGTACCGACGTTGCCAAAAACGGCGTCACGAACGGCTTCGGTCATCTGTGAAGTGTACTGGTTGGCGACCGTAAGATTGAGGCCATATTTACGAGCCTCAGATAGAATGACTGCGAAGGAATCGGTGGCAAAGTTTTGGAACTCATCAACATAGAGATAGAATGGGCGACGGTCCTCGACGTTTACGATATCCGAACGTGACATGGCGGCTAGCTGGACTTTAGTAACGAGGAAGGCGCCTAGAATAGCGGCGTTATCCTCACCGATGAGACCTTTAGATAGGTTAACGACAAAGATTTTGCCCTCATCCATAATCTTGCGGATATCAAAGCTAGATTTTGGTTGGCCAATAATGTTGCGAATGATTGGGTTAGCCGTGAAGGCTCCCACCTTGTTGAGCACTGGCGCAACTGATTCTGTGACCTGCTTTTCGCTCCAGCTACCGAATTCATGTTTCCAGAATTGCAAGACAGTGACGTCTTGGCAATAGTCCAAAGTTTCTTTGCGAAAATCTTTATCGGTCAGCATGCGCGAAATATCGAGCAGAGTTGTTTCTGGACGATCCAATAGCGCCAACAGTGTGTAGCGTAAGATATGCTCTAGACGTGGACCCCAAGAATCGCCGAACATCCGTTTCAACACGCCGATGACCTCAGAAGAAATATTCGGCTTGCGGGAAGGATCGTAGACTTCAAGTGGGTTAAATGCCATTGGGTATTGAGTGTCGGCTGGATTGAAATAGACGACGTCTTTAATGCGAGATTCTGGGATAAATTTGAGGTTATCCATCGCTAAGTCGCCGTGCGGATCAATGATGCAATAACCTTGATTGTGATAGATATCGGATAAAGTGAACAGCTCAAGCAAACCAGATTTACCAGAACCAGTTTGACCAATGATATAAACGTGGCGTGAACGGTCGCGGCGGAACATGCCGAACTGGTGTTTAATACCGCGGAAGTCCGTGAGGCCAAAGGCGGAAATGTTTTCGTCGTAGCTTGGGTTGCCGGTGAGCATTGGCAATTTGGCTGGTGGTTCAGCGGTCTTATTAGTGGCCCAAACGATGTTTGGCGTTTCCACGTTCGTGTGGGGCAAATGATAGACCGAAGCTAGCTCGGAAATATTGAGAATAAAACCATGGTCGGTGAATTGGCGAGTTTTGTAAGCGTCCAATGCGGCTGGATCAAAACTACTGCCGACCATTTTGAAGCCATTCAAGTTAGTGGAGTTGTATTGTTTAAAGGTTCCAACGAGAGCTTGCATATTGAGTTTAGCGTTAATTTGGCTTTGCCCCACATAGGCAATGCGAATTTTGACTTCATAGCCAAGCTTAGTTGCTTTTTCTTCGGCTTTGGTGATTCGAGTTTTATCGCGATCGGAGAGTTCAACGGTTGAGGTAGAGCCAGTGCCGCCCTCTGGTGGTCGCCAAAGCGCTGCAATAACCTGAGCGAACCAAGCAAAGTCAATTTTGCCAAAGAGGCTAAAACCTTTGCCGGCTTTGACGCTACTAATCCATTGTTCGGTTTTAGTATGCCAGCTATCGGCAATTGGACGAGTCAAAATTTGAATCCATAATTCTTCGCCACCTTCTGGACTGAGCTTGGCTAGAGTACCAGTGATGCCAGCGAGTGGGTCCACTTCAAAGGATTCGAAGGTTTTAATCGGTAGCGCCTCATTATCAGTCAAAGCGATTTCGGCACTATATGCTACGGGATAATTACTACGACGGTCGACGTAATCTTCTTTCATGCGATAGATTTGTACGCTTGGATATTGAGAATAGATTTGGCCTTCTACGAATGATTGCAGGATTTTTGGCACCCAGACGAAGAAACGAATTTGATTACCAGTGGAGGCAATCTCAAAAGAAAGGTGTTCTTGTACACCGCCAGAGTTTTTGAGCTCGTTGGCGTCACGCAAAATACCATGCAGAGAAGCAAACATTTGTTCGGCTGCCAGTTCCTTCTTGTCGTTGGCTTTTGGGATTTCGAGCATCAAAAGCACGCTATCGACGTTCAACACGCTGAGACGATTAAGCTTCTTGTAGTTACGGATTGTTAAGATCACTAAGATGACGACAATCGAAATCCAGACAATAGGCGTAAATAAAAAGTGAAAGATATCCATAACTAGTATTTTAGCATAGACGTAAAGGGTTCGGTATAGAGATTAAGCCGCAAGTTTGTAGTAATCTTTACCAACTCGCGTAAACAATTTTTTGTCTTGAAGATTGAGCAAAACAGTAGTTTCTTTAACTTTGCGCTCTTTGAGCACTTGCTTGACGATTTCTTTGCGTGATAGGCCTTCTGAGCCCGCTTTCTTGAGAATTTTAATGATGATATCAGATACGGTGCCCTTTTCAAAACCCCAACTATCAAGTGCATAAATCCCGCGACCGATTAGCACAAAACGAGAATCTTTAATGAGCTCGTTGTGGATAGCTTGGATAGTGACATTTTTGCGGCGGAAATCCGATGAGCTGATGGCTTTCGCAATATCGGAGAAATGCATTGGTTCTTTGTGCTCTTCTAGCACAACATAGATTTTGTCACGAATATTCTTTGGATTAACAGTTGGCCATTTAGTTAAACCCCATTGGCCGTTAAGGCTGGAAAGTTGTTTACTGAGACGAGCAATGGCTTCGATGTGGCTCGGGTGTTCGTAGTTGAGTTTGGCATCAAGCTCATCAAGATCCATCGGTTTTTTGTTGGTTTTAATCAAGTTGACGATTTCATCAATCTTAGCACGGATGGCTTTTTCATCGCCATATTCGGCAATGCCAATTGCGTTATGATATTTATCGTTTTCGGCTAAGATGATGAGAGCTGGTGAGATTTCACCAAGGAAATTAAAGTTGGCTTTTTCGACCTCGGATGCTTCGTGCCCAAGGACTTTTTTAGCAAGATCGGAAGTACGAGCAATGCGGCCCATTTCGGTCAAGTTGCGGATGATAATCTTTTCGGCGGGAGCAAGTTCAGCGATTTTGCCCTCTTCGGCAGCAATACGGAGACGGATAAGAATAGCCTTTTCTAGTTGGCGTACACGCTCACGTGTAATAGATAACATTTCGCCGATCTGCTCAAGCGTCTCTTTGTGTCCGTTGAGACCGAAACGGCGGGATGTGATTTCTCTTTCGCGTTCTTGTTCGATAATACTTAGACTACTCGAAATAGCCTTAGTAATTGTTTCCGCATTATTCATGCTATCGTTTTTCCTTACTCTCCCGTCTCAGGTTAATAGATTATTTTAATATATATTAACATGATAAAATCATGTTGTCAACAAGTAAAATTCCTTTACTTGTGTTTTATTTTACCACATTCTTGCCACAAAATATAACTAATTGTATTAGAGTTTAAAATGCTTATGTTTTATGCTATGGTACGTATCTGTTAATAATTTTTTAACAAAAAATAAATCGAAAAAATGTTTCGTTTTTTTCGTTTTAAAAAAGGCGGCTAGAATTATTTAGCCGCTTTTTTTGGTGGTTTTGGTCGTTGATTTGCCACGACTGCGTTTGACTGGGCGACGCCGAGTTTTAGGCTTGTTCTCAAGCATCTCCTTGGCCTGAGCCTCAGTTATAGTCTTGGGGTCGACATCTTTTGGAATGCGCGCATTATTGCGGCGGCCAGGTCCTTTTACGTAAGGGCCATATGCGCCGTTGATAATTTGAATTTCGCCCCAATCTGCAATGTAGGAATCGCGTTTCTTTTCATAGAGTGGTTCCGCGTCTTCTAATGTAATAGTATATGGATCAAAATCTTTGATTGGAATGTTGTATTTGCCAGCTTTAAGATATGGTCCAAATGGGCCAGAGGCGGCAATTAATTCAACGCCATCCTTGGTGGTGCCAAGTGCGCGTGGTAATTGCGGCAGCGCTAATTGCTTGAGCGCTAATTCAAGAGTAACGGTTTTGACGCTTTTGCGTTTTGGCAATGGCGCAAAGCGTGGTTTTTCGCCACTTTCCTTTTCGTTTTCGCCGAGTTGGATAAAGCCACCGTTTTTACCGACTTTCGCGTAAATTGGTTTGCCGGTTTCTGGGTCGTGCCCTAACAAGCGCGCATTGTTGTAACGTTCAATGCCTTCGGCGGCAAGGACTTCGTCGTTAAAAGGTCCATAGAAATCACGTAGCATTTTGACTCGCTCGAGTTTGTGCGCGGCAATTAAATCAAGATCTTTTTCAATATTAGCAGTGAATTTGTAGTCGACGATATTTTTAAAGTTATCGGTCAAAAAACCAGAGATGAGCTCACCGATTGGAGTCGGAATAAGTTTGCCCTTGTTGGCGCCGAACTTTTCGGTGACGGTTTCGGCCGTAATTTGGTCATTTTCCAACTTGAGTATCCGGACATCGCGCTCTTCGCCGTCTGACTCACCTTTAATCACATAGCCGCGGGCTTGGATAGCAGACATAATGCTAGCATAAGTGCTTGGTCGACCAATGCCGAGTTCTTCCAGTTTTTTGACGAGTGAGCCCTCAGTGTATCTAGCTGGAGCTTTGGCAAAAGTTTGTTTTGCGATAATAGTTTTGGCTTTGAGTGCGTCGCCGGCGGTTAATTTAGGCAGGTTGTTTTCTTTAAAACGGCCGTAGACTTTTAGGAAGCCATCAAAGATGACGACTTCGCCCTTCCCTTCAAAGAAATAATCAGCTGGAGCTGCAATGCGGGCGGTAGTGTTTTCAATTTCGGCGTCGCTCATTTGTGTGGCGAGAGCACGACCGCGAATGAGGTTATAAAGTCGGCGTTCATAATCGTTCCTGCCGGCTACTTCGGTGCTGATATTGGTTGGACGGATGGCTTCATGCGCTTCCTGCGCGTTCATACTTTTAGTATGGAAATTTCGGGTACGCAAATAAGATTTGCCATAAGTCTGTTCAATGTAGCTGGCCATGGCGGCGATGGCCTGTTTACTGAGGTTTAGGCTATCGGTGCGGTGATAAGTAATTAAGCCGGCTTGATAAAGGGCTTGGGCGGCCTGCATGGTAGTACGCGTGCTAAATCCTAGCTTACTGTTGGCTTCAATTTGCATAGATGCAGTGGTGAAAGGCGGGGCCGGTTTACGCACGCCAGGCGTGGTTATGACGCCTGAGACGACGTATTTGGCGCCGACCAGTTGGTGTAAATAATCATTCGCTTCGGCCTCAGTGGCGAAATCATGATTAAGAGCAGTAGCAAAGCCGAAATCGCCAGTTACTTTATAGTTGGCACTACCGTTGAATTTTTCAATGCTCTGTTCCCTTTCAACGATTAGACGGAGCGCTGGACTTTGCACGCGGCCGGCGGAAATGGCACCAGGTACTTTCTTGCGGACGATGCCGGACAAGTCGAAACCAACTAGCATATCAAGCGTTTGACGGGCTTGTTGGCTAGAAACCATATCCATATCGACAGTGCGAGGATTTTGAATGGCGTTCTCAAGGGCAGTTTTGGTAATTTCGTGGAAAGTAATGCGCGCAGTGCTGTCTGGCAAATTTAACACCTGCAAAAGATGCCAAGAGATGGCTTCTCCTTCGCGGTCCTCATCGGTTGCGAGCCAGATTTTATCAGTAGCTTTGGCAGCTTTTTTCAGTTCAGCAATAACGGATTTATGACCGGGGTCAATTTCGTAAGTGACATCGAACGTATTCTTATCAACCTTAGTGTCTTTGCGAATATGGCCGACGGAAGCTAGGACCTGAAAATCACTACCGAGATATTTCTCGATAGTATGGGCTTTCGCTGGGGACTCGACGATGACTAAGTTTTTACTCATGTGTTTTATATTAACATCTTTCTTGCAGTCTAGCACGTTATAAGAGATTGAAAAAATTTTCCATCAAAAAGCCCCAGGTAAGGGTGGGCATCACCTGGGGCTATTTGGCCCTTCAACACACCTCCATGGTACCGGATGATCCGGAGCGTGACCCACCTCACAAAGCGCGGGGTCCGCCGGTTAAAGGGATTGCTAGCTTTAGAAGCAACTTTCTAAGTGGAGGTAATACTTTTTCACTTCAAATTGTATAAAAGAAATTTGAAGGCCGAAAGAGTTTCCAAAGCACGCAACAATTGCTAAAATAAATTTAGCAAAGTTTGAATAATTTATTTAGGTGCGGGTTTTTGACCTCATCGATCAAAACTAGTTGGATTATAGCATACACTTGACTTTTGGTCAACACTTTTTTCACTTTTTTTCTTAAAATCAACTGTATATTTCAGCGTATTTTTAAGGTTTTACAGATAAAACAGGGGTGAAAGTGCTTATTGTTATCGCGAATAAATGTGTTATAAAAGTATGATTTTACTAGTACTCTGCAATATATTTGGTGACGTTTTGCAAAATTTGTGGCAATTGCTCATGCTCGACGTCCGTAAAACGTGACAGCACAAAATCGACATCGCCAATTTGGCGGCGCAATTCATCATTAGCGGTACCGAGTCGTAAGCGCGGAAAATCTTCAGTGCCAAGTGCGGCAATAGTTGATTTAAGTCCATTATTGCCACCACTACTGCCCCGTTCGCGGAAACGTAACTTGCCAAAATCTAGATTAAAGTCGTCACAAATGACTAGAATATCAGTGGAGGCAATTTTATAAAAATTACAGACAGCCTGAATGCTGTTGCCAACATCGTTATAAAAAGTCTGCGGTTTAATTAGTAATAAATCATGTTCGTCGTCTTTGGCGACTTCGGCAAAGAATTTGGGTTTGGTTTGCCAATTGAGTTGATGCACTTTGGCATAAAAATCGAGTGCTAAAAAACCGAAGTTATGGCGGGTAAAGTTATAATTTGGGCCTGGGTTGCCAAAGCCGATAATTAATTTCATATCTAGATTTTAACACAGGACACTAAGAAAAAGCCGCCCAAGGTACTGGGGCGGCTTTCTTGCAAGAATTGCAATGAGGCGTTTGCGAGTTTAAGCGCAAAGTTGCGCTAAGGCTCTGATTTATTTCAGGCGCTTAGCGATTTCTTGGGCAGCGGTCGAACGTGTGATTTCTTCTTCGTCGAGAGAGACGACGACGGCGTAAGGACTGCCAGCCATTTTGGTAGCGGCATAAGACAAGCCGTTAGACTGCGCGTTCATGTGCGTGTTGTAAACTTGGTCTGGATCGCCGATAATGATCATCTTTGAACCGTCGCCAATACGCTCCATCAGTTGTTTGATTTGGAAACGCTCCATGTCTTGGGCTTCGTCGTAGATAATCCAAGAGTCGGCGATGGAACGCCCGCCCATGCTGATAATCGGTACGAATTCGTACTGGTTGTCCAGGATATCCTTGACTTTGATTTTTACTTCCTTGCCACTGATGGGCATGCCGCCCTTAGTCTTGTCTTTGTTGGTCTTGACGTAAGCCTTGATGTTGTCAACGATTGGCATGGCTTTAGAAATGGTCTTGTCGCGTTCGTCACCTGGCAAGAAACCGATTTCTTTGCCCAGTGAGCTGTCGCGCGGTACAACAAAGACTTGGTCATAGCGATGTTTCTTAATCTCCGATGTCAGATAGGTGCCGACTGCGACGGCGCAGAAGGTCTTGCCAGTGCCAAAGATGCTCGGGCTGATGACGATAGGAATCTCGTCAACTGGCGCAAGCAGTGCTTCAAGCAGCATCGCCTGACCGGCGGTGCGTGGCTTAATGTTGTTTGGCAAGTCGTCGATATAATGCAGGCACTGCAGGCAAGGTGGTTCGTTGCTGAAACGCGGAATTTCGAAGCGGCCGATGCGTGATCCGAGGGTCTTCTTCGGAGCAGTAGTTTCGTCAACTTCAAATTCGACAAACTCGTTAATCAGCAATGGCTTTTCGTTTGGAAAATACTCCTTGATTTGCTCGATGGTTAGATAGCCAAATTTATACCAAGCGGTATATAAATCGAGCGGTAGAACAAGCTTGCGACGGCCGGTGTACTTTTCGGGATTGATGTGAGCTACGTCGATGTCTCCCATCAGCGCGCAAGCACACATGCTGTTGTCGCCGGTGAGAATGGCAAGATTAGCAGTCTCATTGGATTCTTTATAGTACTGGGCTGCAGCTAAAGTCAACGAAGCATTGTTGTCACCGGCGCGGTTGACGTAATGCTTTTCATCGACAAATTCGATGCGCATGCCGTTATCGCAGACGTATTGGTTGTCTTTGCTGTAGTGAATCTTTTCAAGTATCTTGGCGAAATATCCGATTAACACCTGTGATGCTTCGCCGCGGCTACTGATTTCATCACGAAAACTGGTGACACGACGAATATAGTGCGCGGGTATTAACAGTAAATCGGCCTTCTTTTTGGAGCTGGCTTCTGGCATAAGAATGCTAGGATCGCCAATTAGTGCGTCTAATGCTGGTACTAGGGTTGCATGATAATCTGTCATAGAATAGTCCTCCTCTTTTCTTGCAATGTAAAAGTGCCATCACCCTCCAGGGGTATGGGGACACTATAACAGATAAATTGCGATTGCGAAAGGAGAAGCGCAATGCTTAATCGCGGTTGCGGAAGCTAAAACAAATTGGCGTACCTTCAAAAGGAAACGCATCGCGGAGGCATCCCTCAAGATAGCGTTTGTAGCTCCAGTGTAAAAGACTGAGATTACTGCCGTAAACCACAAACCATGGTGGGCAGGTATCAGTTTGGACCATGTAACGAAGTTTTGGATGCGTATTTTTGAGCCCAGCCGGTGGGTGCGCGGCAACGGCAGCCATTAAGACTTTGTTAAGGTCGGAAGTCTTCAATTCGGCGTGGCGAGCGCGGTCAATTTGTTCAGCGAGCTCAAAGATTTTGGTGACGTTTTTGCCAGTTTCGCTGCTAGTCAGAACGACTGGTGCATACGGAATAAAATTAAAATCGCGTTCGAGGTTATTCAAGATTTCATCTGAATCATCATGGTCGAGATCGGTTTTAGTGACAACAATAATAATGCCTTTGCCGGCTTCGATAATTTGGCCAGCTAAAGTTTGGTCTAATTTTGAATGTGGCTCGGTGCTATCAACGAGTAAGCAACAAATGTCGGCTTCTTGGATGGCGGCTAAACTGCGTACTGCGGAGAACTTTTCAATGCCCACTTCCCGTTTGCCTGGGCGGCGTAGGCCAGCCGTATCAAGTAATTCGATAGTGCGACCTTTGTAGCGTAATTCGATGCGGTTAACGTCTCTAGTCGTGCCAGATAAGTCTGCTACAACGGCTTGTTGCTTTTTGGCTAAGGTATTGAATAAAGAGCTTTTCCCGACGTTTGGTCGACCGATTAAGGCAATGCGTAAGACGTCATCATCCTGTTCGCCTGCTTCGTCGGCGATTGGCCGCAAACCTTGGGCGCGCAGACCGGCAATAATTTGGGTCCGAAGCTCATTAATATTAGTGCCAGTAGTAGCTGAAACTCGGATGGGATTTTTGACGCCAAGATTGTAGAACTCTTCAACTGGCAAAGATTCGCCTAAATCGCTTTTGTTGAGCAATAGGATAACTGGTTTGCCGCTTTTGAGTGCTTTTTTGGCAATCAGTTTGTCGTCATGGTTAGGATATTTAGTTCCATCAAGCGCAAGCAAAATTAAATCAGCGGAGCTAACGGCGTCGTCAATTTGATCTTGAATATGTGCTTCAAATTCATCACTTGGGTCTTTGAGACCAGCGGTATCGATAAGTAAATATTGGTTGTCAACTTTCGCGACAACATTATCACGTGTGGTGCCCGCTTCGCGTGCAACGATGGCTTGTGATTTACGGATGATACGGTTAAACAAGCTGGATTTGCCGGCATTTGTTTGGCCAATGATTGCTACAACGGGTAATTTCATAATCTTAGTATAGCAAAATTGACAGAGTATGTAAAGTGTGATATAATAGAAAGATTAGTGAACAAAAAGTCATGTGCCTAGTGGTATGGCAAATGACGAGTTAATTCTTTTTTCGAATAATGTGATAAAGTTTCCAGCGGCGGTAAAAGCAGAAAATGGCAATATAGACTAGGACGCCACAGATGCCCGCGATGGAGTCAATAATTACGTCATTGATAGTAGCGTTACGTCCTGCAACGGTGAGTTGGTGGACTTCGTCAATGGCGCCGTAAACGACAACTGGAATGACGCAAGAAATAAAAATGCGAGCATTTGGGAAGATAGCAGTATGTAAACCTTTAATATAACTAGCCACGGAATAACCGAGTGCGCCAAACAAGGCCATATGGGCGAGTTTGCGCATTACGGCATTCGGTAAGCCGAAAATTGAGGCGACCTTGAGCGATTCAGCATTAGAAGCGTCACCACTAGTGGCGGAAAAACACCAAATTACGATGATGAAAAATATTGGAAATATGATTCGCCAGTAGCGTTTTAGAAAAATCATGGTTTAATTATACCATATTTTCAAGTTTACAAAAATATCTATCTTTGTTAAGATAAGCGTAACGGTTCCGTCGTCTAGTGGTCCAGGACGTCTGGTTCTCATCCAGAAAATCGAGGGTTCGACTCCCTCCGGAATCACCATCAATTAGTAGAATAAAATCTCACAGCCGAAAGTGTGAGATTTTTTGTTGATAAACAGATTATGCGTGATGACTAACTTAAATCAAATTTAGGCTATCTATTTAAGATCTTCAGGTGTGAGATCAGCTTGTTCGGTTGGTGTAATTTTGAGCTTGCGCCGCTCGGCATTGTCGACTTTGGTTAATTCTGGATTGAGTAGCGCGGATTGATCATTGGCGCTAGACTCGGCGGAATTAGTTGAATTCGTTTCTTGGCTAGTAGTTGATTGGTTGTTAAATTCAAATAGGTTTTGGGCACTAGTTGGTTGTTCTTCGTCTGAGTTAGTTGTGGCATTATTTTCCGGAGCTGGCATATCGTCGTCATTGGCAGTGTCGTAATCGGTTTGTCCCTCTGCAACGATTGGCTGGCTATCTTCCTTAGCGGCGGTGATTTGAGCCCTAGCATTGGCAGCCATTTCTTTAGCTTGTGAGATGAGCTCACGGTTGGCGGCCATGTCGTCCTTATCAGTATCGGCGAGTCGGTCGATAGCAGTCTCGGCGGTTTCAGCAGTGGTTTGAGCAGATGTGGCGGCAGCAAGGGCGTCTTCGGCGAGACTTTCGGAATTATTGGTTTCGGCCTTGATAGCGGCTGTGGCATGTTCGGCCTTGGCCTTGGCGTCAAGTGCCTTGAGCGATGCGGCGCGGACGTCGTTGTCAGCTTCAACGGATTGCGCGTAATTGTTAACATTTTCGCTTTCGTCGGTATAGGCGGTTTGCTGCCCCATTTTGTTTTCGACTTTTTGAATTTCTGGTTGTTCTTTGGTGACGGCTTGTTGCAAATCGGCGTTAGAGATTGAACCGCGAAGATTTTGATATGCACCTTCTAGATCGGCGCCGGCACCGGCGTTCTGCTCTTGAACGACTTCTTGGCCGACAATGCCTTGATTGAGCTTTTGCTCTGGGACTTCTACTGTTTTGGCTGAAGTTTCTTGGTAGGCATCGATGAGGCCATCGTTGGTGCTGGTGGCAATTTCTTCAGCTCCCTGCTCGGTCGCCATTTCATTAGCAAAATTATCCCATGCGGCAGCACGTTGGCCCTCAAGACTATCCGGCGCAACTTCCCGGCGCTCTTTACTGTTTAGTACTTCTGGGTTGTAACTGGGATCGTAAGCTCCGTACATATATACTCCTTTGTTATTTCCAAGTGACAGCGCCACCTCGACTTGGGTAAAGACTAATCCAAGTTTGGCCGCGATTTAACAAGATTTCATTACCGGTAGTTTTGTCGACGAATTTTAATTCAGAATTGACGTCAGCACGTTGCCAGGTGGCTGCCGTGACAGAACCATTTTGGAAGACAAAAGCATCGCCAGAGCCGGTAGTGGTGTAATCACTAAAGCGAGTTTCTGAAGTGCGAGTAATTGGATTCACTTTCATTGCGATAACTACGGTTGGTGCTAATTGCACTTTTGCGCCGCTACCGTCGACCACTAGATGTGGGCCGCCGGAGACGTGTGAACGTTTATAGGTGTTAGAAACGGCATCGTAATTGAAAACTGGATTATACGAGTTGGAAGACATAGTGATGTTAATGGTAGTAGCGTTTTGCTCACTGGCGGCAGGTGCTTCGTCTGGACTGACGCGAGCGAATCCTTTGAAATTGGAGGTAGTATAGCCTTTGTTGAAGTTGAGCTGGTCGAGCTTTTCGAAACTAGTGTAGACATTGTGCGGAGCGCGACGGCTGCTAATGCGCCAATAGAAACTGCCGTTAAAATATTGATCAATATCACGATAACCGTTGGAGCTGTTGCGGATAAGATTGAGCGCATTGCCAGAACCACCGACGTGAGCGATTGAACATTGGTATGGTTTAGCTAATTCGGCATAAGTTAGGCGGACACTGCGAACTGGTCCGATGTACTGCGGTTTAGCTTCTTGAAAAAGCGCCATAAACCGCGTAATGCCGCCTTCGGCAATTGCTTCGTAAACAACGCCAGCTTGATCTAGCCCAGATTGTGGCCTAGCGTCGATGCTATTTTCAATCATGACGCAAGTGACAGCAGAAGTAACGGTCGCGGCATCTTTAACCTCGTTACCCGTGAGTGGCGAATAATAAATTTTGTCGGCTTCGGTGGTGGTAGCGTTGCCCTGGTCAGATTCACCAATAGTAATGGCTGGGCGGAAGAATGCTAGCGTAATTGCGGTGCCGGCTGCAACAATAATGAGTAGCGGAATGGCGACTTTTAGGATTTTTTTGAAAGTTGAGCTAGAATGTTTTGCTTTTGGTTTTTTGGCTTTTTGACGGCCTGCTTTAGCTGGGACCTCGTCTTCATCCTTAAGTTTTTTGCCGGCGTTGTCAATAAAATCACTAAGGTCAGCGTTGACTTCGGCAGCTTTTTCATCGTCGGGTGCCGCATTGTCGTGCGTAAATTCGCTTTCGGAATATAACTTTGCTAAAGTGTTGTCTTCGTCGTCTTCGGTGCGGACGCGAATCTTATGCGCGCCGGATCCGGACCTATTGCGTTTATCCATAAGATAATTATAGCATAAGCGCAATAAAGTATAATTTTGGCTGAATTTTGATTAATTAGTCGCGGCTAAATGCAGTAACAACAGCGTTAAGTCTTGCCATAGTTGCATCTTTGCCAATGACGCTGAGCGTATCATGCAAAGCTGGGCTAAACGGCGCAAAAGATACGCTTAGACGAATTAGGCCAAACAAAGTGGCAGGTTTTTGTGCGGTTTCGGTCAATAATTCGTTGAGAGACCGTTGCAACATTTCGGGCGACCATTCATCGAGAGCGTCAAGTTTAGTGATGCTTTGATGTAGTAAATCGCACATTTCTTGTTCGGAAAGCTTTTTTAGGGCTTTATTGTTAGCCAACATGTCCAAATCAACTTGTGGGTCAGCGAAGAAATAGTTGGTCATATCTTTAATATCGGAAAGAGTTTTTAGACGGTCGTAAATAATACTAAAGATGCGGAATTTTTGATCTTCAGAAGCGTTTTGGGCACTATCTGGCCAGAACTCTGCCGTGCGGGCGAATAAAGCGCGCGCATCTTCGGCAAATAAACGACGGACCCATTGACCGTTGAGCCAAAGTAATTTTTGCTCGTCAAATCGAGCACCGGCGTGTTGAATGCGATCAATACTAAATTTTTCAATAAGTTCTGATTTAGTGTAGATTTCTTGTTCAGTGCCATCGTTCCAGCCTAAGCAGGCAAGAAAATTCAGCATGGCTTCTGGTAAAATGCCGTCTGTACGATAATCAGCTGCTGATTTGGCGCCATCACGTTTGCCGAGTTTTTTGTTGCCAGTTGGTGCTAAGATGTGCGGTAAATGCACGAAAATTGGGCGTTCAAGATTGAGCGCTTCGTAGAGGGCTAAATAGTTGCCCATGCTTGGTAAATATTCTTGTCCGCGCAAGATGTGAGTTACGCCCATGGTGGCATCATCAACAATATGCGCAAAGTTGTAGGTTGGTAAGCCGTCGGCTTTAATTAGAATGATGTCATCTTGGGTTTCTGGACCCATGTGCAAATCGCCAAATACCGCATCGTGGTAATTATAACTTTTTGGTTGAGCCTTGAAGCGCAGCGGAATGCCAGGTTGCCAAGTGATATTCTGATTTGGCCGGTAGTTACGATACAAAAATGGCACTTTGTTGGCGTTGGCTTCGGCGCGATATTGGTTGATAGTTTCGGCATCGGTTGGGTCGGCGTAGGCACGGCCAGCGGCGATTAATTTTTCTGCCCATGCTTGATAAATAGCAGTGCGTTCAGTTTGAAAATATGGACCGTGAGCGCCACCTTTTTCTGGGCCTTCATCCCAGTCAAGTCCAAGCCAAGTCAAGGTGTCCTCGATTAGTTTGGTGGCACCATCAACATAGCGAGCGCGATCGGTGTCTTCGATGCGTAAAATAAAAGTGCCTTTGCTCTGTTTCGCAATTAGATATGGGTAAATCGCGGAACGAACATTGCCGATATGGATATAGCCCGTCGGTGAGGGCGCAAAACGTGTAACTGCCATAATTAGGCTAATTATAGCATTGTAAGGGATAAATCGCTACTGAAGTCGGCTTGTGGTATATTTAAACCAATAAAAGTGAGGCAAGAATGTCAGTAGAATTAAAATTTGAAACGATTGATTGGACAAAGATTATCTATCCGGTCGTGATTATATTGGTGGCGGTGGTCATTTATGTGATTATCAAAAATATTACGAAGCGAATTATGGGCAAATCGCGCAAACGTTTGCGTAGTGCGCAAAAACGCCAGCGCGTTGCCACAATGCAAGGTATGATTGTCAACGTTGAAAAATATATTGTATTGTTTATTGCATTGCTAGCGGTGTTAGGGGTATTTGGCGTAAATGTTACGTCGATGCTGGCCGGTCTAGGCATTTTTACTTTGTTAGCTGGTTTAGCGCTAAAAGATTTTGCAACGGATATTATTGCTGGTGTTTCGATTATCACGGAAGGTGAATATGATGTGGGCGACGTGGTTGAAATTGATGGCTTTGAGGGCGAAGTGATTGGCCTTGGTCTAAAAACCACAACGATCCGGAACTATCGCGGACAGATTAAATGGATTGCAAACCGCGGCATTACGCAGGTGACTAATTTTACGGATGGTGATTTTTTGGCACAAGTTGATGTGAACGCGCCATATGACGCTAAGTCCGAGGAAGTCGAATATGCGCTCCGTCAAGCTGGCCAAAAAGTGACTGGCGTGGTACCGGGCGCAACAGGCGAGCTGCAGGTTCTTGGCATTGAAGATTTTGCGGATTCCGCCGTAGTTTGGCGTGTGCGTATGCTGTGTAAGCCAAACAAGCATAATGACGTGGAGCGGGCTTTGCGTAAAGAGATCAAAGCCGAGTTTGAGCGTGCTCATATTTCGATACCGTTTCCACAAATTAATGTACATCAAGCAAAATAGAAGACAGTTTTAAAGAAATGTTCGCGCTGGCTATTTGTGCTCTAGTGCGGTTTTGATATCTTCGATTTGGTCACGCAGCTCGGCGGCACGTTCAAATTCCAAGTTCGCGGCAGCAAGTTGCATCTGAGAGCTCAGTTCTTTGATAATAGTTGGTAATTCTTCGCGCGGAATTTTCTTGAGATTAAGTTTATTGCTCTTCTCTTTTTCTGGGATGATGGCACGCAAACCTTCGGAAAGCTCTTTGGAGACGCTTTGTGGCGTGATGTGATGCTCTTCGTTGTATTTTTGTTGAATTTCTCGGCGGCGGTAGGTTTCGGAAATTGCGCGTTCCATGCTGCCGGTCATGTTGTCGGCATACATAATTACATGGCCTTCAACGTGGCGGGCGGCGCGACCAATCGTTTGAATTAAGGCCGACTCACTGCGCAAAAAGCCTTCTTTGTCGGCGTCGAGAATGGCAACCAGTGCGACTTCTGGCAAATCTAGGCCTTCGCGTAATAAGTTAATACCGACCAGCACGTCATAAGTGCCAGCCCTTAAATCATGTAAAATATCGCCACGTTCGAGCGTATCAATGTCGCTGTGAATGTAGGCGGTTTTGATACCGAGTTCAACAAGATGCTCAGATAAATCTTCGGCCATCCGCTTAGTTAGAGTGGTAACTAGCACGCGTTGTCCCTTGCTGATGCACTGGTCAATCTCTTCGACTAAGTCATCAATTTGATTTTCGCTTGGGCGCACGCTGATTTCTGGGTCTAATAGACCAGTTGGGCGAATGACTTGCTCGGCTGGACGTGGGCTATGCCCAAGTTCATACTCGCCAGGCGTGGCAGAAGTATAAATGACTTGATGAATGTGGCGATCAAATTCTTCGAAAGTGAGCGGGCGGTTATCCAGAGCGCTGGGCAAACGGAAGCCATATTCGACGAGAGTTTCTTTGCGTGCGCGGTCGCCGTTATACATACCGCGGACTTGCGGTAAGGTCATATGCGATTCGTCAATCATCATCAAAAATTCTTCTGGGAAATAATCTAGTAAAGTGGCTGGCGGTTGCCCTTGGGCGCGACCATCAAGGTGGCGGGAGTAGTTTTCAATACCTTTTACGAAGCCGGTTTGCTCTAGCATCTCGAGGTCATATTTGATGCGTTGGGATAAACGTTGAGCTTCAAGATATTTATGTTCTTGGTCAAAATATTTGACACGTTCTTCGTATTCGGCGCGGATTTTACGGATAGCGAGTTCAAGCGAATCTTTCGGCGTAGCATAGTGAGTATTTGGAAAGATTCCAATTTCGGTGGGTTCAGCCAGAACTTCAGCAGTTAGTGGGTCAATAACCTTGATATTCTCTAGTATGCCAAAACCAAATTCTAGTCGATAGGCGCGATCGCCGGAGGCTGGAAACACGTCAATTGTATCGCCGCGTACACGAAAGTTGCCCCGTTCAAACGCGATGTCGTTGCGATGATACTGGATTTCATTTAGTAATCGAATAAATTGCGAAGTATCGCGCTGCTCACCCTTGGCTAGCCGAATTGCCATGGCCTTATAGTTGGACGGCGAGCCAATGCCGTAGATACAAGAAACGGAGGCGACAATGATGGTGTCTTTACGGGTTAGCAGTGCTTCCGTAGCAGCGTGGCGTAAGCGATCAATTTCCTCATTGATGGCGCTATCCTTTTCAATGTAGGTGTCGGTGCTAGCGATGTAAGCTTCTGGTTGGTAGTAATCGAAGTAAGAAACAAAATAATGGACTTCGTTTTCCGGAAAGAAATCACGGAATTCAGAATATAGCTGAGCGGCGAGCGTTTTGTTGTGTGCCAAAACTAGGGTCGGTTTATTATATTTTTCAATAATGTTTGCCATCGTGAAAGTTTTGCCGGAACCAGTGACGCCGAGCAAAGTCTGCGCACGTTGACCATGATTCAGCCCATTCATTAGGGTTTCGATGGCCTGAGGTTGGTCGCCAGTTGGCTGATATTTACTATGTAACTTGAAATTCACGGTTTTTATTATATCAGTTTAACGTCTGAATCAAAAATCTCCCCGATTGATGTAGGGAGATTTTTTATAGCGATTAATTTTTGATTTAGTTCTGGCCGTTGACCCATGGGTCTTCTGGCTTTGGTTGGGCAGCTGGAGCGGTTGGAGCCGCTGGTTGGGCTGACGCGGTTGCGCCTTCTGGTTTGTCTAATAGATATTCAGATTTATCGAAAGCTAGAATAATCATAAAGATTGGACTGAGCAAAATTAATCCAATCCCAAAACCGTCGCTCTTGCCAAATGCTTTGGCTAATTTAAGATACGCCATAATTGTTACAACAAGATTGGCGATTGGCACAAACAATAAGAGAGACAGTGCTCCTTCCATACCAGCGATTTCGAACAATACCCACATATTGTAAATTGGGATAATCGATTTCCAGCCTTCCCTACCAGCCTTTGTGAAGATTTTCCAGTTAGCAATGATTGCAAGAACTGCAAAAGCAACCATGACAAGCCAATAAGCGGCAAACATTCCCGTAAATACTGCTATAGCCCCATCACTTGTTGCGGTTGGTGTTGAGTAACTGTAACTATAATCCATTTTTATGAATTCTCCTTTTGCTTTTATTTTGGCATACTTTTTAAGTTTCGGCGAAAGATTCTTTATTTGGCGTATTTTTGGACTAATTGGCGGAAATGGTCGCCGCGTGCTTCGAAGTTTTTATAAAATCCATAACTGGCGGCAGCAGGAGAAAGTAAGCAACTGTGTCCTTCGGCGGTAAGCTGATAAGATAGTTTGACGGCCTCATCTAAGTCTTTTGCAAAGCGGAGATTCTGTGAGAAAGGTGCTTCGTTGAAAATGCGTTGAAAAGACTGTTCGGTGTTTGGTAGCAGCAGCACATTGCGAACGGTACTACTGCGGAGAAAATCAACTAATGGATGATAATCAAGACCTCGATCCATGCCGCCGAGGATGACGGTATCAACGTTGCTAAGGGCTTTGATGCCATTAATGGTGGCTTCTTGAGCGGTGGCGATGGAATCGTTATAAAAATTAATTTGGTGGTAGTTGCCGATAAATTCAAGACGATGTGGCAAGCCGTGGAATGACGCAACGGCGGCTAAAATGTCTTGTCGGTCTAAGCCGACGGCTTCACAAGCAGCGGTAGCGGCAAATATATCATACATGTTATGTTCGCCGAGCAAACTGGTGTGAACTTCTTGTGGTTCAATATGCATGTCATGATATAAATCAACCTTATGCATTGGTAGATAATCAATTTCGCTCCGGCTAGCGTGCTGAAAAATGTCGCCATAAATCAGAAAATCGGCGGCAGTTTGATGGGCGTAGATATTCTTTTTGGCCGTATAGTAGGCTTCAGCGTTAATATAGTGATCAAGATGTTCTTCGTAAAGATTGAGCAAGATAGCAATATGCGGACTGGCTTGGACAAACTCGAGTTGGTGGCAGGATAGTTCGAAAACGATGATGGAATCCGGCGCTATCTCGTCGAGCACGTCGAAACATGGTTTGCCGATATTGCCAACTAATAGAGCATTTTTGCCACAGGTCTTTAGAATATGGTAGGTGAGTGAGGCGGTTGTGCTCTTTCCCTTGGTGCCGGTGATGCCAATAATTGAGTTCGGGCAAAATCGCAAAAATAAATCAGTAATAGAGGTGAGTTTTTGCTTTTGCTCAGTGCTTAGCGCATCTTCGATAACGACGCCAGGCGATTTGATGACAAGATCATAATCATTAACGGCTTGGAGATAATCTGGACCAGAGATAGTTCTAACGCCCGGCAAGTCAATGGTGGCTTGGTCAGCTACGGCAACAGTTGCGGTTGGTAAATTCTGTTGGATGAACTGGAGCGCACTCTTTCCTTCTCTGCCATAGCCTAAAATTAAAAGACTTTTGTCAGTTAGATAATCAATAATGGCTTGTTTAGTAGTGTTTTGCATTGATTAAAATTATAACATCGATTAGAGAGATTCGGGTGGATT
>CAZAAQ010000001.1:0-3720 GCA_964483505.1 uncultured Candidatus Saccharibacteria bacterium | reverse complement strand
TAGTGTTTTGCATTGATTAAAATTATAACATCGATTAGAGAGATTCGGGTGGATTACTGTTTGACTAAAATGCATTTGTGTGGTATAATTTTTAGGTTAATTTTTTACTAAAAATCGTACATTAAAAGGGGTGAACAAGATGAGAGAAGATGTCTGGTTATCGAACTGGTATTTTGTCGGTGATTTGTCATTCAAGGGGGACTGCTTGCAAGAAAACGGTAATATGATTGTCAGCGATTTTTTGAATCTGGGACGGAGCGTTAAATGTCGAGATGAACTTTCCCTGTATGGCAGGGTGTTGGGTTCAGTAAACTGCGGCCCCAATAGAACTTTTTTTGGTCACGTGCTGGATATGAAGCGTAAAAATGGTGCTGCTGTCGTGTATACGACACAAGGGATTTTCCGCTTTAATCTTCCTGGCATGAGTTTGGAAAGCCGCACGATTTTGGCGGATTGGAACGTAACCACTTTACGTAACGATGAAGCTGAAGTCGAAGATGAGGTTTGGCTAGAAATTGCGATTGACGGTTATCGACGAGAAAAACGGGCCTTAGGACCTGGTCGTCGTGTCTATCTGCGCGGTGCTGCGATGTGTGATAAGCGATTCCCTTGCGGAACGCAAATCATTACTAGCGACATCGAAAAGATTGATCGAACCGCCGAAAAAGAGCTGACGGCAATTACAACTGGCGGGTCTACGTATATTTTGCCAATTAATAATTGCATTGATGTGCGAGCCGAATATTGTGGTTAGAATGTCAGTAGCTCTTTGATTTTTTGTTTACCTTTGAAAAAGGCGCCATTGGCGCCTTTTTTATGGGTATAACAATTTGAGATATTTTGGTGGAATGTGATGTTCTGGGTTGAAGAAATGCTCAACATTAAAATGCTCGTCTGCACGGTAAAAATAAGTGTTGTAATACTTTAACAGATAAGGCAGATCGTCTTTGTTGTCAAACTTTGCAAGTGCTAAGTTGAGTGAATATTTAATTTCCTCTTTGGTGCCAACGCATTCAAATGGTTTGACGGCGTCTGGATTGACGAGGCCAATAAATAGTGGCAACAAATTGGCGTTTTCTAGTAAGTCATAGCCGAAAATTTTGTTGAGGTCTTCTGCTGAAACAAACGGATAAAGCATGATATAAACATACAGACATTTGGCACAAGCGCCGCACCATTTATTTTCTTTAGTGCCGACATTGCAACTGCGGAAAACGTTGAGATACATTGGGTGCGAGATAAAACGCTGAACGATAGCATATTCGTTCATGCAGCGTAGCAAGCTGAAGTAATAAATTTTAGTAGTGATAAACTTATTAACGTAATTTTGGAAATCTGATTCAAATTCAAAACTCTTAGAGTACTGGTGGTTGACATCACTGCCAGCGACATTGCCTTCGTTGGCGGATGCTTCATTAGAAAGGACGATATACTTTTTGTTGTTTAGATAGGCCATGATGATGCTGGCGAAAGCTAAACAGGAAGAAAATGGCACGTGGCCATTATAAAATCCTTGTTTGTTTAAATCGAACAACAATGGGTCAAAAGATAGGTTGAAGTTAACGGTTTTATCCAGACCATAACCAGCGAGCTTAATACAATCTAAGGCGGCGCGGTTTTCCGGGTAGATGTTGCGATTAAATTGGAGACATAGATTGCCTTCGTGCATTGGTTGTAAAGCTTCAAGCGTGACAACGGAATCTTTGCCGCCGCCAACTGGAATGAGATTACCGTGAAAGTTTTCGCCGATTTTAAATTCGGGGACTTTTTCTGGAGCCACAGCGGAGACATTGATGAAATCAGCAAATGGAATGTCGAATTTGTTGACGTACATAAGTTCGCCCAGACCATGATAAAAAAGCTTTTGGAAAAAAGTGCGCTGCTCGTTTGTTAGCGTGCCGGCTAGGATGACAAAATTTGGCGCACAACTTAATTTGTAATAGTTGATGGCATTAATAATGCCAAAATTGAAAAATAAATAGTCAATGAAATCGTTATTGAGCCATTCGTTGCGGATATCAGTAATCGGAATGTCGACAGTTGGTTTAAAAGTGTATTCACCGAGTTTGTAAACATATTCAACGTGTAATCCATCGGCGTTGTGGTCAACATGAAACGAATCGAAGATGAATTTGTTATATTTTTGTCTAAGATCTAATGTCGGTGTAACGTTATCCATAACTGAATTATAACATTTTAGCCGGTGTATAATTAAGGTATGAAGAAGAAAGTGCTAATTGCTTGTTTTGCACTAGCTTTAGCGGCAGGCGGCGTGGTGGCTTGGTATCAATTGTCGCATCAAAATAATGAGGGAGCACAACAGAAAGTGAGTAATGATATTACTCCGGCTGCGACGCCAACGCCAACGCCGGCATCAGATGATGATCAGCCAAAAAAGACGAATGACTCTACTTGGCCGACAGATGAGCTGTTCTCGGCGCAATATGCTAGAGCGACGGAAATTCTGAATAAAATGAGTACTGAAGAAAAAGTTGGGCAGGTCTTTTTAGCACGCTATCCTGAGACTCAGGCAGAAGTTCAAAAAGAGATTAGTGCTTACTATCCTGGCGGTTATGTGATGTTTGGGCGTGATTTTGCTGATCAGACCAAATCTAGCGTGATTGCTCGGATTGACGATAACCAGTCGCGCAGTAAACAACCGATGATTTTTGGAGTGGATGAAGAAGGCGGTACCGTGGTGAGAGTGAGCGCATACCGGGCCTTTCGGGCTGTGAAGTTTTGGCCACCACAGGCATTATATGAAAAAGGCGGTATGAATCTGGTATTATCCGATGCTCGAGAGAAAGATACCTTATTGAAATCTTTAGGGCTTAATTTGAACTTAGCCCCAGTGGCTGACTTGCCAACCTATAAGGGCTCATTCATGTATGCGCGCTCTTTTGGCACGGACGCGCAACTGACTTCTAACTACGTTTCGCAAGTGGTAGCGAAGATGAAAGCTGATGGGCTATCTTCGACGTTAAAGCACTTCCCTGGCTATGGCGATAACGTTGATACGCATACTGGGATTGCGGTAGACAAACGTGATTGCGCGCGGTTTGAAGCGGCGGATTTTAAGCCATTTGAGGCTGGAATTGCGGCTGGCGCACCAACGATTCTGGTCAACCATAATATCGTGAATTGCATGGACAGCACGAAGCCGGCGTCATTGTCGGCAGCGGTTCACGACAAACTAAGAACCGAATTAAAATATTCTGGGATTATAATGACTGACGATCTTGGCATGGATGCGGTAAAAACTTATGTGACGAACGGCAGCGCGGCTGTAGACGCGATGTTGGCTGGTAATGACATGATTATCACATCTAACTTCGCACAGCACTACACGGAGCTGCTAGCGGGCGTTAAAGACGGTCGGGTTTCGGAAGATATGCTGAACATGGCGGTGCGCAGGGTATTGGCTTGGAAACTGACTTATGGGATTATTAAATAAGAAATAATGTGCAAGAAATAAGGCACCTTTTGGGTGCCTTATTTCTTGGTTTTCAAACAGAGATTCTAATTTTTTGTAGCAGCTTTGTTGTTTATCAGCTGCGTTTTAGTCGCTAGTGGTCGCGTCTTATCTTCTACTGCGCTTTTGGCTCTTTAGTAGCACTGATGCGCCAGCTACAGTCGCAATACCGATGATGGCGTAAATCGCTACATTATCTAAATTTTTACGGCAATATATGCAATAGTGGCAATTGTCATGAATGTATT